>JBOGUG010000045.1:0-13708 GCA_050696115.1 Promineifilaceae bacterium (SeqCode) | reverse complement strand
GCTCACCATAGCCCAGCCAGCAGATGCGGGCCGGCAGGCCCTGGAAGGCGACCTGGTCTCGCGCCATGTGCAGCCAGCGATGCAGGTGGTCGTCCTGTGGGAAGAGGCGCATGACGGCCTCGTCGGTGGCGTAAATATCCTGCGGGTCGCCGCTGAGCGCCACCCAGCGAAACGGCCCTTTGCCCTCGCAGAACATCGGCCGAATGTAGGCCGGGATGAAGCCGGGGTAGCTGAAGGCCTCCTCAAAGCCGGCATCCAGGGCCCGCTGGCGCAGGTTGTTGCCGTAATCGAAGACAATCGAGCCCCGGCGCTGGAACTCGACCATGGCGGCGCAATGGCGGGCCATCGCCTCGGCCGAGCGCCGGCCGAATGCCTGGGGATCCGTCTCGCGCAGCCGGCGGGCAGCCTCAAAGGGAATGTCATCCGGGATATAGGCCAGGTAATCGTGGGCCGGCGTCTGGTCGGTCACGATGTCCGGGTTAGTCCCGCGCGCCAGCAGCTCTGGCAAGACCTCGGCCGCGTTGCCGATCAGCCCAATGGAGCGCGGCGCCCTGGCCTCGACGTAGTGCGCCACCCGCCCCAGCGCCTCTTCCACCGTTTCGGCCACCTCATCCAGGTAGCGATGTTCCAGCCGACGGTGGGCGCGCCATTCGTCCACCTCGACCACCAACGCCACGCCACCGTTCATCGTGACCGCCAACGGCTGGGCGCCGCCCATCTCGCCCAGGCCGGCCGTCAACACCCACCTGCCGGCCAGCGAGGGCCAGCCGGCCGCGCGGGCCGCTGCCGCGAAGGTCTCGTAGGTGCCCTGCAAGATGCCCTGGGTGCCGATGTAGATCCAACTGCCGGCCGTCATCTGGCCATATATTATCAGGCCCTCTGCCTCCCAGCGGTCGAAATTCTCCTGTGTGGCCCAGTGGGGCACGATGTTGGAGTTGGCGATCAACACCCGCGGCGCATCGGCGTGGCTCTTAAAAACTGCCACCGGTTTGCCGCTTTGCACCAGCAGGGTCTCGTCGTCTTCAAGCCGGCGCAGGCTTTCCAAGATGGCGTCAAACGCCTCCCAGTTGCGGGCTGCCCGGCCGCGGCCGCCATACACGATCAGGTTATCCGGGTCGCCGGCTACCTCTGGATCGAGGTTGTTCTGCAGCATCCGGTAGGCCGCCTCTTGCAGCCAGCCTTTGCAATGCAGCTTGGTCCCGCGCGGGGCGCGCACTGTGCGGCGCATAACGCCTATAGCCAACCCTGGCGCCGCATCCATAGCAACATGCCCAGCGGCGTCAGGATCATGATGGCGAACGTGATGGCCAGCGCGGCCGGGTTTGTCCACCTCTGGTCGGGCGTCTGGTTAACGAAGAAGTTCATGCCGTAAAAGCTGGTGATAAAGGTCAGCGGCATGAACAGGCTGGTGACGATGGTCAGCGTCTTCATTACAGTGTTCAACCGATTGCTGACGACGGAGAGGTAGGTCTCAAGCAACGCCATGGATAGATCGCGCATGTTTTCGCTCAGCTCGTACAGGCGAGAGAAATGGTCGTAGACGTCGCGGAAGTAAACCTGATCACGCTGAGGGATAGCGGGCAACTCCTCACGCGCCAACCGGCCGAGGAGCTCGCGCTGGCCTGAAAAGGTGCGCCGAAGCTGCATGAAAATGCGCTTGTAGTCGAACAATGCTTCGGGGGTGCGGGGTGGCGGCCGCCGGAAAATGCGCTCCTCCATCTCGTCCATAAGGCCTTCCATGTCGTCAATCGTCTGGAAATAGCGATTCGTCATTTCGTCCACCAGGCGGTAAAGGACATGGCCGCTGCTGCGCTCCAGCCAGGGCGGATTTTGACGGCTCATCTCCAACAAGGCCTCCACGGCCGGACTGGGCTCATGGTGGTAGGTCACCAGAAAAGAGGGGCCGAGGAAGATGTCGAGCTCGGTCTGTTTCAGCTCGCTCCGGCCGGCCGCGAAGACGGCCTCCTGCAAGACCACGAGCAAATAGTCGCCCCAGTTGTCCAACTTGGGCCCATGGACCTCGCGCAGGGCGTCATCTATCGCCAGCGGGTGAAATTTGAAGACTTGAGCCAGAATCTGCTCACTCAGCTTTAGGTCGCCCTCTGAGTCCAAATCCAACCATACCAGGCCCGACTGGCTTCCGAGTAGCGCCGGCAACTCCTGGACGGTGCAGTCGAAGCGGGGCGGTTGACCCCCGGGCTTGTATAGGATGCGGGGCATGGTGTTACTCCAGAAGCGTCGGCTCAGTTCAGTGTATCGCGAAACAGGCCGCCGACGTCACTGCCGAGGCCAGCGAGCTGGTCAATCAGGTTGCATAGGACACCAAGGAGGAGGAGTCCGGCCGGCCCCGCTAGCGCCTGGCCTAACCTGCGCCACCAAATGTGCTTACTTTGCTGCTGACTGAGTTCGGCCATTCTGTCCCTCCGTTCAGCCTATTCGGGTCAGATGATAGCCCAACTGGGCCCAGTCCGCCGACCCGCGCCTAGCCAATCTAACCCTCACCGCCCGCAGCGATCGTGACAGGAGGGCGTGCCGACCGCGTCTATGGGGCCACCACATTCCTTCGGAGTGCCTGGGCCCACGTGCGCAATCCATGCAGGCGGGCTTAAAATAGGTTCTAGCATGGTTGATGACTACAATCAGGAGGAGATAGGCGGCCGCCTAGCCACACGCTGGCTTGGCCGGCCGCTCCACTACTTGCCATCGGTCGGCTCCACCAATGAATTCTTACGCGCGCTGGCCCAAGAAGGCGCGCCGCAAGGCAGCCTGGTCGTCGCCGATTATCAAAGCCAGGGGCGCGGCCGGCGCGGCCGGCGCTGGCTGGCCCCGGCCGGCACGAGCGTGCTGGCGTCGCTGCTCTTCCGGCCCGGCTGGCCGCCCGAGCGGGCAGCCTGGCTAACGATGTTGGCGGGATTGGCGGCGGCCGAAGCGATTGAGGCCCACTGCGGCCTGGGCGTACAGCTGAAGTGGCCCAACGACCTCATCGTCGCCCGCGGCCGGAGCTGGGCCAAGCTGGGTGGGCTGCTGCTTGAAGCCGAATTATCCGCGAATCGGCTAGAATGGGCCCTTGTGGGCCTGGGCATCAATGTAAATGGCCGGCCGCCCGTATTACCTGATAGCTATGGCCAGGCCACCAGCATGGAGCTAGAAAGTGGGCGGCGCCAGAACCGGGCCGAATTTTTGGCCCAGTTGCTGGTGCGGATTGAGGCGGCTTACGAAGCGGCCGCAGCCGGCGCTTCGCCACTGGCGGCCTGGAGCAACCGCCTGGTTACGCTCGGGCGGTCGGTTGTGGCCGTCGGCAAGAGGCGGCTTGAAGGCGTCGCCGAGGCCTGCGACGAGTGGGGCCGCCTGCTGGTGCGCGACGGGCAAGGCCAGCTGCATGCCTTGGCGGCCGGGGACGTCAGCCTTCGCGGTTGACTTTTGGACTCAAGGGCGATAGCCTAGCCTTGCCGGTTCACATAAGCCATCTGTGTTTGGGAGGACGATGATGGACGAAGAATTCGAATCCTTGCGCGAAAAGAGCGCCCGGGCCAGCACGGTCTACGATGACCTGGAGAGCGAGCCCAGCGTGGCCCGGACAGGCGGGCTTCTGGCCGGCCTCAGCCCCTCACAGCGGCTTCTCCTGGCCTTCCTGGTCTTCATCGACATTCTAGCCTTGGCCTGCGTCGTGCTGGCCTACAGCGGCCGCCTGCCCCTCGTCGGCGGCTAAAGCCGAGCCCCTGAATGAGCCCTGGCTTGGTCACCTTCGACGATCTGGCCATCCGGCCGCAGCCCTTACCGGCCGATCGTCGCGACCTTAACCGCAAAGTCTTCCTGATCAACTTCCGCAATCAGCGGGACATGTACCCGCCCTTCGGCATCATGTACGTGGCCGATGCGCTGGAACAGGTGGGCTTTGAGGTCGAGCTTTTTCACCAGACCGAGGAGTTCGTGGCCCCTTTCGCCGCCCGAGTGGCGGCCGAGCGGCCGCTCTTCGTCGGCTTCAGCACCATTACCGGCCCTCAGCTCCGGCCGACCATAGAGGCCTCGCGCCTGGTACACGACCTGGGGGTGCCGGTCGTCTGGGGAGGCGTCCACTCCACCATCATGCCGCTCGAAGTGCTGAAGGAAGCTTACGTGGATTTCGTCGTCGTCAACGAGGGCGAAATCACAGCTCAAGAGTTGGCGCTTAGCCTGGCGGCCGGCGGCGCATCCGATTGGTCGGCGACGCCGGGCCTGGCCTACAAGGATGCTGATGGCCGGCCCAGGTTCGGACGCGAGCGGCTTTTCATTGCCGATCTGGATCAGTTCCGGCCGCGCTGGGACCTACTTCCAAAGGTAGAGGCCTATCTCATCCCTAGCGGCCCGTACAAGCGGGCCATGCCCGTCTATATCTCGCGTGGCTGTCCCTTCCGCTGCGGCTTCTGCTACAACGAGGTCGTCATGCAGCGCACCTGGCGCCAGCACTCTGACGAATTCATCTTGGAGCAAATCGGCTGGCTCAAAGACAACTACGCCATTGACGCCGTGGATTATGCCGACGATTACCTTTTCGGCCGCATCAAGCCCATGCAGCGCCTGGTAGAGAAAGTCGGCATGCCGTGGAGCGGCCAGGTGCGGGTGCAACTGCTCAAGCCAGAGTTTTGCCACTGGCTGCACGCCACCGGCTGTCAGTGGGTCAATATCGGCGTCGAGTCGGCCTCGCAGCCAGTGCTGGACCGCATGACCAAGGATCAGCAAGCCTGGCAGATCGAATGGGGTCTGCGCAACCTGGTTACCTATGCCCCCAACGTTGAAGCCAATTGCTCCTTTATCGTCGGCCTACCCGAAGAGCAAGACGACGAGCGCCGTGTGACCTTTGAGGCTATCGAAACGCTGGCGGACATGAGCGAGAACATCCGCTGCTCGGTCTGCGTCTACATGCCCTACCCGGGCACCCCGTTATGGCCGAAAGCTCTGGCGATGGGCTACGTGCCACCCGAAAATCAAGAGGGCTGGTGCGACATGGATTTGAATCGGGGCAACACGCCCTGGGTGAGCGACCCTGAAGCCCAGGTGATGTCCGAGATCAACGACATCTTGTTCGTCGGCCGCTCCCAGGGCCATTGGCTGTTAGCGCCCTACTACGGGCTGCTGCGCTGGCGCTGGCGCCACCAGTATTTCAGACATTTTTGGGAAGGCCGGCTCAAGCGGGCCCTGATCCATTCGCCGCTCAAGCCCGCCATCGCCTGGCTGACCGGCCGCATGGTGCGCTTCAACCCTATCACCCACAAAGGGGCGGTCTCGGAAGGGGCCGAGCTACTTGGGTTGTAGGCCGGAGCGGATTAGGGCCGGCACGGCCGCCACGTCTGGACCCAGCTCGAGCTGATAGGCAGGGGCTGTTTCGACAAGTTGGCGCAAGACGCGCAAATGGGTGGGGATAAGCTCTCGATCCCATTGTTCGACCGCATGCGGCAGCAGCAAGCGCAAGGCCTCGGCCGCGCCAAGCGGCCGCAACGCGTGCTCCCCCTCTCCGCTAATCTGCGGAAAGTAGATGGCGCCCGCGGCCGCCTCTCCCAGCCACACGCCGGGCCAGATGGATTCGGCTGGGACCAGCATCTTGCGCCGCTCGCGGCCCTCCTCGGTCGCCTCGGCCAAATGAGCAGTCGCCTCGAAGCGGCCGAAACTTTCCGGGTACGCGGTCAGCAGGCCCGGATAGCGCAGAATCCGGCCGCCGGCGACGACTAGAGGCGAGTCGTTGGAGAGTAGGCGCCAGCCGCCGCTCAGCAGCGCCATGCCGGTGGTCGTCTTGCCGCTGCCGATAGCGCCCACCAGCAGCGCCGCCCGGCCGGCCAAGGCGGCCGCAAAGGCGTGAATGAGGAACAGCCCGCGCCGGCGCAGGTGGGCCGTAAGGGCAATGGCGATCACATCTTCCAGCACGCCATAGGTGGTCAGGACCGGCGGCAATATTTGGCCTCGGGTGACGCCTTGGCCGAGATCAATATCCAGCCGGCCGAAGCGCGGGAAGTAGGCCACGACGTGCCGATTGCGGACGTAGTATTCCAGGAGATCAGGTTGCCGGAAGTCAGGCTCCCCGGCCGGCGGCTCAGGAGCCTTCGCCGTCATTTCCAGCTCAAGCCACAGGTCGGCCGGCCTCTCGTCTTCGGCGGCCGGCAGGGGCGCAAACGTGCGCGCCCAGGCAGCCGCCAGCCTTGCGTCGGCCGCCCTTCCTTCGATAATTAGCCCGTGAAATTCCCAGCGCATCAGCCCGAAGTATAAGGAGCTCAGATCTTGGATGCTAATTCCGTCTTGCGCCGCTCAGCGAACACAAGCTACGAGCGCGTGGCCGATGAAGCCATTTTGATCCGGCTCGACACAGGCGCCTACTTTTCTCTGAACAAGGTCGGTACCGACTTTTGGGAGCTGCTCGATGGGGCCACCAGCATCGCCGGCCACGCACAAACCATTGCCGAGAAGTATCAGGTTGAGCCGGACAGGGTCGGCCGGGACCTGCTGGAACTGGCAGGCAAGCTGGCCGCCGACCGGCTGGTGGAGATAAGCTAGGCCATGCGCCTACACAATTTGAGGCTGGTGCTAGCCGTCGCGCCGACCTTGTTTGTGAGCCGCCGGCGGCGCTGGCTGTTAACTGAGGCCGGCCGCTTCTGCCGCTCACTTCCCGCCCGTCTGCGCGAGCCGCTGCCCCAAGCCATCGCCGGATTGACGCCGCCGGCCCTCGGCGGCCGGGTGGGGCCGGCTCATGAGGCCGCCGTCCGCGACCTGGCCGATCTGGCCGCGCTGCTGGATCGGCGCTCGCCGCTGGGCCTCTGCCTGCGCCGCTCTTTGACCCGCTACTACTTCCTGCGCCGGGCCGGCGTACCCGTTGAGCTCCAATTTGGGGCCCGCCTTGGCGATGGGCGGCCTGAACGCCAGCTTCACGGCCACGCCTGGCTGGCCCTCGACGGTCAGCCGTACTACGAAGAGGATGAGAACTGGCGCGGTTTCAAGGTCATGCTGGCCTTCCCACGTGATCTGACCCTGCCGGCCGAGCTGGGTGCCTGAGCGATGTGCGGCATTGTGGGCATCCTGGGGCCGGACGTAGCCGAGGCCCGCTTGCGCCGGGCAGCCACGTTGCTCGCCCATCGCGGACCGGACGACGAAGGCATCGTCTGCCGGCCGGGAGCTGGGCTAGCGGCCCGCCGCTTGAGCATCATTGACCTGACCGGCGGCCACCAACCCCTGAGCACCGCCGACGGCAAGCTTTGGATCGTCTACAACGGCGAGGTTTACAACGCGCCCCAACTGCGCCAACGGCTTCAGACGGCCGGCCATCGCTTTCGCACTCTGAGCGACACCGAGGTCGTTCTCCAGGCGTATGCCGAATGGGGCGACGCAGCCGTGCCACGGCTGGACGGTATGTTCGCCTTTGCCATCTGGGATGAACCTCGGCGCAGAATGCTCCTGGCCCGCGACCGCTTCGGTATCAAGCCGCTCTATTATGCGCAACTCGGACCGACGCTGGCCTTCGCCTCAGAGATTCGGCCGCTTCTGGCGGCGCTGCCAGATCTTTCCGTCCGGCTTGAGCCGGCCGCCCTTGACCAATTGCTCCAGTGGGGCTTTGTGCCCACACCCCTAACCTTCTTTGCCGGTGTCCTAAAGCTCCCGGCCGCCCACACCCTAGTTGTGCAGCATGGCCGGCTAGCCTTCCGGCGCTACTGGGAGCTGGAGTACCCCCGGCCGGGCAAGCATCGGGACATTCCCTTCGAGGCAGCCGCCGAGGAATTTCTCGCCCGGCTGCGCAAGAGCGTGGCCGCCTGGCGCCTGAGCGACGTTGAGGTCGGCTCTCTCCTCAGCGGCGGCCTGGATTCGAGCACCCTGGCCGCTTTGTTGACAGAAGCTGGCGGCCGGCCCATCCACACCTTTCACATCGCCTTCAGCGATCCGAGCCATGACGAAACCGCCCAGGCGCGCCAGGTTGCCCGCCATCTCGGCAGCCAACACCACGACCTGGCTTTTGGCGCCGAAGCCTTTGATTGCCTGCCGCACATCGTCAGTCTATTGGAAGAGCCGCAATGCTCGGCTACCAGCATCCCGCTTTACTTGCTCTACCGCAGCTGCCACCAGGCCGGCTTCAAAGTCATTTTGACCGGCGAGGGGGCCGACGAGTTGCTGGGCGGCTATCATTGGTTTGAGGGCGACCGGCGCCTGCGGCCGTTTCTCGGCTGGCCCCGGCCGCTGCGTCAGTTGATGGCCCGCCTGGCGCCCGGTGCTTCGGCCGCCGGCCGGCGCGTGCTGGTCAGCGGCCGGCTCGACGCAGCCGGGCGCTATGCCGATTGGCTGCGCTTGGCCGAGCGGCCGGCCATTCGCGTCTTGCTCGCCCCTGACCTAAGGGCGCATTTGGACGCGGGCGCCGGCCCGCTGCTGCCAGAGCCAGCTTGGAGCGTGGCGGCGGCAAACGGCCACCATCCCCTGGATCAGTTCACCTTCCTGGAAGCGCGCTCGCGGTTGCCGGACTTCATCAACTTTGAAGTAGACCGTATGAGCATGGCCAGCTCAGTTGAGGCCCGGCCGCCTTATCTTGATCACGACTTGTGGGAGTTTTGCGCCCGTCTGCCCCCTCAGCATAAGCTGAGCGGCGCGGGCACGAAACGTCTGCTCCGGGCCGCAGCCGGCTCGCTGCTGCCGCCGGCCATCGCCGGCCGGCCGAAGCAGGGCCTAGCGACGCCGCACGCCGCCTGGTGGCGCCGGCCGCGGCTGCCTGACTGGGCGGAGGCGGCGCTTGAACCCGCCGCGCTGGCAGCCGGCGGCCTATTCGACCCGGCTGCGGTCGGCCGCTTGCGCCTCAGTCATCGTCAAGGCAGGCTAGACCACTCGCGCCTCTTGATGGGCGTCCTGACTAGCCAGTTGTGGCAACAGGAGTTCAGCGCCGCCCCGGCCGGCTAGTTGATGCGCGTCCTTACATACAACCTGTGGTTCGGCGGCCGGAAGCGCCTCGATGCCATTCAATCCGTCCTGGCGCATTGCCGGCCCGACTTCGCCGGCCTGACCGAGGCAGACGACCCTGACGTCGTGGCCGAATTGGCCCGCCCCCTGGAAATGCAACACGTTTGGTCCCGTGGCAGCGGCGAGCGTCACATCGCTGCCCTGAGCCGCCACCCAATCCGCTCCCACCGCGTCTTCAACCGCCGGCCGCTAAACCAGGCCGTGCTTGAGACCCGACTGGAGATAAAGGGTCGGAATGGCGCGCCGGACGAGGAGTGGGTCATTTACACGGCCCATCTCGTTCCCTACCTCTTGCTGCCCTTCGAGTTCCGGCGCTGGCAGGCGGCTGGCGCCCTGCTCGCGCTGACCAGAGAAGTTGGCCGCCGGCCGCACCTGATCATTGGCGACTTGAACGCTATCGGGCCAGGCGACCGCGTGCTACAACGCCGCAATCCGGCCCGCATGCGCCGGGTGATGGCTCTGCAACTGGGCCTGATTTTTCGCCTGGCAATCCCACGGCTGCTGCGGGCGGGCTACGTAGACTGCTTCCGGCGGCTCAATCCAACCGCCGACGGCTTCACCTGGTGGACGCAGAATCCCACAACCCGCTACGACTACGTCCTGGCGCCCGAGTGGCTCGCGTCCCGACTGCGCAGCTGCCAGGTGGTCGCTGATCATCCGGCCGTGCGCCGGGCGTCCGATCATTTCCCGCTGCTGGCTGAATTCGAGCCCGACCCCGGCGCCGCATAGAAAACTGCTTCACAGCGGTCGCGTCGTCACTGCCTTATACTGGGCTGCGTCAGATGCGCGTACTGCCAGGACGGACAGGCTGGATCTTCATCTCGCTTGCGGCCGCGACGTTGGCTCTTGCGGCCGGCAGCCGGGCGGCCCTCGGCCGCAGCCCGGTCGGCTCGCTCGTTATCAGCGAGGTCGCTTGGGCCGGCACCCAGGCAAGCGGAACCGACCACTGGCTAGAGCTTTACAACCGCTCGGCCGCGCCCGTTGACCTCGACGGTTGGAGCCTGTTCGTAGATGCCACTCTGGTCGTCAGCCTAACGGGCATCTTGCAAGAGCAGGACTTCTATCTGCTTGAGCGCTTTTCTGACCAAACCGTCTCCGACGTTCCGGCCGATCAGCTCTTTCTCACCGCCCTGCCTTACCTGGGCGGGACGCTGGCGCTCCGCGACGCCGACGGAGCGCTTGTGGACAGCGCCAATGGCGATGGCGGTCCCTGGCCGGCCGGCACAGCCGAACCCCACTTCTTTAGCATGGAACGCAGCCGGCCGGATGCCGACGACCTCGACGCCAACTGGCTAGACAACAACGGCTTCATCCGCAACGGCCATGACGCCAACGGCGACCCGCTCAACGGCACGCCTAAGCAGCCGAACAGCCACTGGACCGATCCCTTGCCCCAGGCCAACATCCTCATTGACGGGCTCTACTATGACGCGCATGAGTCCAACGAGCCGGATGAAGCCCTACGCCTGCTCAACCTCACCGAAGAGGCGGCCGCCGTTGGCGGATGGCGCATCAGCGATGGGGTAACAGAAGCTGTCTTCCCACCGGGCGCCACGCTGCCGCCGGCCGGACATCTTTGGCTGGCCAGGGACGCGGCCGCTTTCAGACGCCAATTCGGTTTTGCGCCTAACTTTGAAGCCGTAGACGCGGATCCGGCCGTGCCCAATCTGAGTGGCGCCTGGCCCGGCTTTGCCAACGTGGGTGACGAGGCGCTGCTTCTCAATTTCGATGGCGGCGTGGCCGATGCCCTGGTCTACGCTGCTGGCAATGTCCAACAGTCCGGCTGGAGCGGCCCGGCGCTGCAACCCTACAGCCTATCAGGCGTCTTCGGCCTTGAAGGCCGCGTGCTTTACCGGCGGCGCGATCCGCTCACCGGCCGGCCGGTGCCAGACAGCAACCAGGCCGTTGATTGGGCGGCCCATAGCGGTGACCCATTCACAAGCCGCAAGGTGGCCTACCCTGGCTGGGAGCCAGATGGCTTCTTCTTCACTCGGAAAGTGACCGAAACGGCCAGCCTCACCCTGGCCACCGCGCCCGACAACGCCTACGAAGCAATTGCGGCCGAAATCGCGGCCGCCCAGAGCAGCATCTTAGCCGCCAGCCACAGCTTCACCAGCATCGCCCTGGCTGAGGGCCTGGCGGCCGCCGCCGGCCGCGGCGTACAGGTTGTCATCCTGTTGGAGGGCGCGCCGCCTGGCGCCATCCACGACCAGGAGAAGCTGGCCTGCCAGATCCTCGAAGCTTCCGCTGGCCAATGCTGGTTCATGATCAACGCGCCCGAGTTGGAGATCTTTGATCGCTACCCGCAAATGCACGCCAGTTACCTGATGATTGACGGCCAGCGCACAATACTGGGCAGCTCAAGCCTCGGCCCGGAAAGCCTGCCCAATGATGACAAAAGCGACGGAACCTGGGGCCGGCGGGGCATCTTCGCCATCACGGGCGCGGCCGGCGTCGTTGCCCACTTGACCTCGATCTGGGAACGCGATTTTGACCCGGTGAACCAGCGCGATCTCTTCCGCTGGTCGGCTGAGCATCCTACCTACGGCGCGCCGCCGCCAGGAACGCAACCCATCACTGTGACCGGCGGCGTAACTTACCCTGTTCATTATCCGCTGCCGCTCACTTACTCGGCCGAGTTCCCGTTCGAAATGGTGCAGTCACCGGAAAATAGCCTGCACCCTCGGGCTGGCCTGCTGGGTCTCATCGGCCGGGCCGGGGCTGGCGACACGCTCCTGGTGCAGCAGCTAAGCGAGCCGTCACACTGGGGTGAACCCGATAGCACGCCGGAGGCCGATCCCAATCCGCGCCTGGAGGCCCTGCTGGAGGCCGCCGGCCGAGGAGCATCAGTCCGCATCCTTTTGGACGACTATTTTGACGACCCGGCGGCCGCCATGAGCAACGCCGCCACCTGTGGCCGCGTCAATGAAATCGCCGCCGCCGGCCGCCTTGATTTAGCCTGCGTCTTGGGCGACCCAGCCGGACTTGGCCTGGACAACAAGATGCTCTTGGCAGAGATAGGCGGCATCGGCTACGTCCACGTGGGCAGCCTGAGCGGCGCTGAAGCAGCCAGCAAGGCCAACCGCGAGCTGGCGCTGCAAATCGAGTCCAACGACCTGTACGCAGTGCTTTCCGGCTTGTTTGAATCCGATTGGCCCTGGCGCCAATACCTGCCTGTGTTCTGGCGCGACTAGATTACACGAGGCGCCACGGCATTCGACAACTTAAGGCCCATTGCGCCCCGTCGCTTCTTCGCGGCCGCCAGGCTGATTGACCCCGGCCCGCCTGTCCCTTATACTGCGCTTAGCTTATCTGTCGGCCGGCGATTAAGGCCGAGAATTTATGGGCGGCGCAGGCTCGCCAGCGGCCGGACGGCCGGAGGAGATGTGTCATGAGCATGGCCAGACGGGGACTGCTGCTGCTGGGGCTGTTGAGCGCCTTGATCGTCGGCCTGAGCGGCGTCGAAAACGGTGCCAGGGCCGCGCCGCCGGCCAGCAGAGGGGGCGCCTCCTTCGGTTCCGACGGCTACGCCGACCTGGCCATCGGCGTGGCCCTCGAGGACGTGGGGGCCATCTCTAATGCCGGGGCGGCCAACGTCCTCTACGGCGGGGCCGGCGGCGCCCAGGCCGAAGGCGACCAGTTCTGGCACCAGGACAGCGACGGCGTCGAAGGCGGGGCCGAAGCGGGCGATTTCTTTGGCTCTAGCGTTGCCGCTGGCGATTTCAACGGCGACGGCTACCCCGACCTGGCCATTGGCGTGGCCTCCGAGGACGTGGAGGCCAGCGCTGGTGCCGGGGCGGCCAACGTCCTCTATGGGACGGCGGCTGGCCTGAGCGCCGCCAGCGACCAAATCTGGCATCAGGACAGCGCCGGGGTGGAGGACGAGGCCGAGGCGGGCGATCTTTTTGGCAATAGCGTTGCCGCCGGCGATTTCAACGGCGACGGCTACGCCGACCTGGCCATTGGCGCGCTCTACGAGGACGTGGGGGCCCTCGCTAATGCCGGGGCGGTGAACGTCCTCTATGGCACGGCCGCCGGCCTGAGCGCCGCCGGCGATCAGTTCTGGCACCAGGACAGCGACGACGTCGCAGGCGTGGCCGAGGCGGGCGATCTCTTTGGCTTTAGCGTTGCCGCCGGCGATTTCAACGGCGACGGCTACGCCGACCTGGCCATTGGTGCGCGCCTCGAGGACGTGGGGGCCAGCGCTGCTGCCGGGGCGGTGAACGTCCTCTATGGCACGGCGGCCGGCCTGAGCGCCGCCAGCGACCAAATCTGGCACCAGGACAGCGCCGGGATGGAGGACGAGGCCGAGGCGGGCGATAACTTTGGCTATAGCGTTGCCGCCGGCGACTTCAACGGCGACGGCTACGCCGACCTGGCCATTGGCGCGCCCTACGAAGACGTGGAGGCCATCTTGGATGCCGGGGCGGTGAACGTCCTCTATGGCACGGCGGCTGGCCTGAGCGCCGCCGGCGACCAAATCTGGCATCAGGACAGCGCCGGGGTGGAGGGGGACGGCGCCGAAGCCAGCGACCGCTTTGGCTCGGGCCTGGCCGTGCTGCCGCCGCGCTTTGGGTTGTACCTGCCGGTCGTCAGGAGCCCCTAGGGGTCACGCGGCCGGCCTAGAGGCGACCGGCCGCCAGGAAGAACTCCACCCCGGCGACGACCACGGCGTACCGCAAGCCGCTGGCTTGCGCCGCAATCGGGCTGTAGCGCAAGCCGCTGGCTTGCGTCGCAATCGGGCCGATTG
>JBOGUG010000044.1:0-4686 GCA_050696115.1 Promineifilaceae bacterium (SeqCode) | reverse complement strand
GCGCTGACCAGATGAATGGCGTCCCGCCCGATAACCCGGTCATGGGAGCCACGAGCGGTCTTGCCATCAATGGCTACCACCTGACCCTGTGTCGCCTGAAACACCGCCTGCACCCAAGAGGTGAACGATTGCTGGAACTGTCCCGCATCCAGGCGAGCAAAGACCCGACCGAAGGTGTCGTGAGAGGGAATGCCGTTCTTCAACTCCAGAAACTGCCGCAGCCACTCCTGCCGCGCTTTGCCAAACGGCTCCACTTCTGTCCAATCCTCGGCCCCACAGATGACAGCGCAGATGGCGATGACGAGAATGTCAATCAACTTGTGGTCGGCCAGATGCTCGACCCGCGGGTCGGCAATGACGGCAAAATGCTCGAAGAGCGATGCTCCCTTGTCGGTCATGGCTATCCTCCTAGTCGTCCATATAGGATAGACCATCACCGCTTCCAACGCCCTTTTCTATATGCGCTTGCCCTGGCTTAGTTCCCGTTCCCGTTGACCAAGCCGTAGCCTCCTGTTTCGCGGGCAACGGATCCCTCCGCCCAGGGGTGGCCGAGGTTTCGCCACCCAAGCCGGTATTGGATCGTCGCAGCTCTCTAATAATGGACGGGTGGGTGCTGCTTCGCTGTGGGGGCGATTAAGAAAGACAACATACTTAATCTAAGTAAGTTTAGATTAAGTATAACACTTTCGAATCACCTTACCTTTCCCCGCCCTGCGGCGGTGATTGACCAGCGATACAGAGCCAGGACAGCGGATAGCATGTTCAAGCGGAGGGTCAGAGATGACAAAGCGACGGCAATACATGGCGGCCTTCAAGGCCCGGGTGGTGCTGGAGGTCATCAGCGGGGCCAAGAGCCAGGCCGAGCTGGCCCGCCAGCACGGCATCAAGCCCGACCTCATCGGCCGCTGGCGGCGGCACTTTCTGGAGAACGCACCCCGGCTCTTCGAGCAGGAAACCAACGGCAGCAGCGAGAGCCAGCACGCCTGGCCGAGTTGGAGCAGGCGCTGGGGCGCAGGACGCTCGAGCTGGAGGTAGCAAAAAAAGCCTCCTCGAACAGCCTGTTGTCATCTTCCCTTGACTCGTCAGTCAAAGGAGGTTGGAGCACGCGTTCATTCCCAAAGTATGTTGTTGGGTCGGGTACCCGTCTCAAAGTATCGTCGCAGAGCTTCTCTTGCATCGGCCAGGGGTACCCAGTAACGCTTTGGCGCTTCGGACAATTCGCCGTCGTGCAGAAACGCGATCAGTTCGTCGTCGTCCCAAGGTCCGCGACTGCCAACTAATATTGGCCTACCTTTGGCCGAATAGTATTCAAGGTGGGATTCCTCACGTCCCACGACAATAGCCATACCGGTCTCTGCGTTCGCCCGAAGGGCGTACGTGTCGGTGTCTGAGTGGGTGTGCTCGTCCGTGTTGGCGTGGGCGTGCTGGTTGGGGTGTCCACACCGGTTGGGGTCGGGGTAGGCGTGGGCACCACATTCGCCCCTTGGAAGCGATTACTCAGTGGCTGTCAACAGCGCCTCAATAGCCTGCTGAAAAACCGCGAACGGTTGAGCCCCGACCAGCCGCTGGCCGTTGATGAAGAAGGTCGGCGTCCCGTTGACGTTAAAACTTAGCCCTTCTGAGACCCCGGCATTAACCGCCTGGAAATAACGGCCGCTGTCAAGACAGGCGTCAAAATCCGCCTGGAGTAGCCCGGCCTGCCGGGCCAGCGCCTTGAAAATCTCGACATGGTTGCTCTGGTTAGCCCACTGTTGCTGGTTGAAAAAGAGTAGGTCGTGCATCGTCCAAAAAGCCTCATCGCCGCCCAGTTCGCGGGCGCAGCGGGCCGCTTCGTGGGCCTTCTGCGCCTGGGGGTGAAGGCTATGGATCGGGAAGTCCTTGAAAACGTAGCGCACCTGGCCGGCGGCGATGTAAGGCTGCAACTGGGGCCACGTCTGCTGGAAGTGACGCAGGCAGAAGGGGCACTGGAAGTCAGAGTATTCGACCATGATGACGGGCGCGTTGGGGTCGCCTAGCGTCGGGGCGTCACCCAGGGGCACTGCCACTGGTCCGGCCGCCACCGCTGTGGCCGTGGCCCGAGCGATGCCATCATTGGGGCTGGGCTGACGAGCGAAGGCTTCGTCCAGTTGGCCGGCCTCGGCCAGGGCAATGGCCTGCTGGAACAGCTCCAAGGGCTGGGCGCCGCGGATGGGGTAGCCGTTGATAAAGAAGCCCGGTGTGCCGCTGACGCCCAGCGCCCGGCCCTCAGCCAGGTCGGCCTGAACCTCATCAGTGTAACGGCCGCTTTCCAGGCATTCGCGCATTTCCTGTTCGGGTAGCTCCAGCTCGCCGGTCAGGCTGAGGAGAATATCGTCCAGATTGGGTTGAGGCTGCTCGGCCCACTGCGCCTGGCCATTGAAGAAAGCGTCGTGGGCCTGCCAGTAGGCGTCGCGGCCGCCGATCTCTCCCGCGCAGCGAGCTGCCTCGTGGACACGCGCTGCCTGGGGGTGGAGGCTGGCGATGGGAAAGTCCTTGAAGACGTAATAGACCCGGCCGGCGTCAATATATTCGGCTTTGAGTTGGGGCAAGGTCTGCTGGAAATGGCGCAGGCAGAAGGGGCATTGGTAGTCGGAAAATTCAACGATCGTTACCGGCGCGTTGGGGTCGCCGAGGGTGCGTAGCGGTTCCGGGCTAATGGTGGCCGGCGCGGGGCCAGCCAGGATGCTGCTGAAGGCCGGCGTCAGGCTGCTGGCGCCGGGCAGGGCCGCGGCCGGCGTTAAGCCGGCGCCGGGAGCGGCCGAGATGGCCGTAGCCCCGGGCAGATTGGCGGCCGTTTCAGATGGGGTGGGGAGAGCCGACTGGCGGCCGAGCAGGTAGCCCAGCACGGCACCGATCAGGAACAGAAACAAAGCCGGCAGAACAGTCGAGCCTGGGCTAAGCGCGTCGCCGCCGGCCGGCGGTGAGCCGGGGCGGCCGGGCTTCTCCTCTAGACTAGGGTGCTGTATTTCCGGCTCGTGTGAAGTGGTACCATTCATCACGATTGTCCTTTATGCCGTGCGGCGGCCTGGATGCGCTGCGATGTCCGCTAAGGCCGAAGCGGCGGCCATTGCCGCCCGCAAGGTTTCGGCCGATTGCGGCCCGATGAGCGTTTGGGACACCTTGCCTTCGGCGTCCAAAATCGCGAAGGTGGGGTGGCCGCGCAGGCCGTATTGGGCCTGCAAGGCGGCATTGGCCGGCTCGGCGGCGTTGAGCCGCACCACGTATAGTTGCCCTTCGAACTCTACCTGGAGCCCATTCACGATGGGCATCATCTGCTCTCAGGGCGCTCAGTTGTCGGTGTAAAACATGACCAGGGCCGGCCCGGCCAGGGCTGGTGGGGGCGCCTCTGGCTCTCCCGGTTCATTGCTGCCGCAGGCAGCCAGGGCCACCAGCGCCAGCAAGGCTAGGAATGGTAAGCGAAACCAGTGTTTCACCATGACCTCCGTTCTCGGCTCAATTGCGGGTGAAGTAAGCAGCCGGGTCGGAAGTGTGGACCCAGACCCAGAGATCGTTGGGGGCCTTCTCCGACCAGCGGAAGACCCACTCGGCGTCGAGGATCGGCATGTTGACACAGCCGTGGCTGTGCTTGTAGCCAAAGCGGTCGTGCCAGTAGGTGCCGTGCAGGCCAATGCCCTTCAATGGGTCAAAGTACATGATGTAGGGGATGTCCTCCAGGAAATAGTAATCCACCTGGCCCTGGGCGCCCGACATCTTGCGTTGCACGAAGCGGCTCCAGACCTGGAACAGCCCTTCGCGGGTCGGCCACTTGTTCAGACCAGAGGAAATGAGAGTAGCGTACACCAGGCGGTTGCCCTGGTAGGCGGCGAAGGTCTGCTCGTACAGATCGACCTCTGCCCAGAAGTCGGCCGGCCCCACGCCCGCCGGCCGGAGGCTGACGTCCACCAAGCTCAGGTACGTTTGCCGCACCCAGCGGCCGCCGCCCAGGTCGTACCAGATCCAGCCGTCGCCGGCCTGAACGGCGCCAAAGACTTCGATAAAGGTAAGACGGGGCAGTTCGGTAAGAGCCGGGTCGGGTTCGGCCGCCGGTTGACGACTGGGCTGAACGTCCTCCACCACCCAGCCAAACGGCCGTTGTGGTTGCGCTTTGACCTCGACGCCCTGAAAGTCGGGGAGCTGGACAAGCCGCAGGTCTTCGTCGCGGACGTATTCGCCAGGGTTAATCTGGTACCAGGCGACGCCGCTGGCCTCCACCCGGCTCATCACGCTGGCGAACAGGTAGCCAGCGCCGACGTTGCGCACCGGCGCGGCGCTCAGACTGGGTTGCGGGTAAACATAGGCGTAGTCGGCCAGCCGGCCGTAGGTCAGCCGGCCGAAGCGGGTGTCGGCTGGTGGCTGGGGCGTGGCGAAGGTCTCCGGCAGCGGCTCGCTGCTGCACACGTAGCCGACCGACTCGGAGTAGAAGAAGCAGCGCGCCGCCTCGGTCGTCTTGGGGGCCAGCAAGGCGGCACTCGCCACCAGTAATGCAGGTAGTAGTCCAAGAGGAGAAGCGCGACTCATGCCATTACCTCCCGCGATTCGTCCTGAAATTTGACTTCGAATCGTTTAGTCGTGTAGCGAAGAAGCTGCTGCAAGTGAGGATACAGTAACCAGGCCACGCCCAGGCCAAAGAGCGCGCCCGTCAACAGGCGCAGCCAGGAATTGAACGAG
>JBOGUG010000043.1:0-1238 GCA_050696115.1 Promineifilaceae bacterium (SeqCode) | reverse complement strand
CCAGGGGCTGGAGCCAAAGCCGGACATGGACGAGCCGGCGCGGAGATAATCGAGGATGTCTGGGCCATGCGGCTGGACCTCCCCATCGCGGAAGTTACGGCCCAGCGTGCGCGCCTCGTGCGCCCCTTCGATAACGTGGCGCGCCGTCTCCGACCGGCCCAGCGCGTAACCGGCGATGGATTTCAACTGCCGCACCCGTCCCTCCGTTTTGGCCGGGTCGGCGCCCAAATAGGCGCCGCCGGCGCGGCCGTCGGCCTGCAACGCCGAAGCCGAGGCCAGGACAGCGCCGCCCAGAGCAACCGTCGCCCCGCCCGTCAAGGCGGCGCCCGCCAGGCCGGCGGCGCCGGCAACCGCCTGCTTGCCCATATTGACCACTTCCATCCCGCCGGCGCCGCCGGTCAACACCGCTCCGCCGAACAGGTTGAAGGCGGCCGTCGCCAGCCTCAACGCGCTCTTGATGCGCCACAGCAGGACGATCAGGCTGATAATGCTCGCCCCAATGAACAGCCCGATGCCCTGTTGGGCCGCGGCCGCCAGCAGGCCGATCATGATGGCGGCGATGATGATGCTGAAGAAGGTCTCAATGAGCAGGTTGATAAACTGGCGCAGGTACGCGCCGAGGAAGGCCTGGGTGGTGACAAAGAAGGCAAACAGCATGGCGATGGGCACGCCCAGATAGAGGAACATGGCCACGGCGGTCAGCGCCAGGCGCAGAAAATGCTCGGCGATGGCCGTGGGAATGGCGACCAAAGCGAAGAGCAGGCGTTCAACCCCGTCGCTGGCCAGGGCTTTGGCCAGCTCCTGGTCTGCCTCGTCACTCAGGTCGATGCCCGCCGGGTCGCCAAAAGGGAAATAGGTGGCCTCAAACGCCACCGGGAATTCACTGCTGTCCAGCTCGTCGATGTTGCCGGCGGCCATGAATGCCGCCACCAGGTCAAAGCTGCCCACGACCCCGTCGCTGTTAACGTCAGGGATCGCGCCGGGCAGTCCGGTATCGGTGCCGTCCATGCTGGTGTCGAAGAGGTCACCGGCGGCGCCGTCGATCAGCGCCTGGTCAATGCCGGCATTCAGGGACTGCCGTAAAGCTTCCATCAGGTCGATGAGTACGATGGGCGACGAGAAGAAAAAGAAGGCGATGAGGCCGTAAGTGAACAGCTTGCCGGGATCCACCCAGCGGCCGGTGGGCAGGATGTTGTTGAGGGCATACCAGAAGCCCAGGGCGGTCAGAGCCAGGATGA
>JBOGUG010000042.1:0-3327 GCA_050696115.1 Promineifilaceae bacterium (SeqCode) | reverse complement strand
GTCGTAGCCCAGGTAGCCGGCCGCGCCGCCGCTGAAGCGGGGCAGCTCCGCCAGCCGGGCGGCCCGGCAGCGGCCGAGCTCGGCCTTGAGCACGTGCAGCAGATCCTCGCCCTCGGCGAGCGGCCGGACGGCGCGCCGGCCGCCGGCCGCCAGGCTGACTTCGCCTCCGCTCAGGCTCAGCACGCCGCGCGGCTCGACGCCCACGAACGAATAGCGGCTCACCTGTTCGCCGCCCTCGACCGACTCGAGCAAGAAGCTTGGCCCCGGCGCGTCCATCAGCTTGAGATAGACCGTCACGGGCGTCTCAAGGTCGGCCGGGTAGGCCCGCACGACCGGGATCAAGCTGGCCCCTTCGGCCGCCAGGCGGCGGAACTCGGCCAGCGCCGGCCGGTAGATCTGCCTGTCCATCACCGCATACACCTGCTTTAACGCAAAAAAAGCTCTCGTCTCCGAACGGACGCCAATCCATTCAGGGACGAGAGCGTTCGCGCTCCCGCGGTGCCACCCTGCTTAGGCTGCGCCAGGCAGCCTCACTCGTTGCTCAAACGACTCCTCGGCCCATTCGCCTTCTGCGCCGTCGCCCGCCTCGCAGCCTCTGGCCGGCTCTCTGTGACCCGCTTTGAAGGTTACTTTTCCGATTCGCAGTCGCGCTGGTTCTTAGATTGGCCCGATCGTAGCACGCCCGGCCGGGGAAGTCAACGGGACGCAGCCACGCCGAGAAATTAGGCAGTTCCGGCCAGTTTGGAGCTCCGCCAGCTTGCGTTGACGGCGGCGGAACTTGGCCCTATAATGTGGCCATTGGCGCGGCGGTTCCGGCCGCGCCCGAAGACCAGTTTGGCGGGGGAAAGTGCAACTAGACTTTGCGGCCGGCAGGCCGAAACTGAATACGTCCCTTGGCGGTCGGTTGACCGATCCTCTCTATTGACGCGGCCGGGCGCGTCGCCGCAAGCGCGTCGCCTCAGGCCCACACGCCTTTTCTGAAAAGGGGGAAATTATGAAATCTTTCGTTCGTCTGCTTGCACTTCTGGCCCTCAGCCTGGCGCTCGGCGCTTCGGTGGCCTCGGCCAGCAACGCGCGCAAACCGGCCATTGACAGCGCGGCCGCGCGCGTCGTGGAACTCCAACGCACCGATGCCGGCTGGGAAGGCACCTGGTTCTGGTACGTGGGCAATACTTTCAATGCCACCAACCTGACCGGCGTGACGGCTCTGGGCCTGCTGGAAGCCTACCAGGACACCAACGACACGGCCTATCTGGATGCGGCCGTGGACGCGGCCGGCTTCATCATGACTCATCTGGGGGCCGGCGCCACGGGCGCGCAGTATCACACGCGCACCACCGCGCCGGACATCGTCTTTCTGCACCGGCTGAGCCAGGTGACCGGCGACAGCAGCTACGCGACCCGGGCCAACGCGGAGTGGGCCAACATCAAAACGTTCTGGCCAACGGCCGGCGACCTGGACGCCCTCTTTCGGGTACTCAACCGCCCCAGCATCTGGGACATCGTCTTCTTCATGGAGGCCGCCCACCTGTCGGGCGACAGCGCCTGGGCGGACGGCGCGGCCGCGATCGTCGCCAACATCAGCGACCCTTTCTATTACGATCCGGCCGAGGATTTCTGGTACGCTCTGAACGTGGCCCACGCCGTCTACGGCCTGGTGAGCATGGGCTACAGCGGCGCCTATAACGCGGAAGTCGTGGCGTTGCTGGACACGCTTGTCAGCCTGATATCCGACAGCAGCGTGGGCAGCTCGGCGCAAATGACGGCTTATGCCGTGCTGGCCCTGGCGTCAGTCGGCGGCAGCGCCAACGGCCACGCCAATGACCTGGCCCGCTGGCTGGCCGACAACCGGGCGGCCAACGGCGGCTACCTGGAGCCTGACGCGATAGAGTACGCCGAATCGAACGGTGAGGCGCTGCGCGCCCTGGCGACGACCATCGGCACCAATGTGACCGTGGACGGCTTCCAGCCGGGCAGCGGCCAGAACCTGAATTCGGCCTGGCAGGCGGCCGCCGACAGCCAGGCGGTTCCCTACAGCGGCGATTAAGTCGCAGATCACCGGCCGCCAGGGGTGACATCAGCCGGGCGCGTTGGCCTGTGAGCTGCCGCCGGCCGCGGGCCACGCCGGATGATTTGGGTGGATTCTGATTGTTATCAGTTTGGGCGCCGGGGGCGAACTGGCTTGCCAACTATTATTCAATTGCCAATCATGTTGAGTTAGGAGGAATATCTATGCGAACGCACTTTCGACTTAAGCCCAAGGCCTGGCTCTGCCTGCTGGTGCTGGGGCTGATGCTGGCGCTGGCCCTGCCGGCCGCGGCCGATAAGCCGACCGGCTTCGACGCCAACGGCAACGAAGTCAGCTGGAACTACAACGCCTCAAATGCCAACTGCGCCAAAATCCAGGACGGGACGATAACTGCCACCGATGGCAGCGTACTGGAGACCGGCTTTGACCAGTTCGGCTACAACTACCAGGCCCACAGCTTTAACGGCACCTACGACAGCCAGGATCGCGTCATTGATGGCAAGTGGTTCGGCAACATGGGCGACTATGTTGACGACAGCCTGAGCCTCAAGTGGAGCGACGAATGGCTGGCGAACGTAGACTGCGATGGCGATGGCAAGCTGGACCGCGGCCTGGTGGACGGCGTGGTAGGCGGATCGAGCCTTGGCTGGACGACCAACCACGTCGTAGGCGACTATGTGGATGCCGGTGGCCAGCTCCAGAGCTACACCTACTTCGTCAAGATCGTCTGGGTCGGCGCGGGCGGCAACGTGTTCGGCGGCGCTTACCAGATCATCGAAGAGGTGTATAACGACCCGGCCGGCGGCTTTACCGGCCTCTACAGCCGAGCCGGCGCGCCAGGCCTGGGCCTGAACGATCAGTGGACGACTAACTAGGCGGCCGCCCCCGCCCCGGTCCAATGCAAGGACCCCAGCGGCCTCTGACCGCCGCTGGGGTCCTTTTCGTTGGCCGGCGTCCCCTCACGACTTTGGGATGTCTTTGTCCGGGTCCACGAACGGCTTGGGTACGACGGTCGCCGGCCGCTCGTCGCCGTCGGGCAACCTCACCGTCAGCGGCGCGCCCAGCCGGGCCAGCCCGGCCGGCAAGTTGGCGTAGCCGATGTTGCGCTTCAGGCGCGGCGACCAGACGGCCGAGGTGATGAAGCCGGCCGCCTCGCCCTCCGCGCTCACCGGCCAACGGGTCATGTTGAAGGCCAGCGGCGCGCCGCCAATCTCAACCCCAACCAGCTTGCGCCGCGGCCCCTCGGCTTTGATGCGGCCCAGGGCCTCCCGGCCGATGAACGGCTCGGCTTTGTCCAG
>JBOGUG010000041.1:0-2532 GCA_050696115.1 Promineifilaceae bacterium (SeqCode) | reverse complement strand
GGTTCACACCGGTCAGGATGGAGCTCCAGGCCGTGGGCGTCAGCGCCGGCTGGGTTGATCGCAGGTTGCCCCGGTAACCGCGCTGGCGGAGATCCGCCAGCACGGGCAGCTCGCCGGCCGCCAGCAGCGGATCAAGATAGTTCCAGCTGGCCGCATCCAGGCCCACAAGCAGCGTCTTGCTCGCTTGCATGTATCAGCTGGCTTCCGGCCTTTCAAGGCGGATAGATTCAACGTCGGGCACATACACTCCATACGTTTCGTCGTGGCTCAGGCTGAGGCCCTGCACTTCGAACCAATCCGAGCGTCCTTCGGCCAGCGGCACGCCATCCAGCGCGCCGACCAGCTTTGCTTCGGCCAGATACAGCCCGCCGGCCAGTTGCAGCGCCCGCAGCCGCACGCATATGTTCCCAGCGCCTTCCAGCGCGCCCAGCTCAAAGCCATATTCGCGGCTGCGGATCATGCTGGCGGTGGCGCCATCCGAGCGCAGAAACCTGAGAACAACGCCGGCATCCTCGACTCGTGTCTGGCAGAGGAAGGCCACCTTCACCTCCACCGCGTCGGAATGCTTGAGCGCCGCCCCGTTCCGGCCGAAGCGGGGCGCCACGCTGACCTGGCTGATATGGATTGGCTGGCCCTCGGCCGGCGCCTGGCCAGGCCCCTCAAAACTGGCGGCCGACTCGAGCTGGTTGGACCGCATCCAGCCCTCGTAATCGCGGACGACATCGCCAATCGGCCCGCGGGCCGCGATGCGGCCGGCGCGAAGGAACAGGCCCTGGCTGCACAGGCTTTGGGCCAGATACAAATTGTGGCTCACCAAGACAACGGTGACGCCGGCCACCCGAAGCTCTTGCAGCCGGGCCGCGCATTTAAGGCGAAACTCGGCGTCGCCAACTGCCAGCACCTCGTCCACCAGCAAGATATCCGGCTCCACGTGGGCAGCTACGGCGAAGCCGAGCCGCACGTACATGCCGGACGAATAACGTTTGACCGGCGTGTCCAGGAACGGCTCCAGGCCTGAAAAGGCGACGATCTGGTCAAGTTTTTCGGCCGCCTCCTGCCGGCTCAGCCCGAGCAAGGCGGCGTTGAGAAAGATGTTTTCGCGGCCGGTCAGATCGGGGTGGAAGCCGGCGCCCAGCTCAATCAACGAGGACACCCGGCCGTGCACCTCTACTTCGCCCGCGCTGGGCAAGGTGATGCCGGCAATAAGCTTAAGGGCCGTCGTTTTGCCGGCCCCATTGGGGCCGATCAGGCCCAGGATCTGCCCTTGCTCCAGCCCAAAGCTGACGTCATCCAGGGCCACGAAGGAATTGCCGCCCTCGGCCGGCCGGCCGGCCCGCGGCCGGCCCAGACGCCGCGCCAAGCCTGCAATGGCCTTGCGCAGGCTCATCCCGGCCGTGCCCAGGCGATAGCGCTTGGAGACATGAACAAATTGCAGGGCATGGGCCATCGCTCAATGCCTTTGCCGCGTAGCCAGCAAAACTGCCCCCACAATTACAGCAGCGCTGGCCAGCACTCCCGCCCACAAGCCCAGGTCCAGCCCGGACACCGGCGGCGAGCCCAGATCAGAGACCACGGGCCGCGTTGGTCCATCCGTGGGCAAAGGGTTGGCGTTTGGGACCTGCCTAATTCCGGCCGCACTTGTGGCCAGCCCCTGTGGCGTTGGCAACTCGACCGTGGCCGGGGCATGGGCCGCGCCCGTTTGCAGGCCGAAGGCGTAAACCTCGTAATTCCAGACGCCGCCTGTGCGGACGTAGTGAGCCAGGGTCGCGTGCAGCCGGTTGCCCTGATTGATCACCAGGTCGGGGCTGAGCGGGTGGTTCGGCGCGGCCGGCAGCCGGCCAAGGATCGAGATTGGCTCTGACCAGCCCGCCCCTTGCCAGCGCTGATAAAAGAGCTGCTCCTGGCCAGCGTTGCCGGACTGGCCGCTAGATACTTGAAGCAGATGCACTTCGCCAGCCCCATCCACTCCTAGCGCCGGCCAACCCTGTAGACCGCCAACGTTCAGCGTAACCACGGGCGCTGTCCACGTTCTGCCCGCATCGGCCGACCAGCCGTGATATTTTTGGCGCGACTCGGCCGTGCCGCTCCAAGCCAGGTGCACATCGCCGTCGGGCGTCGCCAGCAGGCCCGGAAAATCAAATGGCCCTTCATGGCGGGTCAGGCCGGCCCAGGTTAGGCCCTGGTCTGTCGAGCGTTGATAAACCAGGGCCAGGGGCGGAAAGGTCTCAGGAAAGGCGTATTCGACCCAGGCCAAATGCAGTGCGCCGCTGGCGGCCGCCAGCCGGACGTGATCGAGCATGCGATCCTGGCGGCCGGCGCTGTAAGCGCTGATGGGCGCCTGCCACGCGTCGCCGTCGTCGCTGGAGCGCAAATAGTAGACGCCGGCCTGCGGGCCGATGGCCTGGGTGTAGGCCACGTGCAGCCAGCCCTGCTCGTCCACCATCATGTCAGGCGAGCCGATCAAGTTGGCTGGCGGCGTAATGGCCAGCGGGTCGCTCCAGGCCTGGGCCGCGCCGGCCCAGGCCGGCGCGG
>JBOGUG010000040.1:0-2134 GCA_050696115.1 Promineifilaceae bacterium (SeqCode) | reverse complement strand
GGGCGGCGGCGGTGTCGGCCGCGGAGCAATTGCTGGCCCATTTCGGCTGTTGAGGCGGCCGGGATTGGCCGAGAACGAGGGCGGGCAGGGGGGCCCTGCCCCTACAGGAACGGCCGGGGCCATTCTGTGGCGCGGGCATCTTGCCCGCGGCCGGGCCGCAGGCCCGGGGTGGTCAGGACGCGGGCTGCGCCCGCCGGCGGGCTGGAAGCCCTCCCACAAGGTAACCGGCCGGATGGGGTTCCGCGTTTGTAGGGGCAAGCCCCCGTAGTTGCCCAATTCTGAGGGCGGGCACGGGGGCACGCCCTACAAGACGGCCGCTAAAGCTCGAGGCCCCACTCCTGGCCCAGGTCGTCGAGGGCCTGGCCGATGGCCGTGCTGAAGGGGTCCACGCCCAATTCCTTGCGGGCCTGGAGCAGCCCGGCCAGGGTGCGCGCGCCGGCGAAGATGGTCTGGGCCAGGCGGGCGTATTCGTTGGGGGTGAGCACCTCGCCCAACACCTGCAGCAGGCGGCGCAGGGCCACGCGCACGGCCGCGATCTCCTCGTCCAGGCGGGTCTGGCCCTCGAGCTTGTCCAGCCCGGCGACCTCTTGCAAGGTGTAAGCTAGGTCGTAGAAGCCGTCCGGCAGCCAGCTCTCGGCCGGGGCCAGGGCCCGGCCGGGCTCAGCGGCGGGGGCATCGCCTTCGGCCGGGGCGGGTGCCAGGGCGGGTGCCGGGGCGAGGGTGAAGGCCCGGCCGAGGCTGGCGGCGCGGCGGCTGTGGTAGCGGCACAGGGGCGGGTCGGCGCCGGGCAAGGGCGGCATGAGGCACTTTTGGCCGGCTATGTTGCGGGCTGCGCACATCAGCCTGGCCGGGTCTGGGTCGGACTGGGCGGCGGCCAGGTGGCGGTGCTGGGGGCAGCGGGGCGGATCGCTGTCGGGCAAGGCCAGCCTGCGGCAGCGGCGGCCGGTGCGGCAGGTGGCCTGGCAGCGGGATAGGGCCGGCCAGTCGTCGCCTGGGGCCGGCTCGGCGTGAAAGACGCACAGGGGCGGGTCTGTGTGCAGCCGGGCAAGCCGGCCGCAGGGCCGGCCGCTGGCGGCCCGGGCGCTGCAAAGTTTGCTGGGCATGGTGTTAACCTCGCTCTTCCGCCGGCCTAAACGCAAAGCGGCCGGGCTTGATCACCTGGGGTGACGAAACCCGGCCAGCTCGTGGAGGCGCAAGGCACGGTGGATATAGGTTCGTTTGGCGGATAGATTAGCACGTATGTTCTAGTTGGTCAAGGGGCATTGGCACGGGGGCCTGCGCCTACCTAATATCCGCCGGCCGGCGTAGAATCGGGGCCGACGGAGAGCCCCACATGCCTGCCAACTCGCCCCACATCCTGGTCTGCGATCCGATTGACGAAGCCGGGCTGGCGCTGCTGCGCGGCTGCGTCGAGGTGGAGGCCCGGCCGGGGCTGGCGCCGGCCGAGCTGCTGGAGATCGTGCCCGATTTCGACGCCCTGGTCGTGCGCAGCGCCACGGAGGTGACGGCCGAGGTGATCGCCGCCGGCCGGCGGCTGAGCGCGGTGGCGCGCGCCGGCAGCGGGCTGGACAACATTGACGTCGAGGCGGCCCGGGCGGCCGGCGTGCGCGTCTACAATTGCCCCGACGCCAACACCCTGGCGGCGGCCGAGCTGACCCTGGCGCTGATGCTGGCGCTGGCCCGCAACCTGCCGGAGGCGGTCAACAGCCTGCGCGCCGGCCGCTGGGAGCGCGGCCGGCTGGCGGGCATCAACCTGCACGCCAAGACGCTGGGCATCGTCGGCTTCGGCCGGATCGGGCGCGAGGTGGCCGGCCGGGCCCAGGCTTTCGGCATGCGGGTGCTGACCAACCAGCGCCGGCCGACGTCGGAGCTGGCGCTGGCGGAGCGGGTCAACAACCTCGACCTGGACGACTTGCTGGCGCGGGCTGACTTCGTCAGCCTGCACGCGCCGCTGACCGAGGAGACGGCCGGCATGATTGGCGCGGCCCAACTGGGGCGGATGCGGCCGACGGCCTACCTGATCAACACGGCCCGCGGCGGCCTAATTGATGAGCCGGCGCTGCTGGCGGCGCTGGACGCGGGGCAGTTGGCGGGCGCGGCCCTGGACGTTTTCGCGGCCGAGCCGGCCAGCGAC
>JBOGUG010000039.1:0-3255 GCA_050696115.1 Promineifilaceae bacterium (SeqCode) | reverse complement strand
TCGGCCTCCTTTGTCTGCCGGTAGAGTTCTTCCAGCACCGCCCGCTCTCCGGTTGCCAGCGGGTGTACTCGGTTCATAGGCTACCTCGCCTTCATTTGGTAGCCCTATCATATCACCTTGTTAATATGGACAGAACTTTCTTCGGGTTAATTAGCTCACGCCATATGCATGATTCAATCGGTGATAAATTTGCCAAGCTCGAGCGGAAAATCGAATCCAACTTGTTGAGCAAGTAGGGCCATAAGGGGTGACTGAGAATTTTGCACAACTATCGCTGACGCAAGCTCCATGAGCTTCCCCCAGTTTCATGGTTCTTCCGCATCTTTAGTGCTCGGATGACGCATACAGCACCCTGATACGCAGCAGATCAAGAGAAGCGCGGCCGTACATCTGGCGCTTCACCATTTTCAAGCGATTGACCTGCCCTTCCGTCTGGCCATTTGACCAGATGGTTTCCAGTGCCGCCCGAATCGCTCCATAGTCCTGCTTGATGCCCGCCGCAAAGGTCTGCAGGCTGGCCACGCCACTCTCCTGGCATGCTCTTAGCCATGGGTCGAGCATCGCGACCAGCTTCTGGCGCACTATCGTAGCGAACTGTTGGGCGAGGGAGTAAACGCGCTCGACAATCGGCTCTTGACGGATGCGCCGCAGAACCATGGCCTCTTGCTCGGTCAACGCCTCTTTCTCGCGAATGAGCAACCAGGCCAGGTGGTTAACAGACGGCAGGTCGCTGTCCTTTCCCACTTTTTGCCAAGGCCCCAGGGTCGAGCACACCGACGCTCGTTCTGACTTCAGGTACCTCTTAGGTGTCGAGAGAGCCGGTTGTCTGCGCTGCAATTGCATCCACTTGGACACCTGACGGCGTGAGCCGGGGTAACCCTTCGCCTTAACCTCCCGCCATAGCTGCAGGGCATTCTCGCAGCCCTCTTCGAGCCGCATCTCAAGGTAGGGCAGAAAGGAGTCCAGCATGCTGGGCTTCGGCCTGTGCCGGCTTCGCTCTGGAAAGGATTCCGCATAGTAATGGACGCGCACGGTCGCTCGATGCAGGCCCAACTCCCTGGCAATCCGGTTGATGCGTTGTCCGGCATGGCGCCGACGTTGTATCTCCTCATAAAGCGCCATTCGGCGAGCTCGGCTACTCAGGCTGGCTTCCCGCTCCGCTGGCGTTCGTGGAAAGCGGCTGCGTCGGGCTGCTAGTGAAGCTATGCTATCTGGGCTCTCATTCTCTGGGAGCTGCTTCAGGTAGGGATAGAGTCGACTCAAGAGGCGCTCCAGCATCTGGCGTAGGTTCAATAACAGATGCCAACGATCGGCTACTTGCCGTGCTGACGGTGCTCCATCAGCCACGCCTCGCGCATATTCGGTTGAACGGTCGCGGGCAACAAGCTCCACGCCCGGATGAGCGCGAAGCCAATCCGCTAATGCCCTTGCGGTCCTGCCTGGCAAAAGGTCGGCCACCTGATGGCGTTCCAGGTCGACCAGAATGGTGCCATAGGTGCGCCCACGGCGCATGGCCCAGTCGTCGATGCCTAGAATGCGTACTGTTTTCTGTTCTGTCTGACTTTGCTTACGCAGGATCCGCAAGAGGGTGTCACCACTGGCCGGCATGCGCAGGTGATTGAGCAGTCGGGCGGCGGCTGCGCCACCCAGCGCCTGGCCGACATGGTAGAGGGTCACAATCAGCCTATTCGTCCGTTGGGCATGGGGCTCAAGGAGCTCTGGTAAGGGTTCACTAAAGGTAGACCTTGGGCAGTTCGGATTGAGACAGCGAAATCGCCTGACGCGGAGGCAAAGACGAACCACAAACTCGCCAATCGGTAGGTCATGTGGCCTGCGCATGTAGTAGCTGTGGACCCGTCCAGAGCTTTGAGCGCATGCAGGGCAGGGTGCCCTTGCTCTGCTGGTATGTGCCTCGATGATCATCACCTGGCCATGGACCCTCACTGCATCAATCTCACAGCCCGGAAGCCGAGAAGCTGGGGCCGACATGAAGGTACTCCTGCGAACTCGATGTGTGGAGTACCAAATATAGCCCCGATAACACTATCGTTCGGACAGTGAGCACGAAACTTGCGGAAGAACCAAACTTCGGGGGTCACTTCAAATGCCTGCCTGCACGATCGCCAGAAGCAAGGGTGAGGTCATCCCTGGCCCGGAGCAGTTTCTGTCAGTCGGGCGCTTGACAGCCACTCCTCGGCTGGCTAGACTGTTGAGTACTATACATCAATGTACGTTAGCGTACAGATGCCTGGAGAAAGGCGATGGCTGAAAGCGTCCCTGTGACCAAAGTGATCGGCGCGACCGAAGTCAGAAACAATCTGGGCCACCTGCTCAACCGCGTTCACCGAGGCTATGAGCAGCTGGTGGTGGAGAAGTTGGGCATTCCAGTCGCAGCCATCATCAGCATCAAGGATTACGAGCACTACCGCAGTCTGCTGGCGCAAGAGCTGCATAAGGAGCTCGGCCGCCAGTTGGGCGCGGCCGCCAGCGCGCAGGGCCTGACCGAAGAACAGCTCCTGGCGGAGATGGAGGAGGACAGGCAGGTGGTCTACGACGAGCTGTATGGCCGGAAGCTGTAAGCAACGCCTATGCGGGTGGCCGTGGATGCCAATGTGCTGATTGTCGGCACCGTAGTTTGAGGAGTTCCTGGCCCGCCTAGACTACGAGGCAGCGCCCATTCCTACAGTCGAGGAGGTCGCCGCTAACCCGGACCTGGTCCGCCAGGAGAAAGATATTCCGGTGGCGCTTTCGGTTGGCGCGGCGAAGGTGGATCACTTCCTAACCTACGACAAGGATTTCACTGACGAAGACGAAACAACGGAAAAGCTTCGCCGGCTCATACCCAGCATCATGCTTCCGCCGGTCTTTCTGCGGGAAGTGATGGGTTGGACCAGTGAGGAGCTCGAGGCGATCCGGCACAGAGATTGGCTAGATCTGGAGTCGCCGGAGTAGGGGAGTAGAGCAAGCAGACGTCGCTTTGACTCAGAAGTCGGCGCATCAAGTGACGATGAGTGCGTCATGGAGAAATCGTTCTTTAGCCTGTCTTTCGCCGACGGTTCCCGCTTCGTTCTTGCAGAAGAATGGGAGGAGGTATTTGTTGCCTACTATGGCGCCGATCCGGCCGCCTACGCACCGCTGGCGGAGCGACTCCGCACTGTAGCCGGCAAGTACAACGAACATCAGGCATGGCCCAGCAAGTTTGATGGGGCCGGCCTGGAAACGAAAGGCCAGGACATCAGCCGGTACGATGACCCC
>JBOGUG010000038.1:0-1399 GCA_050696115.1 Promineifilaceae bacterium (SeqCode) | reverse complement strand
GCTCGATCCTGGCCCTCATTGGCCCCAGTGGTTGCGGCAAGACGACCACGCTCCGCCTCATCGCCGGTTTCGAGAGGTTGGACGCCGGCGAGATCGAGGTCGCCGGCCGGCCGGTGGCCAACGCCGGAGTCCATCTTCCGCCGGAGCAGCGCCAAGTGGGCATGGTCTTCCAGGATTACGCCATTTTCCCCCACTTGAGCGTAGCCGAAAACGTCGCTTTTGGGCTGGGCCGGGGCAAGGCTGCGGCCGAGCGGGCGGCCGGAATGTTGGCCCTGGTTGGGTTGGCGGGGCTGGGCGAGCAGATGCCCCATGAGCTGTCTGGCGGACAGCAGCAGCGGGTGGCGCTGGCGCGGGCGCTGGCGCCCCAGCCGGCCGTGCTGTTGCTTGACGAGCCCTTCTCCAACCTGGACAGCGCCCTGCGGCTGCAAGTGCGGGTCGAGGTGCGCCGCCTTCTGCGCCAAACGCGCACGACGGCCGTTTTTGTCACCCATGATCAGGAGGAGGCGCTCTACTTGGGCGACCGGGTTGGGGTGATGAACGCTGGCCGTTTGGAGCAGGTGGGCACGCCAGAGGCGGTCTTCCACCGGCCACGGACGCGCTTCGTGGCCGAGTTCATGGGCCACACGGATTTCATCCCCGGCCGGGTAACGGCGGCCGGCGTGGAGACGGCGCTAGGGGTTGCGCCGGCCGGCGAGACGCTGGCGCCTGGGACCGAGGTGGAGGTGGGCATCCGGCCGGACGATCTGGCTCTGCGGCTGGCGGCCGGCGGCGGCAACGGCCGGGTGGTGGAGCGCCGCTTTGTGGGCATCGCCTACATTTACACGCTGGCCCTGGCTGACGGCAGCCTGGTACACAGCCGGCAGCCGCACACGCTTGGCCTGGGGACAGGGGAAGCTGTGACGGTTTCGTACCGGCCGGAACATCCGCCGCTGCTGTTTCAGGACGGCCGGGCGTTGGGGCAGAATTAGGCGCGGCCTGCAGTCCGAGCCACAAAACGAGAAAGGCGACGACCGGATTCGAACCGGTGATCAGGGTTTTGCAGACCCTTGCCTTGCCACTTGGCCACGTCGCCAAAGCAAACCGGCAGGTTGGAGCACCTGCCGGCCTGGGTTATGGAGCGGGCGAAGAGATTCGAACTCTCGACCTTCTCCTTGGCAAGGAGACGTTCTACCGCTGAACTACACCCGCGCGTGGTCTGTTAAGTGCCAGGACCCAGACTCGAACTGGGGACACCTGCATTTTCAGTGCAGTGCTCTACCAACTGAGCTATCCCGGCAAAAGGCCAAGTCACTTTGTTAATGTAAGACCCAATGATTCTATCCAAAGGCCGGCCGGCTGTCAAGTTTTGTTCATATGTAGCCAATACGGTAAACTTATAGATTTGGGAGTGGTTGTGTCC
>JBOGUG010000037.1:0-2893 GCA_050696115.1 Promineifilaceae bacterium (SeqCode) | reverse complement strand
TGGCGCGACAGACTGGCGCGGGCCGGCGGGGCCATCGGCGTGCGCGTGCTGACCTTCGAGCAATTGTACGCCGCCTGCCTGGACGCCGCCGGCCGGAGCGCCGTCCTCATCCCGGAGCCGGTGCAGTATCGCCTGCTGGCCCTGTTGGCCGGTCGGCAGCCCCTAGAGTTCTACGCCCCGCTGGTGGGCCGGCCGGGCTTCATCAGCGTGCTGCAAGAGCTGATCGCCGAGCTGAAAGCGGCCCGCATCGGCTCGGCCGCCTTCAGCGCGGCCGTGGCCGGCCTCGCGGCCGGGCCGCGGCTGGCCGAGCTGGCCCAGCTTTATGCCGCCTACCAGGAGCAATTGCGCAGCCTGGGCTGGAGCGACTACGCTGGCCAGGGCTGGCTGGCCATCGAAGCCCTCGAAGCCGCGCCGGCCGCCTGCTGCGGCTGGCCGCTGCTGATTGTGGACGGCTTCGACAACTTCACCGCCGCCCAGTTGGAGCTGCTGCGCCTGCTGGCCGGCCAGGTAGGCGAATGCCTGCTGACCCTGACCGGCGACCCGGCCGGCGGGGCGCGGGCCGCCCACGGCCGCTTCGCCAAGACGCGGGTGGCGCTGGAAAGCGCCCTGGGCGTCGCGGCCGAGCCGCTGCCGCTGGCGCCCCAGCCGGCCGTCGCCGCCCTGGCCCACCTCGAGGCGGGATTATTCGAGGCCGACGCCCCGCGGCTGCCCGGCGCGCCGGCCGTCGAGCTGTTCGAGCTGCCGGATCGGGCGGCCGAGGCCCGAGCCGGCCTGCGCTGGCTGAAGGAGCGCATCGTGCGCGACGGCTGCCGGCCGGGCCAGGTGGCCCTACTGGCCCGCGACCTGCTGCCCTATCGGCCCTTCCTGTCGGAGGCGGCGGCCGAGTTCGGCCTGCCATTGCGCCTGTTTGAGGGCCTGCCGTTGCGCGCCAACCCGGCCGTGGCCGCCCTGCTCAATTTGCTGCGGCTGGCCCTGCCGGCCGGCGCCGGCCGGCCAGGCTTCAGCCTGCCGCGCCGGGGCGTGGTCGAGACCTGGCGCTCGCCCTATTTCGATTGGGCCAACGGCCTGGGCATCACCCCGGCCGACGCCGACGCGCTGGACACGGCCGCGCGCTGGGGCCGGGTCATCGGCGGCCAGAGCCAGTGGGAGGAGCTGTTCGCGGCCCTGAGCCGGGCCTCGGCTGGCGCAGGCGAAGATGACGAGTGGCGCCGGCCGGCCAACTTGCCGCTGGGCCCAGCGGCCGCCGCCTTGGAGGGCCGCTTCCGGGCCTTCCTGGCCCGCATCAGGCCGCCGGATGGCCCGCAAACCAAGCGCGCCTACGTCGCCTGGCTGGAACGGCTGATCGGCCCTGACCCGGCCGGCCAGGAGGCGGACCCGGCCGAGGGCGACTCGCTGGGCCTGATCGCCCGCGTCCGGGCTGAGCCGGAGACGGCCGAGCGCGACGTGGCCGCCCTGCAGGCGCTCAAGGACGTGCTGCGCGGCCTGGTTTGGGCCGAGGACGAATTGGATCCGGATACGGCCGGCGACTACCCGGCCTTCCTGGCCGCGCTGGCCGCCGGGCTGGAGGCTGCCAGCTTCCAGCCACCGCCGCCGGCCGGCCGAGAGGAGCTGCTGGCCGCCAACGTCTTCCAGGCGCGCGGCTTGGCCTTCCAGGCCGTCGCCCTGCTGGGGTTGGCAGAGGGCGAGTTTCCGGCCGTGCTGCAAGAGGACCCTTTCCTCACCGACGCCGATCGGGCCGGCTTGCGCCAGGCGCATGGCCTGGCGCTGGAACCCTCCCTGGAGAGCGCCGAGCGCGATTATTTCTACGACGCCCTGACCCGGCCGCGCCGGCGGCTCTTGCTGACCCGGCCGCGCCTCTCCGACGTGGGCGCCGAGTGGCTGCCATCCCCCTTTTGGGAGGAGGTGCGCCGCCTGCTGCAAGTCGCGCCGGCCCAGATGGGCAGCGAGGCGCGGCCCCGGCCGGAGCAGGCCGCTTCGACGGTCGAATTGGTCGAGAGCCTGGCGGCCGGCGCCCGGTCGCGCCTGGCCCGGGCCTGGCTGGCGGCCAACGAGGGCCGGCGCTGGACGGCCGCCCAACGCGCCGGCCGCCTGTTTTCCGATCGCTACGCCTGGGCCGACGGCGAACACGACGGCCGGCTGGAGAAACAGGCGGCCGTCTTCCGCGCCCTGTTCGCCGCCGATTACCGCTGGAGCGCCAGCCGGCTGGAGGAGTACCGCCGCTGCGGCTTTGCCTTTTTCGTCGGCCGGCTGCTGCGCCTCCAGCCGCGCCAGGAGCCGGCCGAGCGGCTCGACCGCGGCCAGCTTGGCTCGCTCGTGCACGCCATCTTGGAGGCGGTCTACCGGAAGGCGGCCGCAGCCGGCCGGTTTGAGGCAGCCGACCTGCTGGCTGCCTTACGGCCGGCGGCCGAGCCGCTGCTCGACGCCGCACCGCGCCGGCTGGGCTTCCGCCCCAGCGCCTACTGGCGCCACCGGCGCGAGGAGATCCTGGCTGCCCTGGAACACTCGCTGCGCGCCCTGGCCGGGCTGGATGGCGCCTTCCGGCCGCTGGCCTTCGAGCTGCGCTTCCAGGGGGCCCAGGTGGCCGGCCCGGCCGGCAACGTTTTCCTGCTGGACGGCAAGATTGACCGGCTGGACCGCGATGCCGCCGGCCGGCTGCGCCTCATTGACTACAAGACGTCCGGCCCCTGGGGCTACGACGCCGAGGCGCACGCCCGCGGCGAGCACGTCCAACTGCCGCTGTACGCCCTGGCGGCCGGCCAGAGCCCCGGCCTGGGCCGGCCGGCAGCCGGCTTTTACTGGCACGTCTACCAGGCCGAGGCCAGCCCATTCAGCCTGGAGGCGGGCGGCGACCCGCAGGCGGCCATCGCCCAGGCCGCCGCCCACGCCTGGGAGG
>JBOGUG010000036.1:0-2422 GCA_050696115.1 Promineifilaceae bacterium (SeqCode) | reverse complement strand
GTGCTGCGCGGCCGGCCAGCGGCCGGCCTGAACGGCAACGCCCTGCTAGACGACCTGTTGGGCGCCCACCTTTATTGGGCGGACGGCCGGCCGCTGGCCGAGATGGTCAACGAGGTGGCGGCCGAAGTCCGGGCGCTGGGCCGCCAGCCGTACGTCATTCCGGTGGGCGGCTCGAACGTGATGGGGGCCACCGGCTACGTGCTGGCCATGGAGGAATTGGCCGGCCAATTGGCGGCCGAGCGGCGCAACGTGGATTTCGTCCTCTTCGCCAGCAGCAGCGGCGGCACCCAGGCCGGCCTAGCTCTGGGCGCGGTGGTGACCGGCTTTCGCGGCCGGCTGCTGGGCATCAGCATTGACCGCCCGGCCGAGGAGCTGAAGACGCAGGTGGCGGCGCTGGCGACGGCCACGGCCACCCACCTCAGCCTGGGCACAATCGCCTTCGGCGGCCAGATCGAGGTCAACGACGATTACACCGGCGCCGGCTACGGGGCGCTGAACGACAGCGACCGGGAGGCGATCCGCCTGCTCGCCCAGTTGGAGGGCGTGCTGCTCGACCCGGTCTACACCGGCCGGGCAATGGCCGGCCTGATTGACCTGATCCGCTGGGGGGCCTTCACCCGTGGCCAGACGATCCTCTTCTGGCACACTGGCGGCGCGCCGGCCCTGTTCGCCTATGCCGATCAGTTGGGCTAGTGGGACGGGCTTCCCGCCGTCGGCGGGCGCCTGCCCGATTCTGAGGGTGGCGGCTGCCGGCCGATTCGTGGGGGCAGGTTGCAACGTGCCGCTACCCACATCCCCCACCGGCCGGCTCCGCGGCCTGCGGCCCGGCCGCGGGCAAGATGCCCGCGCCACAAAATGGCGGCCACGGGCCGAGGCCGGCCTGGCGCCGGTGGGCGCCGACAGCCAGGGCTGCCGCAAGCCCTCCTCCAGGGCGTAGCTGCATCCTGCTCGCCGTAGACGATGAGTGGAGGTGGGGGGAGGTGAACCAGTTGACACCAGCGGCCGAATCCATAAAATCCCCGCTGGGCCTCATCCAGCCAGGGCAATTGGGCCCTTCGGGATGAAATACGCTGCCACAGTTTGAGGAGTACTATGTCCTATTCTAAAGTTCCGTTTGTGCTTGCCTGCCTGCTGCTCGGCGCGCTTATCGTCGCCTGCCAGCCGGCCGGCTCGGCCGAGACGCCCCAAGTGCGCATCGCGGCCAGCGAATATGCGTTTGACGCGCTGGACAGCGTGCCGGCCGGCTGGACGCAATTTGAGTTGGTGAACAACGGCACTGAGCTGCATCACGCTCAACTGATTCGCCTGGAAGAGGGCAAGACGATTGACGACGTTATGGCTGCCCTGCAGTCAGACGAAGTGCCAACCTGGGCTATCACGGCCGGCGGGCCTTCGGTGGCCGCGCCCGGCCCGGACAACGCCGTCTCGGCCACGGTCAACCTGCAGCCCGGCAATTACATCCTGATCTGTTTCCTGCCCGACGCCGAGGGTGTCCCCCACGCCGCCAAGGGCATGGTCAGGCCGCTAACGGTCAGCGAAGCCGAGGGCGAGAGCGCGCCCGCCCCTGAGCCCGACATCGAGCTGGTGGCCAAGGAGTTCGCCTTCGACCTGCCGGAGAGCCTGACGGCCGGCGAGCAGACCTTCCACCTGGACAACCAGGGCCAGCAAGACCATGAGGCCTTTGTGGTCAAGCTGGAAGAGGGCGTGACGCCGGAGCAGTTCCTGGCGGCCGTCGAGGATCCCAGCGCGGGGCCGCCTCCCGGCCTGCCGGCCGGCGGCTTCCAGGCCATCCCGCCCGGCTCAGAGGGCTACTTCACGGTGGACATGACGCCGGGCAACTACGCCTTCATCTGCTTCGTCGGTGACGAAGAGACAGGCGCGCCCCACTTCGCGCTGGGCATGTTGTCGGAGGTAACAGTCGAGTAGCGGCCGCCGGGCCTCATAAGGCCACAGCTAACCCAGAACAGCCTCCCAGGGGTCAAATACCCCTCGGAGGTTTTTCATCCCAGAAGGATGACGGGCAGATACAGGCAGGGCGGGCCGCCCGGGCCGGCCGGGCGCAGGCGCAGGGCGAACAGGTCGTAGTCGCCGCTGGCATCGCCGTAAAAGGCGTTGCAGCGGGGGAAATCGGCCGAGCGGCTGCGGCCGACGGCCACGACCTCCGCTCCGACGGCCGCCAGGCCCAGGGCGCTGTCTTCGTCGGGGCCGCCCAGGAAGGTGGCGTAGTCGAGCTGGCTGCCGGCGGTCGAAAGGCGGGCCACGAAGGCGTCTCTGCAGGGGATGGGCTGGCAGCCGGCGCCGAAGGTCGGGTCATAGCTGCCGGGCGTGGCCGGGAAGTCGGCCGAGCGCGTCTGGCCGGCCGCCCAAAGTTGGCCGGCCGGGTCCAGGGCCAGGCCGTTAAGCTGGTCCTCGCTGTTGGGGC
>JBOGUG010000035.1:0-5135 GCA_050696115.1 Promineifilaceae bacterium (SeqCode) | reverse complement strand
GTCTTGGTGCGCGAGCGCCGGCCGGCGCTGCGCCGGGTAAGGCGATCCAGTTGGGTGTCAAGGCGGCGCGCGGTGAACTCCTGGCCCGGCTTGATCTTTTGGCCGCCCTCCCACCAATGACCTTCTTGGGGTGTCTGAGGGATCGTCTGCAGCGCTGCTTCGACCTGTTCCTGCTGGCTGGACTCAGGCGCGTCCCCGGTTTCGGGATCTAGCGTTTTTTTTTGCCCTGGCTGGGCTCGGCGGCCTTTTCGGCGCCGTCGCGGGCGTCTTCGTTGCTGAAATCGCCACGGGCCTCTTCCAAGCGTTCCTGAAGTTCATAGCTTGTGACGCTGGCGTCCTGGAACGGCCGTGTCTTGATGCGATGGGGCAGGGCCAGCTCGGCCGCCAGGATGATATCCTCATCGAGGATGCAATCGCGGCCGTGGAAGGCGGCGTGGGCCTGAGCGCCACGCAGGATGACCAGGTCGGCCCGGTGGCCGTCCACCCGCATCGAAGCCGTCAGCCCGGCAATGGAAGCCAAGTCGCGGCGGGTGTAGGTGACCGAGTGGATGGTATCCCGGGCGCGGGCGATCTGCTGCGACAGGCGCTCCTCCTGCGGCGTCCAGCGGGCGCGGAATCCTTCGGGGTCGGTCTCAAAGGCCACCCGGCGCTCCATGATCTGCATGCGCTGCTCCAGGTCAAGTAGGCCGCTGATCTGGACGGCAAAGGCGAAGCGATCCAGAAGCTGCGGCCGCAAATCGCCCTCCTCGGGGTTCATGGTTCCGACCAGAATGAACTTGGCCGGGTGAATGAAGCTGATGCCTTCGCGCTCGACCACGTTAACGCCCATGGCGGCCGAATCCAGCAGCAGGTCAACCACGTGATCGTCGAGCAGGTTTACTTCGTCCACGTATAGCAAGCCGCGGTTGGCCGAGGCCAGCACGCCCGGCTCGAAATGCTTTTCCCCACGCTGAATCGCCAGTTCAATGTCCAGGGTGCCGACCACGCGATCTTCGGTGGCGCTGACCGGCAGCTCGACGAAGGTGGTCTGGCGGACGGCGGTCAACAGTTGGCCGCCGTCGCCGTGCCGGCCGCGGCAGTCGTCGCACCACTCATTCGGCCGGTTGGGGTTGCAGCCAAAGCGGCAATCGGCCATCACCAGGATGTCGGGCAGCAAAGCCGCCAGGGCGCGGGCGGCAGTGGACTTGGCCGTGCCCCGTTCGCCCCGAATGACAACGCCACCGATCTGAGGGCTGACGGCATTCAGGATCAGGGCGCGCTTCATGCGCTCCTGGTCCACGATGGCAGTAAACGGAAAGACTGCTCGTGCCATACACATGCTCCAGAGGAGTCTGAGCGGGGATTATAGCCGAAAAGAGAGCTCCGCTGCCAGATGCGAAAGGTTATGTAAAGCGGAGCTTAATCTGCCTTCCGGCCGACGGCCCGGGCCACGGCCTTCACGTCGCGCACCAATTCGGCAAAGCGGCGGGGCTTAAGCGACTGAACGCCGTCGGAAAGCGCCTCTTCCGGCCGGGGGTGGACTTCGATGAGCAGGCCGTCGGCCCCGGCCGCTACGCTGGCTTTGGCGGCCGCGGCCACGTATTCCCATTTGCCCGTGGCGTGGCTGGGGTCGGCAATGATTGGCAGGTGGGACATCTCCTTGATGACCGGAATGGCGTTGATATCAAAGGTGTTGCGAGTGTAGGTTTCGAAGGTGCGAATTCCGCGCTCGCAGAGCATGACTCGGGTGTTGCCGTGGCTAAGGATATATTCGGCCGACATGAGCCACTCCTCCATGAGGCTGCTGATGCCGCGCTTGAGCAGCACCGGGTGCTGCGACTTGCCGACCGCGTGCAGCAAGGCGTAATTCTGCATGTTGCGCGCCCCGACCTGAAGGACATCGGCGTACTCACACACCAGGGGAACCAGCGCTGGCTCCATGACTTCGGTGATGACCGGCAGGCCGGTCTGTTCGCGCGCCTCGGCCAGATAGCGTAGACCCTCCTCGCCTAGCCCTTGGAAGGAATAAGGCGACGAGCGGGGCTTGAAGGCGCCGCCACGCAGGACATGGGCGCCCGCTTCTTTGACCGCCTCGGCCGTCTCCAGGATTTGGCTGCGGCTTTCAACCGAGCAAGGCCCGGCCATAATTACCAGTTCTCGGCCGCCCACCAGTCGGTCGCCAATGGCGAAGGTCGTGCCCAGCGGCTTGAAGGCGCGGCTGGCCAGCTTGAATGGCTGTAGAATGGGCACGCAGCGCTCGACGCCGGGCATGCGCTCCAACCGGTCGTGGTCGAGCGGCCGGCCTTCGCCAATGACGCCGATGATGGTGCGCTCCTCGCCTTCAGACAGGTGAACCTGGAAGCCGGCATCCTCGATGCGGGCGATGACGGCCGAGACCTCGCGCAGCGCGGCTTGAGGGCGCATGATGACGACGATCATCGGGAAATCAAGCTCGGGCCGGTCGGGCCGTGCTATTCGTCGGCCGGTGTCGGTTCGACCACGGAGAAGTCATAGCCGGGGATCAGGTTGAGCACAGCATGATACATTTCCAGGATCGTCTGGCCGGGGGTGAAATAGCCACTCAACATCTCCTGGAGCAGCGGCGCAAGCACGAGCTCATTGTACACCCGGCCGGCCAGCGCGCCTTGTCCCTGGTCAAAGCCCCAGCGGCCGGCGCTGGCGACGTTGCTGCCAAGCCGGCTGACGATCTCATCGCCGTATAACTGGCGCAAGCTGGGCCCGCCGGCCGCCAGTTCCAGGTCGCCCCAGGCGTTAATGAAGCGGCGCGGCTCGGCCTGGGTGCCCCAGCGCAGCGGCGCCTTGCGCGCCGGGTCAACGGCCAGCCAGGTGGCATAGCCGTCTTCGAACCAATAAGCGGCGAAAGCTTCGGCCGCCGGCCGGTCGGCGGCCGTGGTGATGCCCAACGCCGTCAGCTGGCCGAAGTTGGTCGGCGTCGCCCCCTCGCCGTTGCCCTGGATCGTGGTCAGGATGCCGCTGTTCCCCACCAGGAAGCCGGGCGCGTCACACGCCGGACAGCGCGGTAGGAACTCTTCGTCGAGTCCCGCCAGGACGGGCAGGACGGCCGGCGAGGTCATGATGATGCTGGTGCGGCCGGCCAGGTAGGCGTTCCAGGCGCTCACGCCGGTCTGGAGGCCGACAGGGCTGAACTGGTTGATCAGCCGGAAGTAAAAATCGAGCGCGTCGAGGCATTCAGCCTCTATTAGCTGGACTTCGCCCCGCGCATCTACCAGCTCGCAGCCGTTGGCGGCCGCCATCTGCTCAAAAACCTGTTGTGTGCTGACCAGGGCCGCGTCGGTGGGCACGACCAGTCCGGACACGTTGTTCTCCGGCCGGAAGTTGGACTGGGCGGCGGCGATCAGCGCCTGGTAGCGGTCGGGCGGCGCCAGGCCCAGCTCCGCGAACCAATCCTGGCGGTAGACGATGAGTTGCTGCCAGCCAGCGCTTGGCACGGCCGCCACTTCGCCGGCCGGACCCGGCAGCGCCATTTGCGCCAGCGCGGCTGGGTCGAAGCTGGCCCGGCCCAAGTCGGCGACCACGGCCGTGGCGGCCGCTGGGTCGAGTATATTCTCTTCGGCCCATAACAGGCTGTAGTCGGCCGGGTGAAGCACCACATCAGGCAAGGTACCGGAAAGAGCGGCCGTAGCCACCAGCCCCGGCAGGCGGTCGGGGGCGATCAGCACGCGCTCCACGTTGAGGTCGCTCTGCTGGGAAAAGCCGCGGGCGATCTCCTCAATGGCAGCCTCATGCTCGGCCGAGGTTTCGTTGACCCAGACAGTAATCGAATCGGCTGGGGCAGGCTCGGCCGGATCGGGGGCCTGTCCGCCAGCCACCTGGCCGGGCATAGCGGTGGCCGTGGGCGCCGGGTACAGCGCCGCCTCCGGCGTTGGCGTCTCGGCCGCGCCCGCTTGGGCGGTCAGGGTAACCAGCCGCGGCGGCGACAACACCCCGGCCTGGCAGCCGGCTGTCAGGCAGGCCAGCCCGATCCACGCCAGGCCGGCCAGGAGGCGGCACACCTGCCCATGTCGGCTGCTCATGGGACCTGCCCCCGGCCGGTAGCGCGGTCGTAAATCAAACGCAGTCCGTTAAGGGTCAGCCAGGGATCCACGATTTCGATGACTCGCGTCTCGGCCGCGATGACGCCGATCAGGCCGCCCGTGCCAATGACGCGCGGCCTGGGCGGCCCTAGCTCGGCCGCCAGCCGGCCGACCATGCCTTCCACCAGGCTGGCGTAGCCGAAGATCAGGCCGGACTGCATGGCGTGCATGGTGTTGCGGCCGATTGCCTGCGGCGGCGCTTCGAGCGCCACCTTGCTCAGTTGGGCTGCCCGGCCGGCCAAGGCGGCCGCGGCCAGGCCAAGTCCGGGCGCGATTGCAACGCCGGCCAACTCGCCTCGGCCGGTCACCACGTCAAAGGTGGTGGCTGTGCCCATGTCCACCACGATGGCTGGACCGGAGTAGAGGTAGTAGGCGGCGGCCGCGTTGGCGATGCGGTCGGCGCCCACCTCGGCCGGGTTTTCGGTCTTGATCGCGATGCCTACGTCGCTTTCGGCCGTGACTTGCAGGGGCTGGCAGCCGAGGTATTCGCCGCAGACGGCGAGGAACGTGGCTGTGAGCGGCGGCACGACGCTGGCTAAGACCGCGGCCGCCACGCCTTCGGCCGCGGCCGCTTCGCGCAGCAGCGACTTCAGGTAGACGCCGTATTCGTCCACGGTCTTGTCGGCAACCGTCCGCAAGCGCCACTGGCGCACCCAGGCGGCGCCATCCCATAGGCCCAGCGTGATGTTGCTGTTGCCGACGTCTATTGCCAGCAGCATGGGCGCGGATTGTAGCCGCTGGCAGGCGGCCGGCAAATTGAAGCGCGCTTGCTGGCCGGCCGGCATAGGGTAAACTGAGCGCCGGAGCGCCTGATGAGCGAAACCCCAACCACGGAAAGCGACGCCGAGAAACTCCGGCGGCGCAACCGTGAACTGACCATCCTGAACCAGATCGCCGAGGCGTTAAATCGCTCGGTTGACCTGGATGAGGCGCTCCAGGCAGCCCTGGCCAAGGTGGCCGACCTGCTCAACTTGCGCACCGGTTGGGTCTGGCTGCTGCACGAGGATGGCGGCCGCTCTTACCTAGCCGCCGCCATGGACC
>JBOGUG010000034.1:0-3006 GCA_050696115.1 Promineifilaceae bacterium (SeqCode) | reverse complement strand
GCTGACGGACGAGGGCGGCGCGCAGGCCGGCCGCGAGGCGCTGTGCGCCCCGGCCGTGGGCCTGGCGCTGCTGGTGGTGGGGTTGGTCGCTTTCGGCCGGCGGCGTGGGGCGGGTTAAAGCGGCCGGGAAGATGCGGCCGGGATTTGGGGATTAGGTGATTTTTGGCGGCGCGGCCCTGCAGGCCCAGCCGCCCCCATTTTGTGGCGCGGGCATCTTGCCCGCGGCCGGGGCGCAGGCCCGGGGCAGATGGGGCGCGGACTGGCGTCCGCCGACGGGCTGGAAGCCCGTCCCACAAACGGAGCAACCCGGCCGGCAGCCGCCGCCCATTTTGTGGCGCGGGCATCTTGCCCGCGGCCGGTGGTCGGCCGGGGGCGGTTGGTTGGCGCGGCGCCGCCTCACCACCAAATGGTGAACGACAGGCTGGTCTGGCCGATGGCCTGGCCGCCCGGCGCGAAGGCGGTGGCTAACACCTGCACCCGCTGGCCGGGCTCGGCGTCCGCCAGCGCCAGCGCCATTTGGGTGTGGCCGGCCCCGTCGGTGTCAGGCATGCGCACGGCCTCCGTCCGGCCGGCGTAGCTCAGCGCCAGGTCAACTTGCACCCCGGCCACCGGCCGGCCGCCGTCGGCCGTGCTCACGTCTACAAAGATGACTTGCTGCTCGCCGCCGTAGAGGATAGGGGCGCGCACGTTGGCCGCCAAGACGGCTTCGCGCACGCCGGCCGAGTCGAGCGGCCGGCTGCGGCCGGGGTCCTGATAGGCGCCCACGGCCCGGTAATGGGCCTCGCCCAGCGGGCCGACCTGCAGCCGGTATTCGGGCGGGGCGGCCGGATGCCACTCCAGGCGCACGTTGCGGAAATATTGCACGCGCCGGCCGCCCTCGTCGAGTTGGGCGCTGAGCGGCGGGCCAAAGAGCAGGTCGCCGCGGTGGGCCTCGTAGAAGGCCAGGAACTCGTCTTGCAGCGCCAGGCCGGTCTCGGGGAAGAAACGGGCCGGCCCGCCGGCCGCCTGGGGCGCCGGCAGCTGGGCCTCGGCCGGCGGCAAGGCCCACTCGCCCAGGGGGGCCATCAGCACCTGGGCCGCGGCCAGGTTGTATTCCAGGCGCGTGTTCTGGAAATATTGCACCAGCCGGCCGGTCTGGGGGTCGGTGTAAGGCTCGGCCAGGGGATAGCCGAACAGCCGGGCGCCGCCGTAATGGTCGTAGAAGGCGGCGAATTCAGGGGCGATGGCAAAGCCGGCGCCGCTGGCCGGCGTCTCGGTCTGGCCCTCCAGGGCGCAGCCACTCAGCAGGAGCAGCGCCAGCAGGAGCCAGACGGCCCGGAGCCGGCCGGGCTCAGTAGGCGTCCTCTTCCAGGCTCTCATGCTCCTCGCGCAGGCGGAGGTAACTCTCATAGCGGGCGGGCGCGACCGCGCCGGCCGCCACGGCCGCCCGGACGGCGCAGCCGGGTTCGTGGGTGTGGCTGCAGTCGCTGAACTGGCAGTCGGCCACCAGGGGCGCGATCTCGCGAAAATAGGCGTCCAATTCGCCCGGCTCCAAGTCATACAGCGCCAGGCTGCGGATGCCGGGCGTGTCGGCCACGTAACCGCCGGCCGCCAGTGGCACCAGCTCGACGTGGCGGGTGGTGTGCAGCCCCTTCTCGGTGGCTCGGCTGACCTGCTGCACGCGCCGGCCGAGGCCCGGCTGGACGGCGTTGAGCAGGCTGGTCTTGCCCACGCCCGACGAGCCGGCGAAGACCGACAGCTTGTCTTGCAGTTGATTACGTAGATCCTGGATGCCGTCGCCTCGCTTGGCGCTGGTGTACACGACTGGATAACCGATGCCGGCGTATAAATCGAACTTCGCCTCGGCCTCGCCCGCCTCGGCCAGGTCCACCTTGTTGACGCACACCAGCGCCGGCACCTGGTTGCGCTCGGTGATGACCAGGAAACGGTCCAGCTTGCGCAGGCTGGGCTCCGGCTGGCGCACCGAAAAGACCAGCACCACCTGGTCGAGGTTGGCCACCAACACCTGCTCCTGGTCGCTTAACAGGCTGCGCCGCTCGGCCGCCGGCCGCGCGCGCGACAAGACCCGCTTGCGCTCGGCCACGGCCTCGATGACGCTGGTACCGTCGGGATTCGGCCGCACCGTCACCCGGTCGCCAACCGCCACCAAATCGCTCTCCTGGCGTTCCTTCTTTAACCGGCCTGGGATCTGGCACACGAACCGGCGGCCGTCACCGCCCTCAACGGTGAAAAAGCCGCTTTGCGCTTTAACCACCAACCCATCCACGGGGTCGCCGTTCAGTCAGACCTCCCTCGCGTCCTCTCGTATTATATCCCAGAGTGGCGCAAAGTGTGTTATCATCGCGCCATGACGGTCGTCCTCCTGGTGCGGCATGGACACACCGACTGGGTTAAAAAGAAAAGGCTGGCGGGATGGACGCCAGGCATCCCCCTGAATAAGAAGGGCCGGCGCCAGGCGGAGCGCCTAGCGCAAGCGCTGGCCCACCTGCCCATCCGCGCCGTGTACACCAGCCCGCTGGAGCGCTGCCTGGAGACGGCCGAAGCCGTGGCCGGCCTGCATGGTCTGGCGCCGGCGCCATTGCCGGCCGTGGGCGAGGTGCGCTACGGCGATTGGGAAGGGGTGAAGCTGAGCCAATTGGCCAAAGACAAGGCTGCCTGGCGCGCCGTCCAGCACTATCCCAGCCGCTTTCGCTTCCCCAACGGCGAGACGCTCGCCGAGGTGCAGGCGCGGGCGGTGGAGGCCCTGGAGGCGCTGGCCGGCCAGCACCGGGAAGAGCTGGTGGTGGTCTGCTCCCACGCCGACGTGATCAAGTTGGTGCTGGCCCACTATCTGGGCCTGCACCTGGACCTCTTCCAGCGGCTGCACATTGGGCTCGCCTCGCTGAGCGCCCTGGCGCTGGGCCCGGCCGGCCAGGCGGCCGTGTTGCGGGTCAACGACGACGGCCCCTTCCAGCTGCCGGATCCGGCGGCCGCCAAGAAAAAGAAGCCAGGCGGCCGGAAGAAAGC
>JBOGUG010000033.1:0-1772 GCA_050696115.1 Promineifilaceae bacterium (SeqCode) | reverse complement strand
GTCACGCGCGGTGGCAATCACATCTTTGGCCACGTGGTTGGCGCGGATGGCAATCGGCTGCCCACGGTCAAGACCGAGGCGTTGGCCGAGGCGCTGGGCGTCCACTCGGCCGATATTCTGTCGCCGGTCTATGTCGGCTGGACGCAAGGCTATCTGGATGACGGGCGTAGGAAATTTGAGGCCTGGGCGGCCGAACAGGGCCGTATTCGCATTAGCCACCCGCGCCAGGCTTACCAGGCGCTGATCGCCGAGTTGCAGAATAACTCCGCCTGGCTCAATTAGGAGCGTTCGATGCGCGTCCTGAAAGTGGTGGCGGAAGGGCTGATGACTTCCTTCCGCTATCCGCACTTCATCCAGCAGGTGCAGCCGACCTTTCCCATGCCGCCGCCGGCGACCATCTACGGCCACATTGCCAGCGCCTTGGGGGAATGGTTCGATCCGGCCGGGGTGCGCTTTGCCTATCATTTCACCGCCGCCACCAAAGTCCGCGAAATAGAGCATACGATATTGTTGGCGGCCAGCACCGGCAAGCTTAAGCAGAGCGATGAACCCAAAGTGCTGGAAGGCAACGTCAACCCGTTTTATCGGGAGATTCTGTTCCAGCCACGTTTGACTCTGTACCTGAACCGGCCGGAATGGGTGGAGGCTTTTCGCAGCCCTCATTATGCGGTCGCGCTCGGCCGATCCCAGGACTTGTTTACTTATACCAGCGTCAGCGTGATCGAACTACAGGAGGCTGACCGGGCCTACTTTGAGCACACGTTGCTGCCCTATAGCGCCAACCGGTATACCCATCGCGGCTTCGCTGTGCTGATGCCGCGCTACCTCGATCCGAATAAGTGGCGTTACCCAACGTTTGATCGCTACTTCATCGTCGAAGATCGCATTGAGAGCAGCCAGTTCCTTTGGTTTGGCCAGCGGCCGGACGAGCGATATTGGGTGGATCCGGCCACGTCGCAGGTCAACGGCGCCCACCTGGGCCTGGCCCTCCTGAGCTTCGTCGAGGGGGAAGATGCGGCCGGCACTCTGGCCTGAGTGGCTGGAAGGCCAGCTCCTCGCCAAGAGCGAGGCGAAAGTGGAGGGGGGCGAGGCCGAAAGTCTGGCCCAGCACACCTGGCTGGTGCTGTCCCGGTTAGCCGACTGGATTCGCCTGCGGCCGAATCTACCCCAACAAGTGGGCCAGCCCCGGTTGTGGCACTGTCTATATTGGGGGGCTTTTCTCCATGACTTCGGCAAAGCTATGCCGGGGTTCCAAGGGGTATTGCGCGGCAACGCGGCCCTTCGCGAGCAGTGGGGTCGGCATCGCCACGAGGTTTTCTCACTAGCCTTTCTGGACTGGATTACGGACGGACTGGATGAGACCGAGCGGTTGTGGACGGCCGCTGCCATCGTCTCACACCACCGCGATCAGGCTGAGCTCAACCTACTCTATCCGTCGCCGGAGCCGGACGAGCCAGATGCGCTCTTGGGGCACTTCGCCGGGCTGACCGACGCGCATCTGACCGGCCTACACCGCTGGCTGAGCGAATGTGGCTGGGCCTGGGCTGAGGCGCTGGGCCTGGCAGAGCTGGGAGTTAAGCCGGTGGCCTTTGTTGCCAGGCCGGAAATCCCCTTTGCCGCTAGGGCGGTTGGCCGCATTCGCCACTGGCTGCGGGCTTACGATCACTTTGTGCGCCAGTTGAACCGTGAGTATGAAGCAGCGATTTTCGTGCCGCTGTTGGCGTTGCGGGGCCTTTTGATCAACGCCGACCATTCGGCCTCAGCCCACGAGG
>JBOGUG010000032.1:0-7181 GCA_050696115.1 Promineifilaceae bacterium (SeqCode) | reverse complement strand
GCGCCGGCCTGGGCAGTTTGGGTGGCAGCCGCGCCGGCTCCGCCGGCCACGCGGGCCAGGCTGAAAACCCCCACGCACAGCAACACCACCACCAGGGCCAGCAAGGCCAGCGCCCAGGCGGGCAGTCCAGGCCGGGCCGTCAGCTGGCCGGCCAAGGTCTGCTGGCCGCCCAGGTCCGAGCTGACATCCACCTCAAATGGGTATACGCGCCGGCCGGCAAGCACCGGCCGGCGCTGGGCCTGAATGCTCAGGTCAATCGTGCCCCGCTCGCCAGGCGCTAGAACCAGCGGTTGAGCGGGCCCTTCGAACGTCAGCCCCCCGGCCGGCTCGCTGACCGTCAGCGAATAGCGCGCAGGCCGGCTGCCTTGGTTGTGCACCAGGACGCGAGCGACACCTTCGTTGACCAATTCACGCGGCCGCATATCGGCCCAGAAGGCGTCCTCCCGGGCCGGCAGGACAGTAGGCGCCTCGGCCGGCACGGCCGGGGCGGCTTCTTGCAGGCGCAGAAAATAGACGCCGATGCGCAGCACCTGGCCGCGCTCCCAGCCGGCCGGCACGCGCGGCACCAGGCGCTCGTTGTCCAAGTAGCTGCCGTTGGTCGAGTCCAGATCCATGACCTGCAAGTCGCCGCTCGGCAGGCGATCCAGGCGGGCGTGCTCGCGTGAGACGCTTTCGTCCGCCAGCACGACGTCGGCCGGTGGCACGCGGCCGATGAGCAGCGTCTCCTTGTATAAGGCCACTACGCGCGGCTCTTCGCCACGCCGGGCAACCAGAAGCCGGGCCTCGCCCGGCAAAGCCGTCACCTGCTCGCCGAAGTAACCAGGCGCTTCGACGGCCGCGGTGGCCACAGCCGTCGCCAGGCTGACCGTCTCGCCTCGACCGGCCCCAGGATCCCCGGCCGGCGCGTGGGCGGCCGCTTGGCGCAGCGCTTCGGCCATCTCCTCGCCGCTTTGGAAGCGGGCGGCCGGCCCCTTGGCGATGGCCTTGTCCAGAATCGCGGCCACCCGGGGTGGCAGGAAGGGCGCCAGTTGCTGCGGATCGGGCGGCGCGTCGTGCAGGTGCTTTTGGACGGCGTCGGTGGGCGATTTGACGTCGAAGGGAAGCTGGCCGGTGGTCAGCTGGTAGAGCATGATGCCTAGGGAGTAGAGGTCGGAGCGGCCGTCCAACTCGTGATCCAGGCATTGCTCTGGCGACATATAAGGCAGCGTGCCCATAAACATGCCGGTCTGAGTCTGGAGGCCGCCTTCCAACAGCTTGGCCAGCCCAAAATCTGTCACTATAGCGCGCAAGGGCAAATCGCCCGGCCGGTCAGGACCTTCGAGCGGCTTGAGCAAGACGTTGTCGGGCTTGACGTCGCGATGCACCACGCCCTGGCGATGGGCATAGCCGAGCCCCTCGGCCACCTGAGCTATGAGCGCCAGCGCCTCCCGAAGCTCGATGATCTGATTATTCTGGCGCAGGCGCTTCAGGTAACTGCCCAGGCTGCCACCAGAAACGTACTCCATGACCAAGTAGAGGAAGCTTTGGCGGCTGCCGAAGCTGTAAATGTTTACGATGTGGCGGTGATCGCCAAGGCGGGCCGAGGTCTGGGCCTCTTGCATGAAGCGGCGCTGGAATTCCGGCTGGCTGGCGAACTGGGAGTGCATGATCTTCAGGGCCACCGGCCGGGCCAGCGTGACGTCAAAAGCGCGGTAGACTGATCCCATGCCGCCATCCCCGAGCAGGGCTTCGATGCGGTAATTCTCGATCTGGCGTCCGATCAATGTGCTCATGAAGCTCACAAGATGCCAGCGCGCAACTCGGCGATGAACGGCTCGTAGGCGCTGACGTCCTCGCCCCGGCTCAGCCGGCGGCAGTAATCCTGGGCGATTTGGCCTTGCTGCTCGCGGTTAAAGTCATGCAGGTGCAGGCCGGACGTCAAACATTCCGCCAGCCCTGCTGCGCCACCGTAATGGTAGGCCGCGTGCCCCTTCTGTCGCTGTACCCAAAGCCCCTGACCAATATACACAGTGCCTACGCGCTCGTACTGATAAACGTGCGTAAGCTCGTGGACGATCAGAGAGAGGTCCTTCTCCGGCCGGGAAGGCAGGTTGATGGTGTGCCAGGTGGCGAAGGCCCGGCCGCCGTTCAGCCGGAAAGCGCGCTCAAGGATGCCGCCCTGGGCGACCCGTACCTGGTCAAATCGTATGGCGCGCGGCCCGAAGACGCCGGCCGCCGTGGCCCGCTCGGCGGCCGTGAGCGGCCGGCTGTCGGTCAACAGGCGAAGGCCGGTCTCGGCCATTTCCGGCCCGCCGGCCAGGTCGAACAGGTAGCAACCCAGGCCGTGTAGCCAGATGCCGAGGCTACGGGCGCTGAGGCGCTGAGGCGGGGCTGCCAGAGCGCCCAACAGCCGGCCGGCCCGCTGCGGAAAGTCGCGCACCAGGTTTGCCGGCCAGCGCGAAAAGTCAGCCAGCAGCTGCCTGAAAGCGGTCATCTTGGTTGCGAATGGTAGCCCAAACGGGGTCGGGCGAGTAGTAACGCCCAGCCTGGCCTAAGGCTTGCCGGCCGCAAGTAGGGAGGCGATCTTGCGCCCTGTGGCCGGGAAGGCATAGGCGGCCAGTTCGGCCGGGGCGAGCCAAGCGTGTGCCGGGGCGTCGTCGGCCCCTGGCCCAGGAGAAAGCGCCTGAGCCTCAAACACGTACAGGCTAACGCGGAAATGGGTGTAGGCATGGGGGATAATGGCCAACTGAGGGCCAACCTGGATTTCGAGGCCGAGCTGCTCGCTGATCTCGCGCCGCAGCGCCCCGGCCGGACTTTCCCCCGGCTCGCAGCGGCCGCCGGGAAAGTCCCACAGGCCGCCCAGCAGGCCGCGCGCCGGCCGCCGCGTGACCAGCAGGCGGCCGGCCGAATCCCAGATCACCCCGGCGCTGACATCGTGGTGGGGCGGGCGTTTGCGCGGCGGGCGCACCGGCCGCTCCAGCTCGGTGCCCCGCTGGCGGGCCAGACAGAGCTCCGCCAGCGGACAGAGAAGGCAGCGCGGCGCGGCCGGCAAGCAGATTCGCTGACCCAGCTCCATGAGAGCCTGGTTAAAGTCGCCCGGCCGGCTTTCTGGCAGGGCTTCTTCCGCCAACTGCCACAGCCGCCGCCGCGTCGCGGCCGTCGCCACATTCCCCTTTAGGTCGAAAAGGCGCGTCAAGACGCGAATCACGTTGCCATCCAAGATCGGCGCCGGCTGGTCGAAGGCGATCGAGGCGATGGCCCCGGCCGTATAGGGACCGATGCCTTTCAGGCGGGCTAATTCGCGGGCGCTGGAGGGCAGCCGGCCGCCGTGGCGCTCCGCGACTGTCCTGGCGGCAGCCTGCAAGTTGCGCGCGCGGGCGTAATAGCCCAGGCCCTCCCAGAGCTTTAGCACCTCGTCCAGGTCAGCGGCCGCCAGGTCAGCCAGGGTCGGAAAGTGGGCCAGCCAGCGCTCGTAATAGGGAATCACGGTCGCGACCTGGGTCTGCTGGAGCATGATTTCGGCCACCCAGATGGCGTAGGGGTCGCGCCGGCCGCGCCAGGGCAGGTCGGCATGGCCAGCGTCCCACCAGGCCAGCAGCCGGCGGCCGATTTCGGCAAATTCGGCCACGTCAAGTCACGGCCGGCATGGCGGCCGGCAAGCGAGCATAACGCTCTTCGACCACCACCTGACGCAGCCTCTCGGCAGCCTGATACAGCTCAGTGAAGGTGGTGTACAGAGGGGCGATGCCGAAGCGGATGGTGTCCGGGCGGCGAAAATCGGGCAGTACCTGCATCTCCTCGATGAGCGCCCGGTTGATGCGCCAGGCCTCGACGTGGCCCAAGCTGACGTGCGAGCCGCGCCGGCCGGGGTCGCGCGGCGAGTTGAGCCAGAAGCCCAACGGCGCCAAAATCTGGTCGAACAGGGCGATAAAAAATTGGCTCTGGCGGACTGATTTGGCCCGGATGCGTTCCAGGCCCGCCTCGCGGATCAGGTCGAGACCCGGCTCGACGGCCGCCAGGGAGAGGATGGGCGGCGTGCCGGTCAGGAAGCGACGCAGCCCGTCGGCCGGGGTGTAATCCAGGGCCAGCTCGAACGGCCCTCGCTGGCCCATCCAGCCCGAAATCGGGTTGAGCAGCCGGGCCTGAAGGTCGCGGCGCACAAACAGAAAGCTGGGCGCGCCCGGGCCGCCGTTCAGGTACTTGTAGGTGCAGCCCACGGCCAGGTCGGCCCCGGCCGAGTTCAAGCCGACAGGCAGCGCCCCGGCCGAATGGCTGAGGTCCCAAACCGCCAGCGCCCCGGCCGCCTGGGCGGCGGCGGTGAGCCTGGGAAGGTCATAAGCGTAGCTGCTCTGGAAAGTGACGTGCGACAGGGCCACAAGGGCGGTCTCCGGCCGGAGGGCCGCGATGAGCCCTTCGGCCGGGCCGTGAACGCCGTCGGCCGAAGGGACGACGCGAATCTGATAGTCGGGCCCGGCCAGGCGGGCGGCCCCTTGAAGCACGTACAGGTCGGAGGGGAAGTTGAGGTCGTCGGTCACGATCTCGTTCCGACCCGGCCGCGCCTGCAGGGCCGCGGCAACGACCTTGAACAGGTTGACCGAGGTCGAATCGGCCAGAATAACCTCATCCTCGGCCGCCCCCAGCAGGGGCGCAAGCCTGGCCCCCAACCGCTCCGCCAGCTCGAACCAGCCTTCGTTCCAGCCGCGGATGAGGCGCCCGCCCCATTCGCGCGCCACCAGCTCGTCCAGGCGCGAGACGGCCGCGGCCGGCAGGCGGCCGAGAGAGTTGCCGTTCAGGTAAGTAAGGTTGGGGTCAGCTATGACGAAGCGGCCGCGAAAGGCGGCCAATTCGTCTTCTTGATCCAGGCGGCGGGCCTCTTCGGCCGAGGAAAGACTGGGCATCTGGTCGGGCAGCCGCTTGGCGGCGCTACTCCGCCCGGAGGCCCCGCAGGGCAGCCCGCACCGGGCTGCCATCGCCGGCTTCGATCTTCAACGGCAGGGCGGCGAGCTCGTAGACGCCGTCTTCGGCCGCGCTCAGGTCGAGCCACTCCAGAATGGCGATGCCCTGGCGCTCTAGCGCCCGATGGCCCTCCAACGTCTTGCTGTCCTCAGCGTCCATAGAAGGCGTGTCGCTGCCGTACAGGATGATGCCTGCCCGGCCGAGGTGGGCGGCCAATTCTAGGCTGGGGTAAACGAAGGCGGCCGGGAAGCGGCCGGGGTCCCAGCCGCTGGCGGCCGAGCGCACCAGCAGCCGTCGGGCTCGGCCGAGGTCGTAACCGGTCAGATCGGCCGGATAGATCGGGCCGGCCGGCTTGCTCACGCTGACGACCTGGGCCCGGCCCCAGAACGGCCGCAGCCCCAGTTCGGCGACGGCCGGGCCACCGTCGCTGAAGTGGCGCGGGGCATCCACGTGCGTGCCGGTGTGGGCGCTGAGGGCCAGGCTGGTCAGGTTCACCGAATGGCCGCGCCGGCGCTCCAGGCTGGGCGTCAGCGCAAAGGGCGTGTCGCCCGGCCAGACGGCCGTCCTGGGGCTGAGCATGCGGCTGATGTCAATGATCGCCATGGCGAGGGAGTGGCCAAGCTGGCGGCTGAGACATGGGTGAACTGTACCACGATTCCGGCCGCCGTTTCACCTTTGGCCCCGGTCTGTGTCATAATAAGCCGCCATGCGTCGCATTCGTGCCGTCACGCTGGTCTCTTCCGTCGTGGCCATTTTGTCGTTTCTATGGCTGGCGGCCGGCGCTCAGGGCGGCGACCTGTTCACCTTCCTGCCCGTGGTGCCCAGCATTCCCCAGCCCACGCCCACCCCCTCGCCTACCCCGCCGCCGAACCAGATGGTCGAGTTTCGTGGCCTGTGGCTGACCCGCTTCGACTGGACGTCTCTCGACGGGGAACCGGAGAAGGTTGACCCGGACGAAATTTTGCCGCCGGCCGATCCGGCCAAGATTGACGAGGTGGTCAACAACGCCGCCGCGGCCGGTTTTAACGCCATCTTCTTCCAAGTGCGCGGCGAGGCGGACGCCTTTTACCAACCCGGCCCCGAACCGTGGGCCAAACGCGTTAGCGGGGTGGCGCTGGGCCAAGCGCCAAATCCCTGGTGGGACCCGCTGGCCTACATCATCGAGCGCGCCCATCAGGCCGGCCTCGAGGTCCACGCCTACATGAACGTCTACCCGGTCTGGGCCGACTGCGGCACGCCGCCGCCCCAGGTGTCGCCCCAGCACCTGTACCACGGCCTGCTAGATGTTTATGGGGCGACCAATGGCAAGCCCAACGGCCTGCAATGGAACACGGCCGACGAGGTATCCTGCTCAGGCTATCTGCGCGCCACGCCCGCGTCGGTTTATCTGGACGAGCACGTCATCGGGGTGGGCAATTACCTGGCCGACACCTACGCCATTGACGGCATCCATCTGGACCACATCCGCTATGCCTGGTCGGACACCTCCTGTGACCCGGTCAGCGAATCGGCGGCCGGAGTGCCTTGTTTCAACACGCCGCCCGGCTACGCCAGCTACGCCGACTTCCAGCGCGCCCAGGTTAACGGCACGGTGTCCAAGTTCTACGACCAGGTCATCCTGACCCATCCCGGGCTGATGTTGAGCGCGGCCGTGTGGCCCATTTACATCAACTATTGGGGCTGGACATATGGCGCTGGCCTGCCTTCCGAAGGCTACCACACGATGTACCAGGACTCTAAGGGCTGGTTGAGTGGCGGCTACATTGACGGCATTTCGCCGATGATTTACGGCAACGATCTCTCCTTCTGGAACTTCGAGCGCTGGTCTACGCTGGTGGCCGATTACCAGGCCGATAGCCACGGCCGCTTCGTCCTTCCCGGCATCCACGCCTACTACACCGACTTCAATCAGATCGTGGCCCGCATCAACGCCGGCCGCTCTCACGGCACGGCCGGCCACGCCATCTTCTCCTACGGCGGCCTTTACGCGAACGGTTATTTCGACGATCTCGCGGCCGGACCGTACGCTGTGCCGGCCGTCGTGCCAGATATCCCCTGGCATCCGTAGTGGCTGCGGCCGGCCCCCGCCCCGATTCGCTCGAACGCACATACGGGGCCGTCGCCTTCGGCCTGGCGCTGCTGGGCTGGCTGGCGCTGCTACTGGCCGAACTGGGCCTCTTTTCGCTTCCCAACCTGGCGCTCCTCGGCCTGGGCGCAGCCTTGGTCGCGGCCGCTACCTTTTGGGC
>JBOGUG010000031.1:0-24721 GCA_050696115.1 Promineifilaceae bacterium (SeqCode) | reverse complement strand
ATCCGGGCCATCTCGCCAGGAGGTCTGGATTGTCCATGCTGCACGTCTCCTCCCATCCGCTGGTAAAGCACAAGCTTACATTGTTGCGCGACATCCACACCGAGCCGAAGAAGTTTCGTCAGCTGGTGCGTGAGCTGGCTATGCTGGTTTGTTACGAGGCTACTGGCGACTTGGGCCTCAGGGAGGTCAGCGTACCGACGCCAATGGGTGAGGCGGCCGGGGGCCTGCTGATGGACAAGATCGGGCTCATCCCGATTCTACGCGCGGGCCTGGGAATGGTGGACGGCATCTGGGAGCTGATGCCCAGCGCCGAAGTGTGGCATATCGGCCTCTACCGGGACGAGCACACGCTAAAGCCCGTTTCGTACTACAATAAGCTGCCCACAGACCCTACGGTGCAAGTGTGCCTGGTACTGGACCCCATGCTGGCAACCGGAGGCTCGGCCGTGGCCACGGTGGACATCCTCAAGCACTGGGGCGCCCAGCGCATCAAATTTGTCGGAATCCTTGCCGCGCCCGAAGGCGTGCGGGCACTGGGCCAGGCCCATCCCGATGTGCCGATCCACCTGGCCCAAGTTGATTCGCACCTGAACGAAATCGGTTACATCGTACCCGGGCTGGGGGACGCCGGCGACCGCCAGTTTGGGACCGCCTGAGATGCCGGCCGCGCAGGCCGCCTGTCCGGCCACAGGCAGGGGCATCGAATTTGCGGCCGTCTTTCTGTCGGCCTTGGCCGTTGCCTGGATGTTGGTACCGCTGGCGCGAAGGCTGGCAAAGCGCTGGGGCATCCTGGCGCTGCCCGGCGGCCGGCATCAGCATTTGGGGCCAGTTCCAAAGCTGGGCGGGCCGGCCTTGTTCATTGCCTATTTGAGCGGCGTGGCGGTTGTGTATTGGTTGCTGCCCCCTCAGGGAGACGACGCGATGCGCCTGCGCGGTGTGCTGCTGGGCACGCTGATCGTCTTCGCCGGCGGCTTGCTCGACGACCGGCGCGAGCTCTCGCCTTGGGCCCAGTTCGCCATCCAACTGGCGGCCGCGACGGTGGCCTTCGGCCATGAGGTCTTCATCGAGCGCTTCACCAACCCGTTCGACGGCGGCCTGGAGACGATTGACGCAGACTGGCTGGTGGCGCTGATTACCTTCGTCTGGATCGTTGGCATTATTAACAGCGTCAATTGGCTGGACGGCCTGGACGGCTTGGCCGGTGGGGTTGGCATGATCGCGGCCGGGCTCTTCGCCTGGCACGGCATCCGCCTATGCCAGGAGGCGGTTGCAGTATTCCCATTGGCGCTCGCCGGGGCATTACTGGGCTTTCTTGCCTTCAACTTTGCCCCCGCCCGCATCTTCCTGGGCTCGGCCGGGGTGTACGTGTTGGGCTACAACCTGGCGACGCTGGCTATCCTCTCGCCGGCCAAGATCGCCACCGCGCTGCTGGTACTGGCCATCCCCATCCTGGATGGGGTCTGGCAGGTGATTGACCGGCTGCGCCACGGCCAAAGCCCGTTCTTTGGCGACCGCGGCCACCTCCATTTTCGGCTGGCGGACGAAGGGGTGCCCGGCCGCTGGATCGTGTTGGCCTATTACGCCTTCAGCCTGGCCTTCGGGCTGGTGGCCATCTTTGCCACCGGCCTGATGAAGGTCGTCATTCTGGCGCTGCTGGCAGCCGGTGTGCTGGCCTTCCTGGTGTGGATCAGCTTTCGCCGGGCGGCGTAGCGGCCGGGTTGAGGGCGCAGGTCGGGTAGCTTTCGCGGACGGCGGGCCAAGGGGCCGCGTACCAACGCAGATAGGCTTCAGTCTGGGCCGACCAGTAGGCGTCCTCATGGCCGCCCTGGTTGAGATGCCAAGCGTGGGCCACGCCGGCCGCCTCCAAATCCTGATGCAGCCGTATGACGTTGGCGATAACGTAATCGTTGGCGCCGATGTCTAGGTATATACGCAGATCGCCCAGGGCGCCGCTTAAGCCTGTGAATTGCGGATTGACGTCCGAGTCGGCGTGCGTGTCGAGCAAGGCGGCGCTGTGACCGCCTACGCTGGCGAAGTCGTCCGGATGGCGAAAGGCAATCTCCAAGGCCCAGTAGCCGCCGCGCGACAGGCCGCCGATAGCCCGGCCGGCGGGTTCCGCCCAAACGCAGCCGAGCCCCTCAATGTGCGGCAGCAACTCCTGGGTAACTACGGCCTCGAAGGAACCTGGCCCGCCGGAGGTACCTTGGGCGATCCAGCCGCCATCGGGCATCACTATCAGCAGGGGCGGAATCTCGCCAGCCGCAATCAGCCGCTCGGCCGTCTCGCCAATTCCCAGCCTGTCCCAGTGGTTCTCATCCTGAACGGAACCGTGGAACAAGTAAAGGACCGGATAGGCCCGGCCGTCCTGGCCGAAGCAGGGCGGCCGGTAGAGGCGGTAGCGGCGCTCTGGCCCGGCGATGGCGCTGGGATAGGTGGACGCGGTCACGCTGCCGGGTGCAAGACAGCCGACCGGGGTCGCCGTGGGCGCCGGCCGGGGCGTGGCAACGGCGGCCGGGCGGGTGCTTGGCCGGTACGTGGCAGTGGTGGACGGCCGGTTGGGCGTAGCTGAGGAACTTAAGCGAGTCAGCCTCGGGCTGGGGAGAAGGCGTGTGGGCGTTGGGCCGGCCGCGACGGAACTCGCCAGAGTTGGATTAGGGGCGGCCGGGGCGGGCGCCGGCCGGCAGCCAACGGCAAGCAGGGCAAAGGCAAGAAGAGCGAGGCGGAGCGGCCGGCTACCGGGGCGCAGCACCCGGCGTCTCGGCCAGCAATTTCAGGTAGGCGCCGCGCCACTGGCCGTTGGGCTGAGACTGCTTCTTTGGCTGGACGCCCCCCAGTTGGGCGCCAATTTCGGCCAATAGGCGGGGGAGGACGTCCCATGCCTGGTTGCGCAGGATGTCCTCGAAATTGGCGGCCGCCTCTTCAGCCCATTCCCACTCGCGCAGAAAGCGGTCGGCCTTCATCCAGTAGCCCCGCTTCTCCCAGGCCTGTGCCGTCTGGTCGGCCGTGGCGTATACCTCGCGCAACAAATAGACGGCGGCAGCCGCCATGTCGCGGGCATCCTCGTCCATGGCCGGCCGGGCGGCGATGGCTCTCAGCAGCCCAGCGACCGTTCCCAGATTCTGGTTGCGCACTTTGGCCGCATTGTTACTATTGATTATTCGACTCATCGTCCGTCCTTCGCCCCGATCATAGCACGGGTGTTCCGTCACACCAATCGGTTGCAGTCATATTAGAGGTGTGTGCCGGGCCGGCAAAAGGTACGCCAACATGGACATGACCAAGGTTCTCGGCCTGATCCTGGGCGGCGGGGCGGGCACGCGTCTCTATCCTTTGACCAAGGAGCGCGCCAAGCCGGCCGTGCCGCTGGCCGGCAAATATCGATTGATTGACATCCCGATGAGCAATTGCCTCCATGCAGGCATGGACAAGATTGCTATTTTGACGCAGTTCAACTCGGTCTCGCTCCACCGCCACATTTACAGCACCTATATGCGCGACGTGTTCACCTCTGGCTGGATCCAGATTCTGGCGGCCGAGCAAACCCCGCGAAGTTCGGATTGGTATCAGGGCACGGCCGACGCGGTGCGCAAGCAGATGGTTGAGATCCGCGAGGCCTCGGCCGACTACGTCCTCATCCTGTCTGGCGATCATCTGTACCGGATGGACTACCAGCGCTTCGTCCAGTTCCATCTGGACAGCGAGGCCGACGTGACGATAGCGGTGCAGCCGGTCAGCGCTCGCCAGGCCTCCAGCCTTGGCATCTTGAAATTGAGCGGCGACAACCAGATTACCACCTTTGTGGAGAAGCCCAAGGGAGCGGAGGCGCTCGAAGGGCTGGCAAGCCGTCAGGACCAGGAAAAGGCGTATATGGCCTCGATGGGCATCTACGTCTTTAACTACCGGGCAATGGTCGAGCTGCTGGAGACCCAGCGCGGGATCGATTTTGGCAAGCATGTCATCCCGTCCGCGATTAAGAGCCATCGAGTCATCGGCTACGTGTTCGATGACTATTGGGAGGACATCGGGTCTATCCGCCGCTTCTACGAGGTCAACCTGGAACTGACCTCCAAGGATCCGCCCTTTAACTTCTTCAGCCCCAACCGGCCGATTTACACCCATCCGCGTTTCTTGCCCGGTTCCGAATTCTATGGGGCGCGACTGGAAGGGGTTCTCATGGGCGACGGCTGCCAGATTTATGAAGCCGAGATCACCGAGTCGGTGATTGGCCTGCGCAGCATGATCAATTCGGGCGCGACCATCCGGCGCTCCGTGCTGATGGGCGCCGACTATTATGAAACTGACGAGGATTTCGCAGAGAATGTCCGTCGCGGCCGGCCGGACGTGGGCATCGGCCGGGGCTCGGTAATTGAGGGCGCGATCATTGACAAGAATGCCCGCCTGGGCCGGAACGTGGTGATTCGCCGCCTTGAAGATCGGCCAGACACCGAAACGGAAAATTGGGTGGCGCGCGATGGGCTGGTGATCGTGCCCAAAAACGCGCAACTTCCCGACGGCACGATCATCTAGCCGGCCGGCTCACTCCTGAGAGCGCCCGCCAGCCATTCGGCCGCGTCGCTGGGAGTGTGAAAGTCGCGGCCGAGGTGGGCGTAGATCAGCAGCCGGCGGTCGTGGCGCCGGATGACGGCCGGGTACCAGGTGTGGCGGGCAATCGGGGGATGCACAGCGCCACACAGGCTGCCCCCCTTCTTGCGTGGGAATTGCCAGACTACCCAGGCGTACAAGTCGGACTGGGCAACTTCAGTCGGCTGGTCGGTTCGCAACCACAGGTTGGCGACCTGCCAAGCCTGCTCGCTCATGTGGGCGGCTCCACACGCATGAAACTAGGCATTCAAGAGCGCCTCGATGGCAGGCCAGAGCGGTTGCTCGGCCGGGGGCATTGGCCTTGGCGGCACGGCCGGGCCGGCCGGGATGCCCCGCTCGCTCAAGATCGCCTTGAGGGCCCCAATGCGCACCCCGGCCGGCAACCGGTCTAAAATCTGGTTGATCTGCGCCTGGCGGCGGCGGGCCTCCTCAAGGTTTCCAGCACGGAAAGCGGCGGTTAGGGCCACCAGCGGTTCCGGAACGGCCGTGGCCAGGCCACTCACCAGCCCGTGCGCCCCTAAGGTAAGCGAGGCCAGGGTGATGCGCTCGTTGCCGGCCCAGAGCGGCGCCTCGGCCGGGGCCGCGTCAATCAGCTGGCGGATCTGCTGGGCGTCCGGCCGGCTGGATTTTAGGCCGGCGAAGCTCGGCAGTTCGGCCGCGAGCTTGCCCACCAGGCCTGGCGATATGCCATTAACCGCCAAATGGGGGATGTCGTAGGCCAGCAGCGGCGTATCCGGCGCGCATTGGCCGATGTGCTGGAAGTAGGCCAGCAGCCCGGCCTCATTCAGGTCGTAGAAATAGGGTGTGACGGCGACGATGGCGTCGGCGCCAAGCTCGGCCGCGTGCAGTGCCAATGTCTCCGCCTCGGCCAAGGTGTTGGCTCCGACGTGCAGGAGCGCCGGCAGCCGGCCGGCAATGCGCGCGATTGCCAGTTCGTGGAGCCGTAAGCGGGTCTCCAGGCCGAGCACAATCCCCTCGCCAGTTGTGCCCCCAACGAAGAGGCCACTGACGCCAGCTGCGATCAGGAAGTCAATCAACTTGCCGAGCGCCGGCTCGTTCAGGCTATAGCCGTCATCCAGCAGCGGCGTGGCCATGGCCGGCACGACGCCGGCCCGCAGTCGGGCGTTGAGGCCCCAGCGGCGTAGCCTAAGTAACTCAGGCTGGCGGGCGCTCATTTCAACCTGGTTCCGAGCGCGCTAATCATAGAAGCTTTTTTCAACCTGGGTCAAGGCGCGCTCGAAAATCGCCAGGCCTTCATCCACCAACGGCCGGGGGATGTTCAGCGGCGGCGTCATCCGGATGGAACTAGGGCCACATGGAATCAGCAGTAAGCCCTCCTCAAAGGCGCGCTGAATCATGGCGTGGCGCAGGTCAGGCGCCCGTTCCTTGGTGTCCTTGTCGCGCACGAATTCGACCCCGACCATGAGGCCTCGGCCGCGCACGTCGCCAATGGATGGATGGCGGGCCTGGAGTTCGGCCAGGGCGTCAAGCAGGTAAGTCCCCGTCTCGCTGGCCTGGCGCATGACATCCTCTTGCTCAATCACCTCCAGCGTCGCCAGGGCGGCCGCGGCCGCAACGGGGTTGCCGCCGAAGGTGCTGGCGTGGGAGCCCGGCCGCCAGATCATGTGCTCGCGGCGGGCTATGATGCCGCCAATTGGCATTCCGCTGGCGATACCCTTGGCGAAACAGACGATGTCCGGCTCAACGCCCTCGTGCTCGACCGCCCACCAGGCCCCGGTGCGGCCGACGCCGCTCTGCACCTCGTCCACGATCAGCAAAATGCCGTGCTTATCGCATAGCCGGCGCAAGCGCGGGAAGAAATGGGGAGCGGGCAGCACGTAGCCCCCCTCGCCTTGGATCGGCTCGACCAGCACCGCGGCCACATCGGCCGGGTTCAACATACTTCGGAATAATTCCTCTTCGAGGTAATCCAGCACGGCGTCGCCGTTGTCCTCGCCGGGCGATGTCAGAAACAACGGCCGATAGGGGTCGGGGAAGGGCAGGTGGACAACGTCGAGGCCGGCCGGATAGCGGCTGCGCTGCACCGCTTTGCTGGACGTAAAGCTGAGCGAGCCGAGCGTGCGGCCGTGGAAAGAGCCAAGAAAGCCGATAAACTTGCGCCGGCCGGTGGCATACATGGCCAGCTTTAGGGCCGCTTCCACAGCCTCGGTGCCTGAGTTCCCGAAGAAGACTAGCGTGTCCCCCATGGGCGCAATCTGCTGGAGCTTCTCGGCCAATTCGACCGCCTGGGGGTAATAGAAATCGGCCAGGCAAATGTGCCAGAAACGGTCGAGTTGTTCTCTCACTTTGGCGCTGACGTAGGGGTGGCGGTGGCCGACGTTAACCACGGCGACGCCGGCCATAAAATCTACGTAGCGCCGGCCGTCCAGGTCCCAAACAAGCGATCCTTCGGCGCGATCCACAGCCAGGGGGTATTCACGGGCGTAAGAGGGGGACAGGGCCGCCTTGTCGCGGGCCACGAGCTCGCGGGCCAACGATTCTGCCCCGTCTGAGAGGGCTTGCATAGGGTGCTCCTTGGTAACGATAATTAGTTCCAGCGGCCAGAGGGGCCGGCAACCCGCCGGCCGATCTCAGGGCTGGGCGCGCGGCTGATCCGGGCGGCGCCCCGGCCGCTTATTCGGCCGCCACGGCGGCCTCTGCGGCCGCATCTTCTTCGCCGGCCGGCATGACCTCCGCCGGGGCTACGCCTTGCAGCGTAATGCGCAGGAAACGCTCGGCATAGGCGAAGCCCACGCGCTGGCCTATCTCCGCTGCCCATTCCTTTACGCGCCCCTCGATGTCCCAATCGGAGAGTTGGCTGACGTGCTGGCGGAGCGCTGCGATCTTGGCGTCAATCGAGTCGCTGATGTCCACGTACAGGTTGGCCTCCTGTCCCGGATTGCTGACGTAAACCAGGCTGACGCGATGCGGCTCAAGCCCTTCGGCCTCAAACTCAGTGTAGAGCAGGCGCATCTCCACGGCCGGAAAGGTCGCGTCCAGAGCGGCCGTCGCTGCGGCGCGGTGGTCGGGATGGTTGATACGGCTGCCGTTGGGAAAGTAATTCGTCGGGTCGCTGGTTACCACCACGTCCGGCCTGAAACGGCGCATCTGGCGCACCAACTCTTTGCGCAATTCCAGCGTGGGCTGCAGCAGGCCGTCGTGATAGCCGAGAAAGACGCACTCGGCGCCGGCGACGGCCGCCGCCGCCGTCTGCTCAGCCCGGCGCAAGGCGATAAGGCGCTCGGCCGTCATGCCTTCCTCGTGGCTGCCGACGTTGCCGTCGGTGATCACGACATACAGATTCTTGCAGCCGTGGCGGGCCCATTTGGCGGCCGTGCCGCCAGCTGCAAACTCGACGTCGTCGGGATGGGCATATATGAACATAGCCCGTTCCGGGATGTAGTCGCTGCTCATTTAGCTGGGATGCCTCCTGGATCTGCGGACAGGGAGATTATAGCCGAGTTCGGCCGTTTCCGCGTATCCGGGCCATGTTATACTTGCGACCCACGCCAGCGGTATGGAAAACGTGGCCCGTCCGCCGGCACCCGACCGTAACGATGCTGATCGACACCCACTGCCATCTAGATTTCGAAGCGTTTGACCATGACCGCAGCGAGGTACTGGCGCGAGCGGCCGCGGCCGGCGTCGGCCGGATCATCGCGCCTGCGCTTGACCTGGACAACGTGGGGCAAGTGGTGGCGCTGGCCGAAAAGCACGCCAGCGTGTATGCGGCCGTGGGCGTCCATCCCAATTCGGCTGCCGCTTGGCAGGACGCCTGGCTGGCTGAGCTGCGGGCGGCGGCGGCCCATCCCAAAGTAATTGCCATCGGCGAGATCGGATTGGATTACCATCGCGATCGGGCGCTGCCGGCGGTCCAGCGGCGCGCCTTTGAAGCGCAGTTGGCGCTGGCGGCCGAGCTGGGGCTGCCGGTCATCGTTCATAATCGCCAGGCCGACGAGGATGTGCTGGGCTTATTGGCGGCCTCGCAGTTGCCCGGCCGCAGCCGGGCCGGCGTGCTGCATTCCTTTTCCTCGAACTCCGAGGTGGCCGGGCGCGGGCTGGCCTTGGGCTTCCTGCTCGGCTTTAGCGGCCCTCTGACCTACAAGTCGGCCGAAGCGCTGCGCCAGGTCGCCGCCGAAGCGCCGGCCGAGCGCATTCTGATTGAGACGGATGCCCCATTTTTAGCGCCCCAGTCCCGTCGCGGTCAGCGCAATGAGCCGGCCAACGTGCGCTTCGTGGCCGATAAGTTGGCCGCGTTGCGTGGCCTGACGACTGATCAGGCGGCCGGACTGGCCACGGCCAATGCCCTGCGACTCTTCTGGCCCCAGGAGGAGACAGACGGGGCCGGCCCGAGCGTGGGCAGCGTACATGGGCAACCCATCCGCCGCTGAAGCTGAGCGGCAGCCGCCAGCCGTTTCCGTCATCATCGTCAGCTGGAATGTGCGCGACCTGCTGCGCGCTTGTCTGCTGTCGCTGGCGGACAGGCCGGCCGAATTCGACCTGGAAGTGATTGTGGTGGACAGCGGATCGGCCGACAGCAGTCCCGAAATGGTGCGCCGCGAATTCTCCTGGGCGCGACTGATTGCACGTAGCGACAACGTCGGCTTTGCCCGTGGCAGCAACATCGGCCTGGCGGCCGCCCGCGGCGAATACCTGCTGCTGCTGAACCCCGACACGGAGATCGTTGGGGACGCCTTGCAACAGCTGGTTGCCTACCTTGAAGCGAACCGACGCGTCGGGGTCGTAGGGCCGCAACTTCTAAACACAGATGGCTCGCTGCAGTCGTCGCGCCGCCGCTTCCCGAGCTTCTGGACGGCCGTCTTTGACAGCGCCTGGCTGCGGCCGCTTGCGCCGCCGGGCCTGCTGGTCCACTACGAGGCAGGCGACCTGCCGGCCGACCAAATTGCTGACGTGGATTGGCTGACCGGCGCCTGCCTGCTCGTCCGGCGTGGGGCCTTGGAACAAGTCGGCGGCCTGGATGAAGCCTTTTTTATGTTTTCGGAGGAGCTGGATTGGTGCCGGCGCATGAAAATGGCCGGCTGGCGTGTGGTCTATGTCCCGGCCGCCACTGTACTCCACCACCAGGGCAAAAGCAGTGAGCAGGCGGTTCCCGAACGCCATTTGAACTTCCAGCGCGCCAAACTGCGCTACTTCCGCAAATATCACGGCCGGCTGGCGACGGCCGGCCTGCGGCTGGTCCTATTGCTGGTCTACGGCTGGCAGTTGCTGCTTGAGGCCGCTAAGGGCCTGCTCGGCCACCGCCGGCCGCTGCGCTGGCAGCGGGTGCGGGCGTACTGGCGCGTCCTGCGCTCAGGCTTGCGCCCGGCCGGCTATTAGGTATGAAGGTCGGCCTGGTCAGCGGCGAATTCCCGCCAATGCAGGGCGGCGTGGGCGCATTCAGCCAGAAGTTGGCAGAGGCCCTGGCAAGCCAGGGCCACGAAGTCCACGTCGTCACCAGCCACCAGGCACGGCCGGGCGCCACCCGCCGCTCTATGTGGGACGTCAAGGAACCATTTACTGCAGACTTTGGTTGTTTGCACCCGGTTGTGAAGCGCTGGGGCCCGGCCGCGCTCAGCTCCGTCGCCGCCGTGGTGCAACGCTATCAGCTGGACGTCGTCAATCTGCAGTACCAGGCGGCCGCCTACGGCATGTGGCTTCCGGCGATTGGCTTCTTGCCCTGGCGCCTGCGCGGCCTGGCCCAAGTCGCCGTCACCTTCCACGACTTGCGCGTGCCCTATCTTTTTCCCAAAGCCGGCCGCTTGCGCCGTCAAGCGGTGGCCCATCTGGCCCGCAACGCGGACGGCGCCATTGCCACCAACAAGCAGGACTATGCCGCCTTGGAAGCATTGGCCGTGCGCCGGCTGGCTCACATCTCGATTGGCAGCAATATTCGGCCGGCAGCCGTCAGCGCGGAGAAGATTACTGCCCTCCGGGAGCGCCTGGGCCTGCGACCGGAGAATTGCCTCGTAGGCTATTTTGGCTTTTTGCACCCTTCGAAGGGCGCCCAATTGCTGGTTGACGCCTTATCCCGCTTGGAACGCCCGCTGCATCTCATCTTCATAGGCGGCCGAGTCGGCAGCAGCGACAGCGCCAATAGCCAGAACTACGCCCGCCTGGTGGAGGAACGCGTTGCCAGCTTGAACCTGGCCGAGCGCGTCCACTGGACGGGGTTCCTGTCGGAAGCAGAAACGTCGCTCCATTTGCAGGCGTGCGACGTGATGGCAATGCCCTACCGGGATGGCGCCTCGCTGCGCCGGGGTACCCTGATGGCGGTCCTGGCCCACGCCCGGCCGGTCATAACCACCGAGCCGGCCGGCCCGCTGCCGGAACTGGCTCACGGAAAAAATGCCTGGCTGCTTCCAGTTGATGACGTCGAAGCCTTGCAACAGGCCCTCGAGGCGCTCGCGGCCGACGCCGAGCTGCGCCAGAGATTGGGGCAGGGCGCCGGCCGGCTGGGTCGGACCTACAGTTGGCAGCAGATTGGTCTGGCGACGGCCGAGTTCTATACCCAGTTGCTGGCCGAATGACAACTGAGCGCCGCTGGCTGGCCCTGATCTTGGCCCTTAACCTGGGCCTGGGCGTCGTCTATGCCTTGACAACGCCCGTTTTTGAAGCCTCGGACGAGTTGTGGCACTACCCGCTGGTCCGCCACCTGGCGGTCGGCAACCCGCTGCCGGCCCAGACCTATGACCCGGCCCAGGCCGGGCCTTGGCGCCAGGAGGCCAGCCAGCCGCCGCTCTACTACTATCTGGCTGCTGCCCTGACTGCCTGGGTGGACACCTCTGACTTCGAGCGGGCGCGTTGGCTAAACCCGCACGCCGACATCGGCGTGATCCCGGCCGACGGCAACGTAAATATGGTTATCCACGACCCTGCGCTGAACCCATGGCAAGGCACGCTGATGGCAGTTCGGCTGGTGCGCCTGGCGTCGGTTGCATTGGGCGCCGTCACCGCTTATCTTACATTTCGCATAGCGCGACTGGCGGCCCCAGAGCGGCCGGTCATTGCCCTCGGCGCGGCCGCCGCCAACGCCTTCCTGCCCATGTTCGTGTTCATTAGCGCTTCAGTGAACAACGACAATTTGGTCGCGCCCCTCTCATCGCTGACCCTGCTTCTGTGCTTACAGATCGTAAAGCAGCCGAGGGCGACTGACACGGGCGGTCGGCCGCGCTGGCTGCTGTTGGGTGTGGTCATTGGCCTGGCGGCATTGAGCAAGATCACGGCCGTTGGGCTGCTGCCCCTGGCGGGACTGGCCCTGCTGCTGGAAGCCTGGCAGGCAGGACGCTGGCGCGCTCGGCGGCCGTGGGAGCTAATGAGAGACTGGGCCGGCCGCCTGGCTTACGTGGCCATCCCGGCTGCCCTGCTTGCCGGCTGGTGGTATGGGCGCAACCTGCGTTTGTACGGCGATTGGAGCGGCTGGAACGCCTTCCTGGCCGTGGTCGGCCGGCGTGCGCCGCCGGCCAGCTTGGCCCAGCTTTGGGACGAGCGGGCTGGGTTTCTGTTCTCTTACTGGGGACTGTTTGGTGGCCTGGGCGTGCCCATGCCGGCCTGGGCATACGGGCTGCTCAACGGCATCGCGCTCGTGGCCGGACTGGGCCTGCTGGTCTACCTGGGCCGCCTGCTGTGGTCGGAAGCGCGAGCCAGGCAGAGCATGCTTGATAATCTGGTTCGCCATTTTGGGCTGTGGTCCTGCCTGCTGTGGTCAGTCGCAGTGCTGATTGGGCTGCTGCGCTGGGCCTCGCTGACCTGGGCCTTCCAAGGGCGGCTCCTCTTCTCGGCGGTATCTGCGCTCTCAACCTTGCTCGTGCTAGGCCTGGTTGGCAACCTGCCGCGTCGGGCGGCCGGCGTACTGACGGTTGGGCTGGCGGGGCTGCTATTCGGCCTGGCGCTGGCAGCGCCCTTTGCCTGGATTCGGCCGGCTTATGAACGCCGCAGCGCAGAAATGCCACGAGAAATTCGTGTAGTGGGCCAGGAATTCGGCGGACTGTTGCGGCTCGCCGGCTTCGAATTGGCCGACGCGACGGTCCGGCCGGGGGAAAACTTCGAGGTAACCTTACATTGGGAGACGCTGGAGCACATGGATCGCGACTGGAGCGTCTTTGTTCATCTCAATGACCCGATACTTGGCGCACCAATCGCCCAGCGCGACATGTATCTCGGCCAGGGTTTGTTAGCTACCAGCTTGCTCGCGCCAGGGCAAGCGATCGCCAACTTTTACCAGTTGCACGTACCGGTTACGGCCGTTGCGCCGGCCGAGCTTACCTTGACGGCTGGCCTTTACGACCTTGCGACAGGTGAGCGCCTGCTAACGCAAGCCGGGCGGGATCACGCCGAACTAGCCCAAATCAGCCTAGAGGCCAACCAATCAGCCATTCCTAACCCGATCCTGGTGCGCTTCGAAGACCAATTGGAGCTGCACGGCTTCAGCCTTACGCCCCGTCGGCTGGAAGGCCGCCGGCCGCTCCAATTGCGGCTATACTGGCGCGCCATGCAGCCCTTGGCGGCCGACTACACCTTCTTTGCCCAGGTGCTAGACCAGGACACGACCCGCTGGGCCAGCCAGGACTTGGCCCTGCCAACGTCGGCCTGGCCGGCCGGCGCGCTGAAAGAGGTTGAGTTTCAAATGACCTTGGACGCGGCCACGCCGGCCGGCGTCTATCCGCTCATGGTGGGCGTGTACACGCGAACGGCCGACGGCGGCTTCGATCGCCTTCAGACGCTCACGCCCGACGGCCGTTTGAGCGACGACATGTTGCGGCTTTCCGAGATCCGGGTTGACGATGCTGGCTAGACGGTCGGCCGGCGCTGCGCCGCCCCGGCCGCGGGACTGGCTGCGGCTGGGGCTGGCGGCCGGCCTAGCTGCAGTTGTGGCGGGGCTCTTGCTGGCGCTGGGCGGCCCGCTGGCGGCCGGTGCGCTCTTGCTCGCGCTAGGCGCAGGCTACGCCGTCATGCGCGACCTGGGCCTGGGATTCGTAGGCGTAGTGGCCGTGGTCTGCCTGCTGCCTTTCGCAACCATCCCGGTGGACGTTGGCTTAACCCCTACGCTGCTCGACCTAGCGCTGGGGGCCACATTGGGAGTCTGGGCACTGAGCTTTGCCAGCGGCAAGCGCCGGACGATGATCACATCGCCGATCACGATCCCGCTGCTTATCTTTATGCTGGTGGCCCTGTTCGCATTCATTTTTGGCCTGGCCAACGGGCCGCTGACGGCCAATTTGTTGCGCCACTTCGCCGAGCTTCTCCTGAGCATCGGCTTCGCCCTCGTGGTGGTGGATTACTTCTCAAGCTGGGAGCGGCTGGCGCAAATCACCCGGCTGTTATTGCTGGCAGGCTCGGCCGCGGCCTTGATCAGCATTTTGCTCTGGCTGTTGCCCGATCTGGTTGCCAATGACCTCCTGAACGTCCTGCAAAGGGTTGGTTATCCTGGCGGCCTGGTGATCCGTTACATAGAGGACGACCCGGAGCAGGCAGAGCGGGCCATCGGCACCGCCATTGACCCCAACGCACTGGGCGGCCTGTTGCTGATGATCGGCTCGCTGGCGGCCGGCCAACTCGCTGCTCGCCGGCCGCTCTTCCGTCGCTGGCAAGTCCTGGCAATGCTGGCGCTCGTCGGCGTCGCGCTCGTGCTGACCTTTTCCAGGGGCGCAATGCTTGGCCTGGCGGCCGGCGCCCTATTCCTCGCCGTGGCCCGCTACCGGCGGCTGATCCCCTACATGTTGGCGGCTCTTGCGTTCCTTCTGTTACTTCCGGCCAGCCAGGATTACGTGGCCCGTTTTCTGGCTGGCTTTGCCGGCGAGGATTTAGCCACCCAGATGCGTTTCGGCGAGTACCGTGATGCGCTAGAGCTCATCAGCCGCTACCCTCTGGTCGGAGTGGGCTTCGCCGGCTCGCCGGACATAGACCTCTACCTGGGCGTTGCCAGCGTCTATCTTACGATCGGCGGCCAGATGGGCATCCTGGGCCTGGTAGCTTTTGCAGCCGTTCTGATTGCCTTGTTTGGCGCCTTCATTGCGCACAGGCGCGCGCTGCAGGCCAATCAACGGCTGATCTCAATCTGGCTTGGGCTACACGCGGCCGTTGCTGGGGCACTGGTGGCCGGCTTCTTCGACCACTACCTGTTCAATATCGACTTTCACCATGCCGTGACCGTCTTCTGGCTCTTCCTCGGCCTGGCTGCGGCCGCCAGCCGGACCGGCGCGGCCGAGGAATGAAAAAGCCCGCCGAGGCGGGCCACACGAACACAGCCTATGGGGCCGGCTTTCAAGCCGAAAGCCGGCCCCTTTTCGTTGCATTGACCTTAACGGGCCGGCAGGGCGGCGGCGGCTAATTCATCCTCGCCTTCGTCGTCTTCAGTATCCTCGCTGCGCCGCAACACTAATTCCTCGTTCTGCGCGTCCACGATGACGTCGTCGCCGGCATTGAAGCGGCCGGCCAGGACGGCGTCGGAAAGCTGGTCCTCGACCGTGGACTGGATCAGCCGGCGCAGCGGCCGGGCGCCAAACTCGCGGTCATAGCCATGTTCAACCAGCCAGTCGCGGGCCGCATCGGTGATGTCCAGGCTCAGCTCGTACTCGACGACGCGCTCGCGCACTTCGTCGAACATGATATCCACAATCTGGCGGATATCCTCGGGGCTGAGCTGGCGGAAGACGATGATGTTGTCAATCCGGTTGAGGAACTCCGGCCGGAACATCTTCTTGAGCTGTTCCATCAAGGTCTTGCGCATGTCGCTGTATTCGGACGCCTCTTCGGCGCTCACGTCGCGCTGGAAGGCAAAGCCCAGATTCGGCCCCTTCTTGATGGTCTCCGCGCCCACGTTCGAGGTCATGATGATGATGGCGTTGCGGAAGTTGACATTTACGCCCTTGGCATCGGACAGATGTCCCTCCTCCATGATCTGGAGCAGGATGTTGAACGCCTCGGGGTGGGCCTTTTCAATCTCGTCGAAGACCACGATGGAGTACGGCCGGCGGCGCACCGCCTCGGTCAGTTGGCCGGCGTCCTCGTAGCCCACGTAGCCTGGCGGGCTGCCGATCAGCCGGGCGACGTTGTGGCGCTCCATGAACTCGGACATATCAAGCTGAATCAGGGCAGCCTCGCTGCCGAACAGGAACTTGGCCAGCGCCTTGGTAAGCTCGGTCTTACCGACCCCGGTGGGGCCGAGAAAGACAAAGGAGCCGATCGGCCGGCGCGGGTCCTTCATGCCCGCTCGGGCGCGCCTGACGGCGCGAGCGATAGCGCCGATGGCTTCATCCTGGCCGACTAGCGCCTTTTGCAGCTCCGACTCCATGTCGAGCAGGCGGGCCGACTCTTCTTTGGTCAACTGGATGACGGGGATACCCGTCCACATGGAGAGGACTTCGGCGATGTCTTCGGCCGTGACCTTGAGGGCGTTTTCCTCATCGCTCTCGCCGGCCCGGAGTTGATCCAGCCGGCGCTGGAGCTCCTCTTCTTCCTCGCGCACCTTGGCCGCGTCATCAAATTGGCCGGATTGCAACAGGTCGTCGCGCTCGTCGGCCAACTCGCGCAGCAATTCGTACGTTTCCCGGACGCCGGAGGCCTGAGGCGCACGGTACATGCGCACCCGTGAAGAGCCCTCATCAATGAGGTCAATGGCCTTGTCGGGCAGGAAGCGGTCAGTGACGTAGCGCGTGGAAAGATTGACGGCCGCGTTGATGGCTTCATCGGTAATGATCAGATTGTGATGCTTCTCGTAGGCCGACTTGATGCCTTTCAAGATGCTGATGGATTCGTCCTGGCTGGGCTCCTCCACCCGCACCGGCTGGAAGCGGCGCTCAAGGGCGGCGTCGCTTTCGATGTGCTTGCGGTATTCGTCCAGGGTGGTGGCGCCGATACATTGCAGCTCACCGCGGGCCAGCGCTGGCTTCAGGATGTTGGCCGCGTCCACAGCACTGCCGGCCGATCCGGCCCCAACCAGCATGTGCACCTCGTCAATAAACAGTATCGAATCGCTGCTCTTTAGCTCCTCGATAACCCGCTTGAGGCGCTCCTCAAACTGGCCACGGTACATGGTGCCGGCCACCAGGCTGCCGACGTCCAGCTGGAGGACGCGCTTATTGAGCAGCACCTCCGGCACCTGGGACTCAATTATCCGTTGGGCCAGGCCTTCGACGATGGCGGTCTTGCCCACACCTGGTTGGCCGATGAGCGCCGGGTTGTTCTTGGTGCGCCGGGCTAAGATTTGAATGACGCGCTCGATTTCGGTCTGCCGGCCGATGACCGGATCCAGCTTGCCCTCTTCCGCCAGGGCCGTTAGGTCAGAGGCAAGCTGATCTACCAGGGGTGTCTTGCTCTTCTCGCGCTTAGCGCCGGAGGACTTGGCAGCCCGCTCGGCGGCCGGCACCGGGCTTTCCTTCAGCATCCGGCGAGTCTGGCGCCTGATCTGCTCGGCGCTAATGCCGAACTTGCGCAGCACGTCCATAGCGACGCCTTCGTTTTGGCGCACCAAGCCAAGCAACAAATGTTCTGTGCTGATATAGTGTTGGCCCATTCGCCGGGCCTCATCCACGCCGTACTCCAAAATGCGCTTGGTGCTGGGCGAAAGCTCAACCTTAGTGAATGGGGTACGGCTGCCGACGCCCGAGAGGCGCTCGACCATGGCCTGTACGCGGGCCTCGTCGAGCCCCATGTCGCGCAGGACCCGGCCGGCCACGCCTCCCTCCTCACGAATTAAGCCAATAAGTACATGTTCGCTGCCAATATAGTTGTGATTAAGCCGTTCGGCCTCTTCCTGGGCCAGGCTAAGGACCTTTCTAGCACGCTGGGTAAAGCGTTCCCAATTTTTAGAGTTCACTTTTCGATTACCTCAGTGCTGGCCTGAAGCCAGGCGCCATTGCCGGCTTCCAAGCGCCATGCAGATTCGCTTACTCCTCAATCTCCTCGGTCGTCGCCAAGTCACTCTCTAGAAAGTCAGATGAGGCCACCTGCTTCAGGCTCAGCCCCAACTGGCGCTGCTTAGGATCGATGCGGATGATGCGCGCCGTCACCCTTTGGCCCTCCTCCACCACCTCCTGAGGGTGGCCAATTCGATCCTCCGACAACTCCGAAATGTGAATCAAGCCCTCCAGTTCGTAGCCATCGTTAAGCCGGGCGAAAGCCCCATACTTGGTGAGCTTTGTAATTGTCGCCTCGACCAACTCACCCTCTTTATAATGGGAATCAATTGCTGTCCATGGATCGGGCTCAAGACGTTTAAGGCTTAGTCCAATCCTGTTGCGCTCCTTGTCCACGTTGAGCACGTAAACCTCGGTCTGGGCGCCGACTTCGAGCAGTTCAGAAGGGTGTGCGACCCGCTTCCAACTTAGCTCAGATAAGTGCACCAAGCCTTCAACCCCGCCCAGATCGACGAATGCGCCGAAGTCAGCCAGGTTCACCACCCGGCCGGTGCGCACGTCGCCCTCTTTCAGCTCGTCTAACAGCTTATTACGCTGGGCGGCGCGGATCTCTTTCATCGCGGCCCGCTCCGACAGGATCAGGCGGTTGCGCTCGCGGTCGACCTCGATGACGCGAGCCAATACGTCGTCACCCACGAAGGCCCGCAGCCTATCTTCGGCCGCCGAACGGTTGTTGTTCAGTTGCCGCTTGGCGCTCAACTGGGAGGCCGGGATGAAGCCGCGCACCCGGCCGACGCGCACCAGCACGCCACCTTTGTTGTAGCCGACAATCTTGCCGGCATAGACTTCCTGGCTGTCCAGCAATTGCTGCACCCGCTCCCAATCCTCTTCCTCTAGCGCTCGCGTAAACGAGAGGATAATATTGCCGTCGTCGTCTTCTGGGTTAACGACGTAAACCGTCACCTGGTTCCCGATTGACAAAAGTTGCCGGCTGGCAGGATCCATGTTGTCAATCTCGTTCGCCAGGATGACCCCCTCGGTCTTTGCGCCAATGTCTACCAGCACCTCATTGCTGCGTCGGGCGACGACTTGACCCTGACGGATTTCACCAGCTTGTGGCAAGCCCAGGTTGAAGTCTCCAGTCAGGAGGAAGCTCATTGGATGTTCAGGATTTGGCTCGACGCCGGCCGGTTGGTCCATTAACGGTTCGTTCCCTTTCGCATTCGACCCCAGGGGGGCCATATTGTTCTGATTATAACGGGTTTGGATCTCGCGGCAATAAGCCCCAGGTGTGAGCCGGGAGGTCAAAGCGCGTTGGTAGCCCCCCGGCGCTTTGATATAATGCCGCGCCGAAATCGAAGATGCCTCCATCAAAAGCCAGTCGTGGGTCTGAGACCCCGGACGCCAACTCGTTCGCTGCAACCCTAGTCGAGCGTCATTCCCGCCTTAGCCTTTGGATGACGCTTGGCGCCGTGCTCATGACTGGCGTGTTCGCTTATCTGGTGTTGCGTTTCCAGCCGCCGCCCACAGAGGCGCTGGCGCCCCTGCCAACCGAGACGGAGATCACCCTCAGCCCAACCGCCAGCCTCAGCCCGTCGCCTTCCGCGACGCCTGCGCCCAGCGTGACGGCCGCGCCTTCAGCGACCCCCTTGCCGACCGCCACGCCGCAGCCACCACGTGGCCACACGATCGCGGCCGGCGACACCTTCTTCGGTTTGAGCCTACTATACGGCGTTACAATGGAGAGCATTCTGGAGGCAAATGGCATGGCGCCGAACAGCCAGCTCAACGTCGCCGGCCAACTGCTTATCCCCTGGCCGACGGCCACACCGCCGCTGGTACCCGTAACCGTCGAAGTGAACGGAGAGGTCATCTTGGCTGATCCGGCCGAGTGCCAGTGGCACACAATCGAGCCGGGGGATACGCTGATCGCCATTTCGGTGCGTTTCGGGGTGGAGCTGGACGCGCTGCTGGCCGTCAACCGTCTGACGCAACAATCCTGGATGCAGCCAGGCGACCCGCTTTGCATCCCGAAGATCATCCGTGGCCAGCTACCAGCGACGCCGGGGCCGTCGCCAACGCCAACCAACACGCCGCCGCCGGCCGGACCGCAATTGCTGTTTCCGGTTGAGGCGGCGCATATCGAACCCCCTGAGGGGCCCGTGATCGTGCAATGGGCGGCCGTCAAAGATCTGGTTCCAAATGAGTGGTACATGGTGGAAATTACTGATCTTTCCACTGTTGACAGCCACCCCTGGCGCGGCTTCACCCGCCAGACCTCATTTCTGCTGCCAGGCGGCTGGCGGCCGGATGAGCCCGAGGAGCATATCATGCGCTGGCGGGTGCAGATCGTCCGGGTCGTCGGCCAGCGCCAGGACGGCTCGTTTATCTACACCTTTGGCGGGGCGAGCAGCCAGGACGGCCATTTCACGTGGCTCGGCGCCGTGCCGACGCCGACACCGACCCCCACCCTGACGCCCAGCCCGACCCCCAGCCCGGCGGCCGATAGCTAGCTGGCCAAAGCGGGCTGCCTTAATCCACCAGGAACGGATTGGAGCGCCGTTCGCGGCCAATCGTAGTAGCAGGCCCGTGGCCGGACAAGACGGCCGTCTCATCGGGCAGCGTCAGGAGCCGGCCGCGAATAGAGGCCATTAACCGCTTGTAATCGCCGCCGGGCAGGTCTGTCCGGCCGATGCTGTCCTGGAAGAGGACGTCGCCGGCAAAAAGCAATTGGTGCTCGGCCGCGTAGAAGCAGACGTGCCCGGGCGCATGGCCGGGGGCGTAGATGGTTTCCAGGCTAACTTGGCCCACTTGCAGGCGCTGGCCGTCGCTCAAGGCGTGATCGGCCGGCGCGGGCTGGCGCAACTCCAGCCCCTGCAGGCGGGCGCTGACGGCCGCACGCGCCAGCATCTCGGCCCCTTCAGGGTGCAGATAAACAGGAGCGCCGCTCAATTCCTTCAATTCGGCCAAACCACCGACGTGGTCGAGGTGGGGGTGAGTCAGCAGAATGTGGCTAACGCGCCAGCCGGCCTTGCTGACGTGGCTGGCGATGATTGAGCCGTCCCAGGCCGGATCGACAACGGCCACGACCCTTTCCTGCTCGCTGACGAGAAGGTAGCAATTGGTCTGATATAGACCCAAGGTGATAACTTGGATGCTTACGGGCGGCGGGGCGGATGTCAAGGCTTAAGCGCTCCAGGCCCGGCCGGGCCTTTCAAACAGGGTGAAAGGGAAGTCAAGCGCGGCCGCCGCGCGCCACCAGAGGAAGAAAAATTCGACCAGTGCAGCCAGGTTGAAGGCGATGGCGGCCGTGCGGATGCCCGGCCAGCCCTGCGACAGCCCAAGTCCTAGGAGAAGGGCCGTGACGACCAGGTTCACGCCCATGCCAGCGTTGATGGCCCGGGTGGTCTCCTGGTGGATAAGCAGGCCGCGCAGCCACGCGATGAGTAGGGTTAGGGCCGGCAGCGGCAGGAAAAGCGCCAGGCCATCGGCCGCCAACTGGCCAACCTCGGGCGCCATGTCCTGAATGACGAAAATGTAGACATCGCGCAGGGGAGTCATCACGATGGTCGCCATGAGCAAAGTGGAAACGAGCGCCAGTAGAAAGGTAAAGCGCCGCAGCGGCCGGAAGGTGTGCATCCCGTCAGACAGGGCGATGACCGCTTCAGGCAGGGCAAAGCCGGCCGCCCGCACGATTAAAAGGAACTGGAAGATGACCGGCCAGGCAGCCAAGCTGCGCGTGGGAAAGGCCAAGCGCGCCAGAGTGTACGCTACTAGGGGCTGCGCTAAGAGGGTCAGCAGAGAAGTGCCAGCCAGCGGCAGATGGAACCAAAAGAGCCGCCGGTAGCTCCAGGGCTGCCGGCTGGCCGCGGCTGGCAAGCGGGCCAAGATTGGTCGGATGGCTATCGTGGCGTAAGCCGCTTCGGCTATTACGCCGGCCATAAGTGCTGTCGCCCCCACAGCCACGCCCGGCCAGTCGGTCAGCAGCGCCAATCCGATCACCGTCCCGGCCGAGGCAGCCAGGCGCACGGCTGTGCCCCAGGCCACCTTACGCGTGTGGTTGAAGCGGATCATGATGCCTTGCAGGAAGCGGCGCCAGGCGATGGCGGCGCTCCACAAGGTCATAATGCGCAGCCCCGGCCGTACCCAAACGGCGACCTCGCCCGGTACGGCCAGCAGGCGGCCGACGACCAGATCGAAGAGGGGCGTGAAGGCCACGGCCGCCGTGACGACCGTTAACAAAATCATCCAGTGGATTGTGAAGCGCCGCAGCAACTCAAATGAGGGCCGATCCCGGCCAACGGCCGTGGAGGTCGCGAGAAGCGTGATGATTGGGCTTTCGATGGTCACCGACAGGCCGACCACGATACCTTGGGCGGCCAGCATCACGACCTCGTCGGGCAGGCGATTAATGACCGTGCTGACCGTTGGCCCTTCGGCCGTCATCAGCAGCCAACTGGCGAACAGGGGCAGCCAGAAGGCAAAGATCTCTCTTTGGCGCATGGGGCCGGAGTGTAACACTGGCGCCTTAGGGGATACAATTCGCTCAGCGGCCGGCGCCCAGACAAGCAGTCGTTTTTAGTGCAACAGGAGGACTAAATGCGCAAAAAGGTCATTCTGATTAGCGGCGCGGCCGGCGAAATCGGCCTGGCCCTCATCGAGGCGCTGGCGGGTTCTAGCGCAAGCGAAATCGTAACGCTCGACCTCAAGCCGTTGCCGGCCCACCTGAACGGGGATGTTACCCATCTCAGGGGTGACATTCTCGACGATGCGCTGTTAGCCCGCATTGTGAGCGAATATGAGATCGATGAGATCTTCCATCTGGCAGCGCTCCTTTCGACCCGCTGCGAGTTCTCGCCAATGATGGCCCACAAAGTTAACGTGGAGGGGACGTTGCGGCTGCTCCAACTGGCGGCCGACCAGTCCGAGCGGCGGGCGCAGCCGGTGCGCTTCATGTTTCCTAGCTCCATAGCCGTCTATGGCCTGCCCAACCTGGAGGCGAAGGAAGGTAACCCTTGTCTGCGCGAAGAGCAGTTTAACCAGCCGGCTAGCATATACGGCTGCAACAAATTGTACTGCGAGCTATTGGGCCTTTATTTTGGCCAGCACTTCCAGCGACTGGCTGCCCGCCGGCCGGAGCTGCTCGACTTTCGTTGCCTCCGCTTTCCAGGGCTGATCAGCGCCCAGACCTTGCCCAGCGGGGGCACGTCCGATTACGGGCCAGAGATGTTGCATGCGGCCGCCCAAGGCGAAGCCTACGACTGCTTCGTGCGTGCAGATACGACAATCCCGTTCATGGCAATGCCTGACGCGGTGGAGGCCATGTTGCTATTCGCAGCCAGTCGGCCGGAGAGCTTGTCTCGCCGGGTATATAATGTTACTAGCTTCAGCCTCAGCGCCGCCGAGATCAGGGCACTGGCCCTTCAAGCCTTTCCCCAGGCCGAGATCCGCTTCAAGCCTGACTTGCAGCGCCAGGACATTGTGGACTCGTGGCCGGCCGGCCTTGACGATGGCGCTGCTCGCCACGACTGGGGCTGGCGGCCGGCCTACGACGCCCGGCGGGCCTTCGATGCCTATCTCATACCCGAAATTGTGCGCCGCTATGCCTAGCGGCCGGACGTCTGGCTAGTCCACCAACATTTCGAAAGTTCCCGTCCCACTACTTCCCACGGTTAAGACGTACACGGCCTCGGCCGGATAGGTGTAGTCCAGCGTTTCCGCGCCGCCCGCGGCCGAGCTATCCACTTCGGTCAATGTCGTGGCATCTTCTAGAGTTGAGAGGCCGGCCGACAGATCTAGATCGGTCAGCGGGGACAGGCTGAACCGCACGCTTTCCTCGGCCTCGCCACTTATGTAGAAGCCGAGTTCGCCCGCGTCGGCGAAGTTGCCATAGACAGTGTCGCCGAAGGCCAGCTCAAGGGTAACCTCAGGCGGGGCCATCAAAGTGATGGTATAGCTGCCGGCCTGACCTTCATAGCCCGTGACTCGGATGTAATAGTTTGCCGCTTCATCCAGGACAAAAGCTGTCCGTTCATCTCCGAAACTGGCGTCCACCGTCTCGATCAACTCCTCCGAGTCGTCATTGAACAGCTCCACCACGACGTCGAGCTCGCCTTCCGGCGCAACGCGGACCATGACCTCGGCGCTGGAAGCATCGCTAGTGAAGGGGAAGAAGTGCTCGTCATCCTCATCCAGTCTGTCGGCCGCAATCAGTTGGCTGCCAGGCAAGGTCGTGCCGTAGCCGGTCGGCCCTCCCTGCGTCAGGGTGATCGCGAATTCGCCGGCCTCCGCCTCGTAACCGCGCACCTGGATAACGTACTCGGTATCGCTCTCCGGGCTAAAGAGCAGCTCTTCGGCGTCACCAGCAAAGGCCTTGTCCACCGATAGGAGCGGCGCGCTCAGGTCGTCGGCCGCGTACAGTTCCAGGACGGCGTCAAGCGACTCGCTCGGCTCGACCAGCACGGTCACCGCCGTGCCGGCCGAAGCGCTGTAGCTATACTGGGCCGCCCGGCCGGCCGCGACTGCGCCGCTCGTCTCCTGGCCGAGCTCGAGCGCACCGAGATCAACGCTCTCAGCGTCGGCCGGCGGGGCAGCGGCCTCATCCACTTCAAGCGTATCCAGGATCGCTTCAAAGGTTGGGCCGTGTTCGCCTTGCTGATCGCTGGGGGTCAGGCCGGCGACCACGGCCGCCCGTTGGCCGTTTATAACCAGCGAAACCAGGGCAGAAAGCGGCACGCCGTCATCGTTTTCCCCAACCAACGTCGCGGTGGCTCCAGATTGGCCGTTGATCACGGCCGGCTGTGTGTCCCCCGCAACCTCAAATTCCTCACCCAGGCCGAAGGATTGGAGGGCCTCGCCCAGCATCTCAACCGGGTCGGCCGAGCTGAACTCGGACGTGTCGCCAGTGGAAAGGACCATTAGGGCGCCACTCTCGACCGTGGTCGTGTCCGCCAGCAACTCTTCGCCGGTGGCGATGGCGATCACATCGGCCGACTCCTGGGTCGCCCAATCTTCAGGATAACTGAAGCGGAGGCCAAAGGCCTCGCTCACGTAGGGCACGAAGTTGGCGGCCGGGTCGGGCGTGCCCGTCAGCGCGGCCGTGGCTGTGGCCGTTGGCTCTAGAGTTGCCGTCGGCTCAGGCGTCGCGCTGGGCTCGGGCGGGGCGGTGGCCTGGGGCGGGCTGGTGGCTTCGTTTGCCGGCGGCGCATCCCCTATCGAGAAGCCACAGGCGAGCAATGCCAGGGCCAGAAAGCCGGCTGGCAAAA
>JBOGUG010000030.1:0-2620 GCA_050696115.1 Promineifilaceae bacterium (SeqCode) | reverse complement strand
GCCGCCACCGCCAGCAGGCCGAGCACGAGCAGGGCCAACAGCGCCAGCAGGGCCGGCGGCGTGCGGCGCAGCGGCTGCCGGCCGGGCCCGGCCAACTCCGGCGCCGGCTGCGGCTGTATTTGGCTGGCGCGCAATTCGTCCGCGTCGGAGCGGGCCGCCAGCCCTTCCCAAAATTGGGCGAACGAGGCCTGGCTGTCGCCGCGCTCATAGGCCGAGCCAATAAAGACCGATAAGGGCAAATCGGGCCGCAAGGCCCGCGTTAGCGCCGCCATCAGCTCGTAACCGCTCGGATAGCGCTCATCCGGCCGCTTGCTGAGCGCCTTGAGCAAAACCACTTCGGCCGCTTCGCTCAATTGCGGGTTGTGGCTGCGCGGCGATGGCGGCGCCTGGTTTATCTGGGCCAGCGCCAGGCTGGTGGGCGATGGGTCGCTGAACGGCCGCGCGCCGGCCAGTATTTCGTACAGGATGACGGCCAGCGAATAGAGGTCGGACTGGGGCACGGCGTCGGTCGAGCGGCGCGCCTGTTCGGGGGCAATGTAGGCGGCCGAGCCGAAAGCCTCGCCTGAGGAGCCTTCGCCCTGGTCGAGCGCCAGCCCGAAGTCGGTCAGAACCACCCGGCCGTCGCCGGCGATGAGGATGTTGGACGGCTTGACGTCGCGATGGACGATGCCGCGCGCGTGGGCGAAATCGAGGGCGCGGGCGACGTCCCAGCCAATGCGCAGCGCCTCCTCCTGAGGCAGCAAGGTCCCGGCCGAGCGCCGCGCCCGCAGCCGCTCGCGCAGCGTCTCGCCGGCGACGAACTCCATGACCAGGAAGAAGAGGCCATCTTCCTGGCCGGCATAATAGATCTGAGCGATGTTCTCATGCCGCCAGCGGGCCATGGCTCGCCCTTCGCGCAGGAAGCGGTCGGTGTATTCCGGTTCATCGCGGAAGCGGGCGTCAATGACTTTGATGGCCACCGGCCGCTCCAGAACCACGTCCCAGCCCTGGTAGACCAGGGCCATGCCGCCGCGGCCGAGGAGCTTGTCAATGCGGAAGTTGGCCAGCTGGCGGCCGGTCAAGGGATCGTCCAACATCGGCCCCAATGATACCCGAAAATGAAGCAGCCTATTAACCCTTGGCAGGCCGGCCAGGGGGTTTAGCATCTGGCCCGGCCGGCATACAATCGTGGCCGATGATCACCAACCCCCAGAATGAGACCATCAAATATGTCCGCCGCCTGCAAAGCAGCCGCCGCTTCCGGCGCCAGGAGGGCGCCTTCGTGGTCGAGGGCACCCGCTGGCTGGCAGAGCTGGCCGCGGCCGGCGTCCGGCCCAAGCTGCTGCTGCTAACCGAGGCCTGGCTGCAAGAGCCGGCGCAGGCGAGGCTGGTGGAGCAGTTGGCTGCGCCAGCCCAGCTGACCAGCGCGGCTGCCCTGGCGCGGGCCAGCGACCTGGAAAGCCCTGCCGGCGTGCTGGCGGTGGCGCCGCTGCTGAGCCGCCCCCTGCCCGACCGGCCGGGGCTGCTGCTGATCCTGGACCGGATCGGGGACCCCGGCAACATGGGCGCCATCCTGCGCACGGCCGCCGCCGCCGCGGCCGCCGGCGTGCTGCTGGCGCCGGGCTGCGCCGACATCTATAACCCAAAGACGCTGCGCGGCAGCATGGGCGCGCTGCTGCGGCTGCCGGCCGCCGAACTGGATTGGGAGGCCATTCGGGCGCAAACGGCAGGCTTGGCCGTCTGGCTGGCGACGGCCGGGGCCGAAACAGCCTACGATGCGGTGGACTGGCGGGCTCCTTCGGCTGTGATCATCGGCAACGAGGCCCACGGCCCTGGCGCCGACGCCCGCCGCTTGGCGAGCGGCGCGCTGAGCATCCCCATGGCGGCCGGCAGCGAATCGCTCAATGCGGCCATGGCCGCGGCCGTGATTTTGTTCGAGGCCGCCCGGCAAAGGCGGGCGGAGGCAGCCGGGGACTAATCCGGGCGAGTCCGACCTCAGCCGGCCGGCAGCAAGCGGGCGTAGAGCCGCTCTTCCGCTGCGGCCCCGCTCCCGTTACGTCTGAGGTAGGCGAAAGGCCGCTGGCAGGCGGGGCAAAGGGTCTCGAAGCGCAGACAAGCGATGTCCACCGGCGCGCCGTAGGAGCGCTCCAATAATTCGGCCACCTGTTGATCCCAGCGCAGGCGCAGCCAACCCTCCCGGCCGCTGCTCTTGACGGCCCGCTCGTAGTCCGGGTAAATCAGCTTGTAGCCGGCCAGAAAGTAGGCGCAGCGCGGGCAGGCGACGAAAGCCGCCTCCACCTCGGCCGACGGCGGCGGGTTATTTGGCTTGGTATCGGGGCCAGCGGACATGATCGGTTGATTCTAGAGCGGTGGCCGATTCTGTCAAATGTCCCGGCCGGTCTCGCGCCTGCCAAAGTCGCCTGGGATAGGGTATGATCCCGGCGATGGCCTGCTTGCATCAACTCCTGGCGGACTGGTCGGCCGCGGCCGCCGGCCGCGATATTCCCCGGCCGCCGGCCTACGCCGGGCCCGACGTCGCCCTCGATGCGCTTGTCGAGCACAGCGACCAGGCCCGGCCGGGGGCTGCCTTCGTGGCCCGGGTGCGCACCGGCAGCGACGGCCACGCCTACATCCCGAAGGC
>JBOGUG010000029.1:0-1887 GCA_050696115.1 Promineifilaceae bacterium (SeqCode) | reverse complement strand
TCAAGGCGGCTTCGATCTCGTCCGCCGGGGCCGGCCGCAGGGCGACGGCCCGGCAGCGGCTGACGATAGTGGGCAGCAGCGCCTGGGCGTCTTCGGCCGTCAACAGCAGCACCACCGCCGGCGGCGGCTCCTCCAGCGTCTTGAGAAAGGCGTTGGCGGCCGCCGGGTTGGCGGCGTCGAATTGGCGCAGGATGGCAACTTTGTGGCGGGCTTCGGCCGCCGTCAGGCTCAGGGCCGACTGCAACTCGCGGATCGTTTCGATCTTCAGTTCAAGCCGGCCCCGGCCGCCCACAGCCGGCGCGACAAGCCGCACGTCCGGGTGGCGGTCGGTGGCAATCAGCCGGCAAGCGCGGCAGGCGCCACACGGCCGACGGGCCGGGCCTTCATTTTCGCAGTTGATCGCCTGGGCGATGAGCCGGGCAAGGGTCGTCTTGCCGATCTGTGCCGGCCCGCTCAGCAGGTAGGCGTGCCCAAGCCGGCCGGCGCGGATCGCGGCCGAAAACTCTTCTGCGGCCCATTGATGGCCGATAAGCTGCTGCCAGGGGTTCGTCGTCATGTGGCTACCTAGCCGAGAGCGGCCGCCGGCCGAATTCTAGGCCCACTTTGCCTTTTGTGCATTCCTGGCTATAACGGCCGCATGACCCCGTTGAACATCTCTGGGGCCGATTTGCGGGTAGATGACGTGGTCGCGGTGGCCGCCGGCCGGCCGGTGGCGCTGGACCCGGCCGCCCTGCCCGCAATGGAGCGCAGCCGGCGGGCGGTCGAGGAGCTGGTTGCCCGTGGCGACCACGCCTACGGCATCACCACCGGTTTCGGCCGCTTCAAGGATCGCATCATCAGCCCGGCCGAGACGGTCCAATTGCAGCAAAATCTGGTGCGCAGCCACGCTGCCGGCGTCGGCCCGGCCCTGCCAGAGCCGACTGTGCGCGCCATGCTGCTGGTGCGCGCTAACACCTTGGCTCTGGGCTATTCCGGCGTCCGGCCGGAGTTGGTTGAGCTGCTGCTTGCGATGCTCAACCGGGGGGTTCATCCTCACATCCCGTCTCAAGGATCACTAGGCGCCAGCGGCGACCTGGCTCCGCTGGCCCACCTGGCGCTCGTCGTGATCGGCGAAGGCCAGGCGTGCTACCAGGGAGAACTGTTGGCCGGCCGTGAGGCCCTGCGGCGGGCCGAACTGCGCCCGCTGACACTGCAGGCGAAGGAGGGGCTGGCCCTGCTAAACGGCACTGCCCAGATGGTGGCGACGGGCGCCCTCCTTGTGCGGCGCAGCATCAACCTGGCCCTGACGGCCGACGCGGCCGCCTGCCTCAGCCTGGAGGCGTTGCATGGCACAGACCGGGCCTACGACCCGCGTGTGCATGCCGTCCGGCCACACCCACGCCAAATTGATTGTGCCGCCTTCTTGCGCCGCGTCCTGGCCGGCAGCGCCTGCTTGCGCCCGGCCGGTTCGCCGGACGTGCAGGACCCCTATACCCTGCGCTGCGTGCCCCAGGTGCACGGGGCGGTGCGCGACGCCATCGCCTACGCCCGCTGGGTGATCAACATCGAGCTCAACTCGGTTAATGACAACCCCATCATTTTTGTGGACGAGGCTGAAGGCCGGGCCGAGGTGATCTCGGCCGGCAATTTTCACGGCGAGCCGGTCGCTCTGAGCATGGATTACCTCAAGCTGGCGCTTGTCGAGCTGGGCAACATGAGCGAGCGGCGCACCGCCCGCCTGTTGGACGCAGACAGCAACGGCGGTGTCCTACCCATGTTCCTGACCGAGCGCGGCGGATTGCAGAGTGGCTTCATGCTGGCCCAGTACACGGCCGCCGCCCTGGCCTCAGAAAACAAGGTGCTCGCCCATCCGGCCAGTGCCGACACCATCCCTAGCAGCGCCAACGT
>JBOGUG010000028.1:0-4009 GCA_050696115.1 Promineifilaceae bacterium (SeqCode) | reverse complement strand
CGCCAAGGGCGGGCACTAGGCCCGCCCCTACTCGCTGGGGCCGACCATGCCTTGCAATAGCTGGGGCAGGTACCAGATCTGTTGATCGCTGGCCGCTTCCCCGGCCGGCAGGTATTCCGTGCCGTCCTGTAGGTTGAGCGGGCCGGTCCAGACGTTGATCTCGCCGGAGGCCAAGCCGGCGATGAATTCGTCCAGGTTGGCCCGCATTTCAGGCGTCAGCCCCTCGCCATCTACCCAGCCGACATGGGTCTGGCTTGGATCGTCCAGCGCCTCCCAGTTGGGCGGGTTCCACTCCCAGGCCTGCTGCCAGGCGCCGCTCATCACCTCCTGGGCCAGCTCGGCGTAAGCCGGGCCCCAGCTGAAGTAGGGCACGCCTAGGCAGATGAAGGGCGCCGTTTCGCAGGCGCCGACGTAGTCGTATGGGACGGCCCAGACGACTTCATCGGCCGCCGCCCGCTGCCCGGCGACGTCAATCGCCTCGGTGGTGTCAATGCCGCTCATGACCACGTCGGCCCCGGTGTCAAAGAAGCTGTTGACCACTTCGGTCGGGTCGAGCGTCACGCCAGGGATGTTGAACCAGAAACCGATCCAGGTCACGGTGAAGTCCAGCTCGGCCGGGTCGCCGCCGGCATATTGCTCGTAGCAATAGCGGGCGCCCAGGTAGGCCGAGGCGGCCAGGCGGCGAGTCTCGAAGTTAATCAGCGGGCCGAGGTAGCCGATGCTGCCGTTTTCAGTGGCCAGGGCGGCCGCGCAGCCCGCGATGGCCTTCATGTCAATCATGCGACCCATAATGTTGCCCTCGTTGGAGGGGGCCACGCCTGCATCCCGGCCCTCGGCCCAGGCGTCATCGCCAGAGATGTTGATGACGACCACTTCCGGGTGCTGCTCGGCCGCGCCGACCGTGTCCTCCTCGAACTCGTCGGAGGTAGTCAGGATTAGGCGCGCGCCCTCGGCGACCATGTCGTCCACCACGCCCTCCAGGGTGGCCTCGGGCTTGTCGGCCGGGTTGAGCGACTCGAAGACGATCATGCGCGTCCCAGGCACGTTCTCCTCGACGAACAGGCCGCCTTCGTAATGGGCCTGGCTCCAGCCGTGGTCGTTCTGGGGACCGACCAGGATCAGGCCGAAGACGAGTTCCTCGGCGGCGGCCGGCTCGGTCTCGGCCGCCGGTGGCTCGCCGGCCGGTTGGGCGCAGGCAGCCAGCAACAGGCCCAGCAGGGCCAGGAAAAGGATATGCCGAGATGTGGGGATCAGGGGATTGAGCAGAGTTTTGGGGTTCACGGCTTTCTTCGCCTCCTCAGGCTGAATTGGGTTGTTACGAGCTGTTCTGGTTGGCGTGTGGCTCTGGCTGGGCGAGCAGGTCACCTCCTTGGAACAAATGGTAGCCTGATTACTTGTCGGGTTCAAAGGTTTGGCCCAAGGCCAGCGGCGACGCGACGCGCAATAGGGAGCGCAGCGGCCGGCGGGCCGGCCGAGGCAGCAGGTTGATCAGCCGGCCGGCGCCCTCACTCTCGACGGCCAGAAGGACAGCAATCATCAGCAGCCAGGGAATGGCGTTAAAGGCCACCACCGGCACTCCGGGCAGGCCGCGCTGTAATACCGTCGCCAGGGCCTTGGTCGCTCCGAAGAGCAGTGCGCCCAATGCGCCGCGCAGGGGAGACCAGCCGCCAAATATAACGATGGCCAGCGTGATCCAGCCTATGCCGCGCGTGTGGCCTTCCGACCAGCCGATCTTTACGTCCAGCGAGTAGGCCGCCCCGGCCACGCCCACCAGCGCCCCGCCCACCAGGGCGTACAGATAGCGCTGGCGATTAACGTTCACGCCGCGGGCATAGGCGGCCTCCGGCCTCTCGCCGGCGCTGCGCAGGCGCAGGCCCGGCTGGCTGCGGTTGAGGAACCACCAGCAGACGACGACCAGGGCCAGGGCGAAGTAGACCACGATATCCTGATCGAAGAAGATCGGCCCCAGAAGAGGTATTTCCTCCAGCAGGGGGATCCCGCCGCGAGCGACCGTAGGGCCGGGCAGGCGGGTGTAGCGCTGGCCGAGAAAGGCGCTCAGGTCATCGGCCAGCAGCGTCAGGACGAAGCCGACGGCCACCTGGTTCTGGCCCAGGCGGATGGAGCCCAGGGCAACGATCAGGGCTAGGCTGGCGCCTACGGCCGCGGCCGCCAGGAAACCGACCCAGACGGAACCGGCCGCCAGGGCAGCCACGAAGCCGGCCAGCGCCGCCAGCAGCAGGCTGCCGTCAAGCGACAGGTTGACGACCCCGGATCGCTCGGTGAGGATCTCGCCGCACACCGCGATGATCAGCGGCGCCGACTGGAGCATGATCGAAGAAAGCACCAGCACCAGCTCTGAGTCGTTCACGGCTCGGTCTCCGGTGTGAGGCGCTCCAATCGCTCGGTCTCCTCCAACCGCTCGCCTTCGCTGCCGGCCGGCCAGCGGCGGCCAAAGAGCGCTCGCGGGCTGCGGAACAGGAGGACGAAAAGCACCAGCACGCCAGTCAGGATGCCCCCTAGCGACGAGTGGAGTTGGGTGCGCAGCTGGAGGGCGATGCTGCCGTTGAGCACGGCCGAGAAGAAAAAGGCCACCAGCGGCAGCCACAGCAGGCGGTAGCCGGCCAGCAGCACCACGAGCAGCGCCAGGAAGCCGATGCCGCCAGAAATGGATTGGCGCAGGCTGTCGAACCAGCTCAGGACGCGCACCGCGCCGCCCAGGCCGGCCAGGGCGCCGCATAGCAGCATGGCGCGCACCGTCTCCCGCTCGCCGTGCACCCCCAGCAGGAACGCCGAGCGCGGGTTAAGGCCCAAAGCCTTGAGGCGCAGGCCCCAGTAGGTGCCACCCAGCAGCACGGCCACTAGGGAAAAGGCCAGCAGGGCCAGCAGGAGCGAAGGCGGGCTAAGCAGCGAGTCGCCCAGCTGGGGCAGCAGCGCGGCCGGCTGGAACGGCTCGGTACCCCGAAAGCTGCCGCCTTCGGGCGGCTGCCAGGGGTTGGCGATCAGGTAATTCGTCAGGATGACGGCCAGGTTGTTGAGCGCCAGGCCGCTGAAAATCTCGTGTACCCGGCCGCGGGTCTTGAGCAGGGCCGACAGGCCTGCCCAGGCCGCCCCGGCCGCCATGGCGACCAGCAGCTCCAGCCCGACCTGCAGCGGAGCCGGCGCCTGTATGCTGAGGGCGACCCAACTGGCCCCGATGGCGCCCAAGATAATCTGGCCCTCGACGCCGATGTTCCACAGGCCGGCGCGAAAGGTGACCAGCAGCCCGGCCGCGCTGAGCAGCAAGGGCACGAAAAAGGCGAGCACGCTGAGCGTTTCAGAGCGGTCGCCGAAGGCCCCGGCCAGCATGGCGCGGAAGGCGACGGCCGGGCTGGTTTCAAAGAGCAACAGCAGGGCCGATGTGAAGGCCAGCGCGCCCAGGATGGGCGCCAGCGGCCACAAGCGCTCCAGCCGCGGCCGGCTGGGGCTCACGCCTCTCCCCCGATCAGGTGGCCCAACTCGTCCAGAGACGTCTCGCCGGCCAGAAGGATGCGCGACATACGGCCGGCAGAGAAGACCGCGATGCGGTCGCTGCGCTCGATAATCTCCTCCAGGTCGGCCGAGGTGAACAAGATGGTGGCGCCGTCGGCCAAGCGGGCGTATAGCAGCTCCCAGATGGCGTTGGTCGAACGCAGGTCCAGTCCCCGGGTGGGATCCTCCAGCAACAAGGCCAGCGGCTCCCCCAGCAGGGCGAACAGCAGTCGCTGCTGGTTGCCACCCGACAGGGCAGCGGCTACAGTTTCCGGCCGGCCCTGGATGGCGTACTTCTCGATGCGCTCGGCCATCTGCTGCCGGGCCCGCGTCCGATCGACAAAGAAAGCCGGCTCGGGCTGAGCCAGGGCCAGGTGCTCGCTCAGCGTCAGGTCGGCCACCAGCCCTTCCTCCAACCGGCCGGCGGCCATGTAGGCCACGCCGGCCGCGCGGCGCCGCTGGTAAGGCCAGCCGGTGACGTCCTGGCCGCGCAGCCGGATCC
>JBOGUG010000027.1:0-4953 GCA_050696115.1 Promineifilaceae bacterium (SeqCode) | reverse complement strand
AACCTCGGCAGCGCCTACATCGCGGCCCTGCCCGAGGACCAGCCCGCGGCGGCGGCACGCGATCAGGTCATGGCGGAAGTGCGCAGCGCGTTCCGGCCGGAGTTCCTCAACCGGCTGGACGAGATCATCCTTTTCCACCAGTTGACGCCCGAGCAGTTAGCCGACATCTTGGACTTGATGCTAGCGAATGAGATCAAGTTGGCCGCTCAACAGGGCATCGAGCTGGCGGTCAGCCCGGCCGCCAAGGAATGGCTGCTGGCCCAGAACGACCAGCCGGAGTATGGCGCCCGGCCGCTGCGCCGGATCATCGCCCGCAATCTGCGCGAGCCGCTGGCCGACTATCTGCTGCGCCACGGCCGGCCGGAGCAGGCCCGCATCCAGGTTGACGCTGGGCAGGAGGGGCTGCAGCTCCGGCAGCAGCCGGCCGGTGAACCATCTCGAGCGTCTGAGTAGTATCCAGGGAGGGACGCGTATGTCAGCCGAGCGCAAGCGAAATATTAAGGCCCGCCTGTCCCGCTCGCGGGCCCGGCTGCTTGCGGCCGTCGAGGGGCTGGGCCAGGCCGAATGGGCGGCGGTGGTCTACTCGGAGGGCGAAACCTGGATGGCTTCCGATTTGTTGCGCCATTTGGCAGACGCAGAGCGTGGCATGATCCGCCTGGTTGAGGTCATCCGCGACGGCGGCGAGGGCGTGCCGGCCGACTTTGACCTGAACCGTTGGAACGCCAGCGCCGTGCGCCGGGCGCAGGAGCGCACCCCGGTCGAGCTATTGGCACAGATGGAGGCCAACCGCGGCCGCCTGCTCAGCCTGATTGATGGACTAGCCGATGAGGACTGGGAGAAGCGCGGCCGGCATGGCAGCCTGCGCATCATGAGCGTGGCCGAGATCCTGGCGTTAATCGCCCTCCACGAACGCCGCCACAGCCTCGATCTGCAGCGGGCCGTGCGCGCGCCGGCCGAAGAGTGAAGGGAAAAGGCTCAGTCCCCATAAAATGAGATGCCCCGTAACCGGGCGGTTACGGGGACATCTCTGGGGGGGAGCCATCCGTAGGTTAGCACAACTCTACGATTGTGCAACAAGTACTTTTAGGGCAGAGGTCATAGTACATTGGTACTATTTCTAGCGTCAGGGCGCTTTCCCCAGCCTGATCAAGAAGACAAGCGGCGCCGGCCGGAGGCCGAGCCTCTCTACCCGCTGGAAGATGACATGTGTTGCTGGTTATGCGGCGGGCCGTTGAGCAAGCGCCACTGTAAGATCGTCTGCCAGGTGTGCGGCTTCACCCGCGACTGCAGCGACCCCTAATCATTTGCAGCGGCGGGCCCCTGTACCTGCCCGGCTCGCCGAGGCAAACCAACTTTAGGCAAGCACTGTTCAGGCCAGCACGGAATCAGGCTGGGTGAACAGGAAATGGTCGTGGTAGTAATGGATCCAGAGGAATGACAGGACGCCGATGTAGTAAGCCGTCTCAAGGGCAATGCCAGCCACGGCCCACTTCCCGCCCACCACCTCGTGGAGCACAAGGTAGGCGGCCGCGATGATTAGCCCGGCCCCCAACGTGAGCAGCAGGTTAAAGCCGTAGAAAAGGCGCGCCTTGCCGTCAAGCGACAGGCGCTTCAGCCCCGGTTGGCTCTCAAGGTCGCCCCGGTCGGCGCGCAGCCGGTTGATGTACCACGTCAGAGCGAGGTACTGGAACGAGTGCCAGACGTTCATGCCCTGGAAGGCCGTGTCCAGGTTTCCCAGGGCCGGCACAACGAAGGAGGCCGCGGCCGTCAGGCCAATGAAGATAATCTTCGGCAGGTGGGCCAGGCCGTTGCGGTACTCCCAGACACTTTTGGCCGCGAAAGCCAACAGCGAGACGCCAAAGGCGAGCGAAGCCAGGTAGAAGAGCCAGGGCTGCTCAAAGAACGGCGGGATCATGTCGTTCAGGTGCGTCGGCCCAATTGAAAAGTCCTGGCTGATGGCGATGCGATAGGCCGCCAGCGGGTAAAGCGAAGTCAGCACGACGGCAAAATCAATCGCGCGCGAGAGGGGGCTGAGCGATGTCGGGGCTGGCGCGTGGCGGGCTTTGGCGTTGTAGGCCTCAATCACATAAATGATCTGGTGCAGGACGTGCAGAGAGGCCCAAAAGAAAAACAGGGTCAGCAGCAGGGTCAGGTTGGTGAGCGCGAGGGTGATGACGATCAGGGGGATAAAGATCGAAGAGCGCACGAAGGCCCCATAGCGGCCGCGGAACTGCTTGTCCAGCGCGGTGCGGGTGAAGGTGGCGTACATGTGGGGCCCGCCGATGAGCACGGCGATCAGCAAGTTGACCGCCTGCCGGCCGGCGTCCGACTCCACTCGAAGCACATCGCGCATCAAGATCCAGGTGAGGTAGGGCACAGGCACCAGGATGACGCTCAGGCTGATGAAGATCAGGTCCCACTTGCGATGGTAGATCCATCTGCCCTGGCTCATCGCGGCCGCCGGCGACCGGTAGGCGAGGGTCGCTGTGCTCATCAGGCTTCCTCCTGCCGGGCCAGGTGACCCGAATTCCCGCTCAAGTAAGCGTGATCATTGTACCACCGATAGGTTTGGCGTACAGCGGTGGTGAACTCAGTCTGGGGCAGATTAAGCTCGGCCAGCGCCTTGCTGCTGTCGGCGTAGATGAACTCGCCCGCCAGGCGCACCTGGTTCGCGTCAAGTGGGACGCGGTTTCCGGCCAGGGCGCGGGCCAGGCGCACACCCAAAGCGGCCGGCGCCAGCAGCCAGCGCGGCAGGCCGACGCGGGGCGGCGGCCGGCCGACCACCTGGCAAATGATAGTGAGCGCCTGGCGATGGCTGAGGTTGTGAGCGCCCAGGATGTAGCGCTGGCCGGGGCGGCCGCGCTCGGCGGCGGCGATATGGCCCGCAGCCACGTCTTGCACGGCGACGAAGTTCACCCCACCAGGCGGCCAGAAGCGCAGCCGGCCGCGGGCCGCCTCAATAATGATGGAGCCGGAGATCAGGTTCACGTCGCGCGGCCCCAGGACGACAGTCGGGTTGACGATGACGGCTTCGAGCCCGGCCTCGGCCGCCCGCAACACCTCGATCTCGGCCAGATGCTTGCTCTGGCCATAGGGAAAGCGGCCTGGATCGAGGTTAAAGCGGTCACTCTCCGTCAGGGGCCGGCCGGCAGGCGACAGGCCCATGGCCGCCAGAGAACTGGTGAATACGAGCCGGCCTGCGCCCGCCAGCCGGGCTGCCTCCAGGACGTGGCGCGTGCCCTGCACGTTGACCCGGTAGACGCGCTCGCGGCCCTGGCGCCAATAGTCGGCCACAGCCGCCGCGTGGAAGACCCAGTCACAGCCGCTTATGGCCTCGGCAAGGGCGGCCGGCGGGTCGAGGACATCCCCGATGGCGGTCTCATAGTCCAGCCCTTCCAGCGCCTTGAGGGATGAGCTTTGGCGGCGCAGAACGCGGGCCGGGACGCCCCGGCCGGCAAGGGCCGCCACCAAGTTAGCGCCAATGAAGCCGGTGCCGCCGGTTACGAAGGCCCGGTTCACCTTCCGTTCAGCAGCTCGATCAGGGTCGCTTCGCCCTGGCCGACGCCAACGCACAGCGTCGCCAGGCCGTAGCGCATCTCTTCGCCGGCCGCCTGCCGGCGCCGCATTTCGTAAATCAAGGTGGTCAAGATGCGGGCGCCGGAGCAACCCAAGGGATGGCCGAGGGCGATCGCGCCGCCGTTGGCGTTGGTGATGGCGTGGCGCAGGCCCAGCTCACGCATCACAGCCAGAGATTGCACGGCAAAGGCTTCGTTTAGCTCAATCAAGTCCAGGTCGGCCAGCTCCAGACCGGCCCGGCCGAGCGCTTTGCGCGTGGCCGGCACCGGCCCCAGCCCCATCAGGCGCGGGTCTACCCCGGCTGCGGCCGACGCCAGCCAGCGAGCCAGCGGCCGGACGCCCAGGCTGGCGGCCTTGTCGGCCGACATCAGCACCAGCGCGGCCGCGCCATCGTTCAGGCCGCTGGCGTTGCCGGCCGTGACCGAGCCGCCCGGCCGGAAGGCCGGCTTCAGGCCAGCCAACTGTTCCAGGCTGGTGTCCAGCACGTAGCCATTCTCGGTCGGCCGGATGCGCGGATGCTCGTCCGTGTCAAACACGGCCGGTGGGCCCTTACGCTGCGGGATCTCGACCGGCACGATTTCGGCCCGAAAGCGGCCGGCGTTGATGGCTTCGCAGGCGCGGCGCTGGCTCTCCAGGGCGAAGGCGTCCTGCTCCTCGCGGCCGATCGGCCCGCCTTCCAGTTGGCCGGCGCAGCTCAGCTCATAGATGTTCTCGGCCGTCTCGCCCATCGCCTCCAAGGGGAAGAGCGCCTCCAGGCGGGGATTCGGATAGCGCCAGCCTAGGGTCGTGTCCCAGGCGATCACGTTGCCCGAAGGGCCCCAGGGACGCGCGTTTTTGGGCAGCGAATAGGGGGCGCGCGTCATGCTCTCGACGCCGCCCGCCACGTAGACTTCGCCCTCGCCGGCCCGGATGGCTCGAGCAGCCTGGTTGACCGCATTCAGGCCGCTGGAACAAAGCCGGTTGAGGGTCACGGCCGCGACCTCCTGCGGGAAGCCGGCCAGCAGGCTTGCCATGCGGGCGACGTTGCGGTTGTCCTCGCCGGCCTGGTTGGCGCAGCCCAGGTAGACCTCCTCGACCTCGGCCGGCTCGATGCCGGCCCGGCGGACGGCCTCCGCCAGGACCAGGGCCGCCAGGTCATCCGGCCGCACGGCCGCAAGCGCGCCAGCATGGCGGCCAATGGGCGTGCGGGCAGCGCTGACGAAGATGACTTCTTTCATTCTGTTTCCTCCACGGCGTGCTCGATAGTTTCCTTGATGGCGCCGCCGGCCACCAACTGGCGCGCCGTCTCGATGTGGCCGGCCAACACCTGATCGTCACGCAGAAAGGGGACCTGGCCGCGGAGCAGGGCGTAGGCCGCGGCCGTGCCGCGGCCAAGTT
>JBOGUG010000026.1:0-1268 GCA_050696115.1 Promineifilaceae bacterium (SeqCode) | reverse complement strand
CACTGGGCGTGCGTTCGCGTTTTGAGATTGAGCAGGTCGGCGAATGGCAGGGTGAACTGGACCAGCAACCACGTATGTATTTCCGGTGTAGCAGCGACGATCCAAACTGCCATGGCTCTCAGCCCGGTTCACCTCTTGAGTGGGTAACCGGTTCGCAATCTTAGACCAGCAGATCATATTGTTAGCCTTGCCCTGGATACCGTCGGATTCTAAAGCCGCGCCGGAACAGGTCAAGGGCCGGAGAAGCGGCTAATGCCTTGCAACTCTAATTGGCCGATTGCCGTCCCGGCCAAGTCGGCGACGCTAGGCTGGGGTGTATACCGAACTGGTGGACAGCTAGGTGGCCTTCGACAACGGCTTCGTCCGCGAGTACGAGCCGGGCTGTGACAAGGAGCGCAGCACCTACTTCCTCGGCGGGCAGGCCATCGCCACCCGCGTGACGACCGTCCCGGCCGATCCCGACGATGGCCTCTACTACCTCTTGCCGGATCATCTAGGCAGCGTCAGCCAGTTGACCGACGCGGCCGGCGCCGTGGCGCCGCTCGTGACGCAGAAGAGCGGGGGCAGCGACACCCAGAGCTTCAGCTACGACCATCTCGGCCGGCTGCTGGCGGCCGCGGGCACGAGCTCCAGCTACAACCACGCCTACGACCTTTTGGGCAACCTGACGTTGAACGGCGGGGTGTCGCAGTCCTATAACCCGCCCGCCCAACCGCGCCCGCACGCCATCTCCTCAATCGGCGACGGCTGGAGCTTTAGCTATGACGGCAACGGCAATATGTCCGGCCGCGACCAGGCCGGCTCTTGGGACTTCAACCAGTTCTGGGACGCCGAGAACCGGCTCATCCAGGTGCACAAGGCGGCCCCCAGCCCGGCCATCTGGACCACCTTCCGCTACGACGCGGCCGGCCAGCGGGTCGCCACCCGGGTCGTGGGCGACCCGGATGCGGCCAACAACGGCCTGTACTTCGTGCTGGGCGACCAGCTGGGCAGCGTCAGCGCGCTGGCGACGACAGGCGGGAACTTGAAAGGCGGCGTGGTGCAGTACTTCCCGTTCGGCAAGCACCGGGCCTTGCCGACCACGGAGATCACCGACCGCGGCTTCACCGGCCACAAGCACAACAACCGGCCGCCGGATGGGGTCGGGCTGATCTACATGAACGCCAGGTTCTACGTGCCGGCCGCGGGGCGGTTCGCGTCGGCCGATGGCCCTGCGGCCGATGCCGCCCGGCGCCACCCATCTGGTGATTCCGGGCGAGAGCCTACAC
>JBOGUG010000025.1:0-8595 GCA_050696115.1 Promineifilaceae bacterium (SeqCode) | reverse complement strand
CTGGGGAGAGGGGCCAGGGGTGAGGGGCAACCCACCCACATCCCCTATCCCGGCCACCACCGGCCGACCCGCAGGGACGATTTCCTAAGAGATCAGGCAAAAAGGTGACTTTTTGACGCGGCCGGTTATACTATCACATCGCAACGGCCGAAGGAGATGCCGTTGCGAGCGCAGTGAACGCGCTGAAGTTGTTAGCGCCAAAGCCTTGGTCCGGTCGAAGTGAACCTCTGCCGCATGGAGCCTGGAAGCGCACCCATATAGTAAGGATTAGAGATGGAAAACAAATTGTACGTTGGCAATCTGTCGTATGAAACGACGGAGGACGACTTGCGCGATCTGTTCGTGCAGGCCGGCGAGGTGAAGTCAGTGACAGTGGTGAAAGACCGCGACACGGGCCGTTCCCGGGGCTTTGGCTTCGTGGAAATGGAGACCCCGGCCGAGGCGCAGAATGCGATCAGCATGTTCAATGGTTCACAGATGCACGATCGCGCCCTGACCGTCAATATCGCCCGCCCCCGCGAAGAGCGGCCGAGCGGCGCCTTTGACAATCGGCGCAGCACGAGTGGCGGCGGCCGGCCCCGCAGTGGCGGCGGCGGCAGCCGGCGCTCCTGGTAACCGACCCGCACTAAGCTAGCCAAATAAATGACGAGGCCCCTCAACTGAGGGGCCTCGTTCTTTTTTGGGGCGCCGGCCGTCTTGTAGGGGCAGGCCAGCGCAACGCCCCCATTCTGTGGCGCGGGCATCCTGCCCGCGGACGGGCCGCAGGCCCGTGTCCGATTAACCGGCCGGCCGCCATTCCGTATTTGTAGGGGCAGGCCCCCGTGCCCGCCCTCCGCCCCGTGCCCGCCCTCGTTCTCTCCCACCCGCCGGCCGGCCTAGCTCCGGCCGACAAGCTGCTCATCCCCCCTGGCCGGCTGGCGGTAATGCCAACTGACGCCAGGCGGGGCCTGGCCGCGCAGGTAGGCGGCCGCCGGCTCGCCCCTCGACCGCCAGGGCAACAGCTCCAGCAGGGCGGCCGCTTCGGCCGGCGCGTAGAAGGCCATCTCGAAGGCGAAAGCGTCCGGCTCGGCCGGCTGCGGCTCCCCCTTCCAACTGTAGACGTCGTAGCCGAAAACCAACAGCCGGCCGGCGTCCTCCGGCCGCTCCACGTCGGCCGCGTAAGCCAACCGGCCGGCGGCCACCACCGTCAGGCCCGTTTCCTCGGCCACCCTGCCCTTGAGCGCCGCCAACAGGCTCTCGCCCAGCTCGACAGCGCCGCCCGGCAGGCGCCACCCCGAGTCCGCCTTGCCCGGCCCCTGCTCCCTGACCAGCAACACCTGGCCCAGCTGGCGGATCAGCGCCGCCACGACGAGGCTCGCGTCCACCTCGGCTACGGGAAAATGCCGCGCTCCTTGTAGACCTTCTCCAGCCGGCTGAGGGCCACCGTGTAGGCGGCCGTGCGCCAATCGGTGTCCAGCTGCACGGCCGCCTGGTGGACGCGCTCGTAGGAGGAGCTGATCATCTTGTGCAACTTGTGATCCACCTCATCCAGGTCCCAAAACTCGCTGCGCTTGTTCTGCAGCCACTCAAAATAGCTGACGATGACGCCGCCGGAGTTGCACAGGATGTCAGGCAGCACCCCGATGCCGGCCTCCCTCAGCACGGCGTCGCCCTCCGGCGTTGTCGGGCCGTTGGCCCCTTCGGCCAGCAGGCGGATGTCCAGCAGCCCGGCCGTCTCGGCGTTCACCTGGTTCTCAAGCGCGGCCGGCACGAAAATGTCGCAGGCCAGCGCGAAGAAGTCGCGCTTATCCACTTCCCGGCCGCGCGGGTAGCCGGCCACGCCCCGGTGCAGCGACACGTACAGCGCCAGGTCGTCCGGGTCGAACCCCTTGGGGTTGTGAATGGCCCCGCTGGCGTCCTCCACCGCCACCAGCTTGGCCCCGGCCGGCCGCAGCAGCCGCGCCGTCCAGGAGCCGACGTTGCCGAAGCCCTGCAACTTGTAGCTGGCCCTGGCCAGGTCGAAATTGGTGTCTTCCGCCCAGCGCTGAATCAGGAAAACGACGCCCTGGCCGGTGGCCTTGTCCCGGCCGGCGCTGCCGCCGGCCTCCACCGGCTTGCCCGTCACCACGTGGAAGCTGGCCTGGCGCGTCTGCGGCGGCCGCATCGAAATGTAGGTGTCCAGGATCCAGGCCATGATCTGGGCGTTGGTGTTGACGTCGGGAGCCGGGATGTCGTATTCCGGCCCGATGTTGTTGCCCAGGGCGAAAGTGAAGCGGCGCGTGATGCGCTCCAGGTCGTCCTCCTCGTAGCCCAGCGGGTCGAACTGAATGCCGCCCTTGGCCCCGCCGAAGGGCAAATTGGCCAGGGCCGTCTTCCACGTCATCCAGGCCGCCAGGGCCCGCACCTCGTCAATGTCCACCATCGGATGGTAGCGCAGGCCGCCCTTGTAGGGGCCGAGGGCGCTGTTGTGCTGGACGCGGTAGCCGGTGAACATCTTGACCTGGCCGCTGGCCAGCTTGACCGGGAAGTTGACCACGATCTCGTTGGTCGGCCGCGACAAAATGGCGCGCACCTCCGGGTCGAGCCGCATCAGCTCGGCCGCCCGGCCGAACTGCTGGCCGACGACCTCATACAGGCTGGCAACTTGGGTCATCGCAATTGGTCGCTCCTTATAAAGATAAGGCCCTCAAACCCTTGCATCCGGCCGGTTAATCGGACAGGGGCCTTCGGCCCGTCTGCGGGCAGGCTGGCCGCGCCCCAGAATGGGGGGCGTCGCGCCGGCCGGCCGATTCGTAGGGGCACGTTGCAACGCGCCCCTACCCACGTCCCCCACCGGCCGCGCCCTTGTCCGGCCACGTCCTGTCCCATTATAACACTAAGGGCGCTAAGCTTCCTCTAATAAAAAGCAAACGGCCGTCTGATACCCTCTGGCTATCATCAGACTGAGGAAACCCAGCCATGAACTTGAACCAATTTACCCAGAAAGCCCAGGAAGCCGTCCTGGCCGCCCAAGGGCTGGCCGAGGAGCGCAACCACAGCCAGATCGAGGCCATCCACCTGCTGGCCGCCCTGCTCGACCAGGACGACGGCGTCGTGCCCCAGATCGTCAACCGCATCGGCTCCAACCGCAGCCAACTGCGCGACCAGGTCGAGGCCCAGCTCAACGGCCTGGCGCGGGCCGTCGGCGCCACCGCCCAGACCGGCGCCTCGCGCGAATTAACCAACCTGATCCGCGCCGCCGAGCGCCAAGCCTCCCAGATGAAGGACGACTTCGTCAGCACCGAGCACCTGTTCCTGGCGCTGGTGGACGCGGCCGGCCAAATTCGCTCCCTGGCCCCCTTGGCGGCCGCCGGGGTTGACCGCGAAGCCGTGCTCAAGGCGCTGACCGCCATCCGCGGCGGCCAACGCGTCACCAGCCAGAACCCGGAGGCCACCTACGAGGCGTTGGCCCGCTACGGCCGCGACCTGACCCAATTGGCCCGCCTGGGCAAGCTCGACCCCGTCATCGGCCGCGACGAGGAGATCAGGCGCCTGGTGCAGGTGCTCAGCCGGCGCACCAAGAACAACCCCGTCTTGATCGGCGAGGCCGGCGTCGGCAAGACGGCCATCGTCGAAGGCCTCGCCCAGCGCATCGTCAACGGCGACGTGCCCGAAGGCATGCAGGCCAAGCGCCTGATTGCGCTCGACCTGTCCAGCCTGGTGGCCGGAGCCAAGTATCGCGGCGAGTTCGAGGAGCGCCTCAAGGCGGTGCTGAAGGAGATCGCCGACAGCGCCGGCCAAATTATCGTCTTCATTGACGAGCTGCACACCATGGTCGGCGCGGGCGCGGCCGAAGGCGCCATGGACGCCAGTAACATGCTCAAGCCGATGCTGGCCCGCGGCGAGCTACACATGGTCGGCGCCACCACCCTCGACGAGTACCGCAAGCACATCGAGAAAGACGCCGCCCTGGAGCGCCGCTTCCAGCCCGTCTTTGTGGACGAGCCGAGCGTGGAGGACGCCATCTCGATCCTGCGCGGCCTCAAGGAGCGCTACGAACTCCATCACGGCGTCCGCATCCAGGACAGCGCCGTCATCGCCGCCGCCACCCTCTCCGATCGCTACATCACCGACCGCCAGCTGCCCGACAAGGCGATTGACCTGATTGACGAAGCCGCCAGCCGCCTCAAGATGGCCATTGACTCCAAGCCGGCCGAGCTGGACAACGTAGACCGCCAGCTATTGCAACTGGAGATCGAACGCGAGTCGCTCAAGAAGGAGCGCGACAGGGCCTCCAAGGAGCGGCTGGAGGTCATCGAGGCCCAGATCGCCGAACTGAAGGAGGCCGGCAACGCCTTGCGCGCCCAGTGGGAGACCGAAAAGCAGGCCATCGAGGGCATCCAGGCCACCAAGGCCCAGATGGACGAAGCCCGGCTGCAGATCGAACAGGCCGAGCGGCGCGCCGACCTGGAGGCCTCGGCCCGGCTGCGCTACGGCACTCTGGTCGAGCTGGAGCGCCAGCTGGCCGAGCAGGAGGCCCGCCTGCGCCAGCTTCAGGCCGGCGGCTCGCTGCTCAAGGAAGAGGTGGACGGCGAGGACATCGCCCAGGTGGTCTCAAAGTGGACCGGCGTGCCGGTCAGCAAGCTGCTGGAGGGCGAGGTCGAGAAGCTCATCCGCATGGAGGAGCGCCTGAAGCGGCGGGTGGTCGGCCAGGACGAGGCGATCCAGGCCGTCGCCAACGCCGTGCGCCGCTCGCGGGCCGGCCTGCAAGACCAGGCCCGGCCGATCGGCTCCTTCATCTTCATGGGCCCCACCGGCGTCGGCAAGACCGAGCTGGCCCGCGCCCTGGCCGAGTTCCTCTTCGACGATGAGGACGCCATGCTGCGCATTGACATGAGCGAGTACCAGGAGCGCCACGCCGTCAGCCGCCTGATCGGCGCCCCGCCCGGCTACGTCGGCTACGACGAGGGCGGCCAACTGACCGAGGCCATCCGCCGCCGGCCGTACTCGGTCGTGCTCTTCGACGAGATCGAGAAGGCCCATCCCGACGTCTTCAACACCCTGCTCCAGCTGCTCGACGACGGCCGGCTGACCGACGGCCAGGGCCGCACGGTCAACTTCCGCAACGCGGTCGTCATCATGACCAGCAACATCGGCAGCCACTTCCTGCACGGCGAGGATTACGACCCACAGGCGGCCCTGGAGGCGCTGCGGGCCCATTTCCGGCCGGAGTTCCTCAACCGGGTGGACGAGATCATCGTCTTCGGCGGCCTGAGCCGCGCCGAATTGATGCAGATCGTGGAGATCCAGGCCCAGCGCCTGCGCCGCATGCTGGCCGAGCGCCACATCCAGCTGGAGCTGAGCCAGGCGGCCAAGGCCTATATCGCCGAGCGCGGCTACGACCCGGCCTACGGCGCCCGGCCGATCAAGCGCACCCTGATGCAATTGGTGGCCGACCCGCTGGCCATGGCCATCCTGGAGGGCAAGTTCGGCCAGGGCGACACCGTCCGCGTCAGCCACAACGGCCAGGGCCTCGAATTCGAAAAGGCCTAACGGTAGGGGCAGGCCCCCCTGCCTGCCCTCCGCCCCCGTGCCTGCCCCCGCCCGGACCACAGGCCCGGGTCCGATCAACCCTCCCTCAACTCGCCGCTGGCGACGTCCAACCGCCAGACCCCGGCCGCGCCGGCGTCCAACACGATCTCGCCCGGCTCGTCCCACGCCTGGATGCGGAACGGCCGCGCGTCGGCCGCGATCAACCTGCGCGGCTCGCCCCGGGCCACGTCCACTACCGTCAGGCTGGTGCGGCCGGCCTGGCCGCACGGATCTTCAATCTGCAGCACGGCCACGGCCGAGCCGTCCGGCCCAAAGCGCAGCTCGGCCGCCGGCCAAACCGGGTCGGGGAAGGGGATCAGGCTCTGTGCCCCGCTGGCCAGCTCCTTCAGGCCCAGCGCCTGGCCGCTGAAATAGGCCGCCTGGGATTCATCGGCCGCCAGCCCGATCAGCACGCCCACGCTGCCGAAAATCTGCGTCACCCGGCCGGTGGCCAGCTCCACCCGGTACAGGTCGGAGCCGTTGGCAGCCGCCACACAGCCATCCGGCACCGGCACGTTCGTGAAATACAGCCGCTGGCCGTCGGCCGACCAGAAGAACGGCTCCGGGTGGGTGTAGCCCAGCCCCCAGCCGCTGACCGCCTGCCAGACGGTGTGGCTAAAGCCGCCGGCCGGGCTGCTGACCACCAGCCGCTGAAAATAGAGCTCGCGGCCGCTGTCAGCCTCCACGAACGGCTCCGACAGCGTCGTCTGGGTCGTCCAGCGGCCGTCGGGCGAGGTCGTCCGGGTGGTGTTGAGCGTCAGGCCGGCCAACAGCTCCGCGCTGACCGCGTCGCCGGCCGGCCAGATGGCGATCACCTGGGCGGCCGGCCAGGGCTCAACCGGGATCAGCTCGCCGTCCAGGCTGACCACGGCCGCGCCCCACTGCTGGCCGGGGTCGGCGTAATGCGCCAGCAGGTGGCCCTCGTCCAGGAAGGCGATCGGCGTCGTCAGGCCGGGCGCTTCGGCCAGCAGGCTGGGCGCGCCGCTGTAGGGGCTGGCCAGGTAGTGAATCCGGCCGGGATCGGCCGCCGGCGGCCCCTGGTCGCTGCTCAGCTCGGCCGTGTAATAGATCAGGCCACCCTGGCTGTTGAAGGTCGGGTAGCCGGCGAAGGCCGACTGGCTGGCGATGGTCGCCAGCGCAGCGCCGCCGGCCGCCTGGACGTGGATGACCCCCTCGGCGTCGGTGTAGGCCAGCGTGCCGTCGGCCGGCAGGAAGTCGCCCAGGCACAGCGTCACCCCGCTGGGGGCGCAGTCGAAGACCAGCTCCGGCTCGCCGCCGCTTAGCGCCAGGCGGTACAGGTTGTCGTACCGGCCGCTGAAAGCAGCCCAACTGCCGCCGATGCCGCTCGGCTCCCAGGTGAAATACAGGCTCTGGCCGTCGGCCGCCAGCCGCAGCGGCGCCAGCACGTCGCGCTCGTCGCCGGCCGCGTTTTCCAACAAAGCCCGGCGCTCGCTCCCGTCCGGCCGGGCCAGCCACAGGTTGGTCGCTAGGCCGCCGGCCGGGCCGGCCGGCTGCGCCTCGCTCCAGATGATCCAGCTCTCGTCGGCCGCCACGTGGTAGCGCAGCAGCCAGTGATTCTCGCCGCTCACCCGGGTGAAGGCCAGCGGCTGCGGCCGGCCCTCGGGCCCCAGCCGCACGATCTGGCTCTGGTTTTGGAGCGCGTCGCGCGCCGGGTAGTAGACGTGGTCGCCGGCCACCTGGACGAAGGCCAGGTCGCCCAGGTCGAGAAAGTCGCAGCGCTGGCGCGTCAGCGGGTCGGTTATCTCATACGGCTGGCCAACCCGGGTGATCAGAGCCGGCCGGCGAATGTGGGGGCAAAAAAAAAGCTGGTGGGCGCCCCGGCCGGGCCCAACTGCACCCACACGTCGTTGCCAAAGCGGACCAACTCCTGCTGCTGCGCCTCGCTGATCGTCGCCTCGCCCTGGCCCTGGAACTCAACCCGGATGGTCATGGCGTCGGCCACGTCGCCGTCGCTTTGCTCGAAGGCCGCCGGCGCCAGCGCGTCGAGCCAGGCGTAGAAGCTGGCGGCCAACTCGGCCGACAGGAAATCCCGGGCGTATGGCGCGCCGCGCGGCTCGCCCTCGCACTCGTTGTAGGCCTCGGCCAGGCCGGTCTCGTAGACCAGCACCGTGTGGCAGAAGCCGGCGATGCCGCCGACGCGCTGCCAGCTCAGGGCGCGCCGCTGGGCCAGGTCATCCTGGCCGGCCACGGCCGTCTCGGCCACGTATTGGGCCCACTCGGCGATCAGGCGCTGCTGGGCCGGCGTGGCCTCGGCCGAGCCGCTGCCCTGGAAGGAGAGGTGGCCGGCGGCCGTGACCGCCTCAAAGGGGGCAAAGCCCGCCAGCAGCTCGTCCAATTGGGGCTGCATCACCTCGGCCGGCTGGGCGAAGTCGTAGGCCAGAAACTCGCTCTGGCAGCCGCCCACCCCGACCGGCTGCGCCGGGCCGGGCATGGCGGCCACCAGGCATTCGTCCGTGCCCCAGGTCAGGCCGATCTGGCCGGGGCCCGCCTGGTAGATGGCGTCGCTCACATTCCGATGTTGGCCGGGGCCGCCCACGACATAAACGTACTCCACTCCTTGGGCGCTCAAGGTCACTTCGTAGCAGGGCTGCTCGTCCACCTGAACGCCCAGGCACAGGTCGGGCGAGGCCAGCGCTTCGGCCGACTCCACCACCACCGCGTCCAGCGGCAGCCCGGTGAAGCCGGCGATTTCTTGCCGGATGGGCTCGGTCAGGGCCGGGTCAATGGGCGGCTCACTGCCCGTCTGGGTCGGCGCGGCCGTGGGCAGCGGGGTGTCTTCAATCGGCGGCGACGGGCTGGCGGCCGGCGTGTCCAGGGCCGGGGTCGGCCCGGCCGGGCTTTCCTGCTGGCAGGCGGCCAGCAGCAGCGCAATCAGGAGGCCGGCCGCGAGGGCCAGGCGGCGCACAGGGTTTGCTTTGGTCATACGTTCCTCTTCTCTAATTCCGGCCGGCGGGGGCCGCCGGCGCGGCCAGTATCCTACCATATAACGCTGGCCGGCGGGCCCAGGTTCCAATCCTGTAGGGG
>JBOGUG010000024.1:0-4878 GCA_050696115.1 Promineifilaceae bacterium (SeqCode) | reverse complement strand
CACCCAACAACTAACAAGGAAAACCTCAACGCTACACGTATGCGGCATACGCCAACTGCGGAACCTGCTGCACGATGGGGAGGGGGTGTTTTGGGCGCGCGATGAGGAGCATATCTGGCTGTGTTCCGCGGCCAAGGTAGCCCACTCGCTCGCGGTAGAACGGCTGACCGGCCGGCCGGTGGCCCTGCCGGTCAAGGCGCTGCTGAGCGGCATCGGTGCCTTCCGCGCTCACCTGTACGCCGCCTTCCACAGCGGCCGGGCCAAAGATACGCCCCATGGCTCGCAGGCGACGCCCATCTCCCGCAACACCCTCGCCGAGCTGAGCGGGGTGGGGGCATCCAGCCAGCGAGCGTATGAAGCGCAGACTGGCGTAGAAAAACAGGCCAACTTCGCCATAGGCGAGATAGCCACCAAGGAGAATCAGGAGAATCGCGCCTGGAAGCACGGCCGAGCCCTGTTTGAGCTGAAGGATTATCGCGGCTGGCAGGGCAAGAAGGGCAGGACCTACCTGGCCTGGCAACTGCCAAACACCTATATCGGCGAGCACGCACACCGGCCGAAGGGTCGGCAAAAGCGGATCAATCGGGCACTCAAAGACCTGGTTATGAAAGGGATGCCGGGGAACGTTGGGCGAACGAAAGAGACGCGCAAGCCGAAGAAGCTCTTTTTCGCGAGTGGCAAACTGGCGGCGAAGGCCTACGGCCGTGATCCGGACCAGGAACTGTACTGGCGCCGGCACAGGACAAGGAACGGCCGTTTTGATTTGTGGCAACAATTAGGAAACGGAAAGTGCTAAGGGCTGTGTGTTTTTTATCCCGTAGCGGAAGAAACCTGGAGGCCTTTTAGGGATAATGATTATGCGAAGGGGCGCTGCTGCCGGTCGGCGAATCACACCGGCAGCAGCGCGGCCGTTTGGCATTCCGACGGCCGCAGACCATGACGTCGCCAGACAGGCGGTTGAGGACTACCTGGCCCGCTTTCCGCTGCCCCGCCACGGTGCCATCCTGCGCGGGGCGATGGTCAGTGCATACAGCGGGGAGCCGCCGAAGTCGGACGCGGCCGTGTGGCTGGCAGGGGAGAAGACGAAGAGCGGCCGCTCTTGGCATTATTGCCAACAAACTGGGCTCGGGCCTTGAAGCCGGGCGTGAAGCTGACACGGCCGCCGGCCTGCTGTATCTCAGGGCGCGCTACTATAATCCCGCGCTCCGGCTGTTCCCGGCCCAGGACGACTGGAACGGCCGGGCCAGACAGCCGCAGACCCTCAACCCCTACGCCTATGTGGGCGGAAATCCCGTCAACCTGGTGGATCCCTCGGGCCGATGCTACCCGCCATTTGAGTGGTTGCGCCGCATCGAGGCAACCAATTGCAACAACCTCGACCTGGCCATCGAAATCGTCGCGCACCCCAGTGCCAGCTTCTGGCAGAAGGCGCCCGCCACAGCCTACATCGCCACCTGGTCTGGGGCGCACGCGAGCGTCGTGCTGGGCGTGGCGGCCAGCGGCTACGGCATCGTGAGTTGGGGAACGACGTATCTGGCCGCCAACGCAGCCGCAGCGCACACTGCGCTCCAATACGCCGGGCCGCTCATCGTTGGCTGGAGCCTGCTGGACGATTTGGCCGTCGCCTACGGCGCCGTCACCGGGCACCCGTACGCCCAGCAACAGGCGATACTCGCCCAGCAGATGTCCATGGCGGACGCCAGCTCCCCGCTTTTTGATGGCTTGGGCGGGCTCAGGGCCTTCAGCAACCTCTTGCGGCGCGGACTTCCCGCGGACATATTCAGTTGCTTCAGCCCGCGCCTTTTTGGCGGTGGTGGTGGACCGCCCGGCTCAGTAGACGACTTGATCGCCGCCGCGCTTCGTGCCCAAGGTCGTGTTGGGATGACCCCTGCTCGTGCGCCAACAATCGCCACCAATGCGAGCGGCAGTATTATCGTGCACAGCGGTTGGGGATTTCATGAAGGATATGCCCAAGGAACCGAACGCGCATTGCAGCTTGCAAACGACGTTGGCTTCACCTTTCGGCCGCACGACTTTGACGACGTAGACGTGCCGGGAATTTACTATGCCTCGCACGCTGAGGCTCAGCTCCTGGCGCTGAAAGAAAGGGCGATCGGCGTGTCCAATGAGCTTGGCATGTGCCCGTCTTGCCAGCACTTCTTCAGCATGGTTGCTTCTTCTCGTAAAATGACATTTGTCGTTGCAGACCCAAGTACAATTCATATCTTTAACCCAGACGGCGCCATCAGACAGATTCCAAGGTAGAGCCATGGACTTGCCACTTTTAGTACAAGAAGACCTTGATCGGGCAAAAGCTGCTGTGGAAGCCGAGCCCAAGCACACTTTGAGGCCGTACTACCGGCAGCAAATATACCGGGCGCTCGCCCGCTGGCCGAAGGGCAAAGAGGCTCGCATCCGGCTCGACATCCTGACGGCCCAAAAAGTCCTGCCTCTGTGGCCGGAGAGTTTGTCAGAGAGGTTGCAGCCCGGCCGCCTGATTCAGCGGGCGATGGACGTTCTCGAGGGGCGGGCGCGCCCTGAAGTGGTCTCGAGGGAGGCGGACGTGGCGTGGGCTGAACTCGAGGAATTCGGAGCGCAAACCTCGGATGAACAGGAATCACGGGCGTTTTTAACGGCACTGGCCGCTCTCGAATCAACCTCTTATGCGACGGGCCTGGATAGAATGGCAACGATTGAAATCGGTGCCCACGAGGAAGATGTTCACTTAGATCCATGGTCGAGCGATGCTGCGAAATGGGCTTCATTCGCCTACGCTGGGCGGCCCAGGGAGGGGATGTTCAATGCAGCGCAGCAGCTAGAGTTTTGGAGTTGGTGGCTTTCTGAGGCCATCCCCGCAGCCTGGCAAGCATCTTCCTCAAATCCGAATAACTCGCCCTCTTAGACTCCCTCCCGAACAGTTTGCAGGTAGCTTTACGCAGCGCCCATGGCCGGGCGCCCAGACGGCGCTTACCTGCTCGCCTGGCAGGACAATCGGGCCGGGAACTGGGACATCTTCAGCGGCCGGGGCACTCCCCCGCAAACCACCGTCATCCACTACGCCTACGATGACCTCTACCGGCTGACCGGGGCCAGCTATACCGGCGCCATCTCGGCCGCCTTCGGGTATGGCTATGATGCGGCCGGCAACCTGGTCCGCCAGACCGATGCCGAGGGGCAGGCCGTCTGCTTCTATTATGACGCTGGGCGTCGTCTGACGCAGAAGGTTGAGGATTCCACGACGGGCGACGGCTGTCCGGGCAACCCACCCGACTCGGGCGCGTACCACCTGGCGACGTACATTTACGATACGGCCGCCAACGGCCTGGGCAAGCTGCATCAGGTCAAGTGGGGGCCGATCCCGACCTACAACCGGGACACCTTCTTCTACGACAGCCGCGGCCGGCTGACGCAGCAGAACCGGCGGGTGGAGAATCGGCTCTACACGCTGGCCACGACCGCCTTCGACGCGCTCGACCGGCCGACCCAGATCACCTATCCCGACGGCGAGGGGGTCGCCATCGCCTACGACCGGGAGGGCGAAGAGGAGCTGAGCGCGGGCGGCGACAGCCTGGCGACGCTGGTTGGCTACAACGGCCGCGGCCAACTGGCGCGGCTGGAGCGGGGCAGCGGGGTGCGGACGGTGTACAACTACTACCCGGCGGCCGACGCGCCGGGCGGGGAAGCCGGCAACAGCAACTTCCGGCTGCAAAGCGCACTCACCGAAACCAGCAACGGAACCGACCGGCTGAACTTCGCTTACGCCTATGACCTGGTAGGCAACGTCAAGAGCGCCAACGAAGGCGTGGCCGGCGACAACCAGAGCTTCGGCTACGACGACCTGAACCGGCTGGTGACGGCCAGCGCCAGCGGCCCGTCGGCCTACAACCACGCCTACGCCTACAACAACCTGGGCAACATCACCAACTATGCCGGCGTGCCGTATGCTTACCATCCCCAGCTCAAGCATGCCGTCTGGCAGTTGGGTGGGGTGCAGCATTTCTGGTACGATCTGAACGGCAACATGACCAGCCGTCTGGCGGGGAGCGTGACGTTCGACCAGGCCTGGGACGCCGAGAACCGGCTGACCCAGGTGACGCGAGACGACAGCGCCAGCGTGACCCGCTTCAGCTACGACGCGGCCGGCCAGCGCACGGCCACGACCATCGAGACGCCGGCCGCCAGCAAGACGGTCATCTACACCCCCTTCCCGAACTACGAGGAGGAGCTGCGCTACGGTTGGGAGTGCATCGGCCGGTCGCCCTGCACGGTCACCTGGGTGCTCCAGGAGAGCATCACGCGCAGCACGTACGCCCTGGCCGGCCAGACGATCGCGGTGCGGGTGGCCGGCGACCCGGCCGCCGGCAACAACGGCCTGTTCTACGCCCACAGCGACCACCTGGGCTCGGCCGCGCTGCTGACGACCTCGAGCGGCTTGGTCAAGGCGAACACGACGGCGCGCTACTTCCCCTTCGGGGCTTTCCGGGCCGCGCCCACGGCCGGCATCTCCGACCGCGGCTTCACCGGCCACAAGCACAACAACCTGGGGGCCAACGACCTGGGCCTGATCTACATGAACGCCAGGTATTTTGTGCCGGCCGTGGGGCGCTTCGCCTCGGCCGATTCCATTGTGCCGAATCCTGCTAATCCCCAGAGCTTCAACCGCTACACCTACGCGCTAAACAGTCCCATAAACTTGGTCGATCCGACCGGCCACGGCGAGTGCAGCCCCTTAGATCCGCTGGATTGCTCCCGTCCTGCGCCGCCGCCGCCGACCTTGGATCCTCCACCGACACCCCTGGTTAATCTCGACCAAGAGGGCGATCAAGCCTGGACGCCTGCCGAACAGGCGACCATCGAAGCCGCTGCCTGGAATGTCGC
>JBOGUG010000023.1:0-3804 GCA_050696115.1 Promineifilaceae bacterium (SeqCode) | reverse complement strand
GCCCCGCTCAGGACGACCTGCATGCCGGCCCGCAGTGACTTGGTCAGCCAGGGCTGGTTGAACCAGGTGGCCGTCACCCGGCCGCTGCCGTCGGAGATGATGGCCTCGACGCGAGTGTGGCCCCGGCCGCGGGCCGAGCGCACGCTCCAGATGGTGCCGATGACGGTCACCGTCTCGCCGTAGCTGAGCCGGTTGATGGGCTTCATCAGGGTGTAGTCGTCGTAGCGGCGCGGCAAGATGTACAGCGCCTGCTCGATCGTCTCCGCGCCCAGGTTGGCCAGATGGGCGGCGATAACCTTGCCGGCCCCCTTCAGGGTGGTCACCGGCTGGGCCAGCCCTTCCGGGTCTGGCTCGGCCGGGGCGCTTCCGGCCGCGGCCGCCTCTTCCGGACCGGCGTCCCCCGCCGTAGGGGCAGGCCCGCTTGCCTGCCCTCCGGCCTCTTCCCGGCCGCCAGGCTCGGCCGAAGCGGTTTCGGCCGCGGCCGGCGCTGGGCGGCCACGCCCGGCTGCCTCTGTCCGGCCGGCGTCCGCCTCCACAGGGGCAGGCCTGGGTGCCGGCCCGCCTGCCCCTCCGCTGCCCCCCGGCCGGCGGCTGATGCGCTCCTGCAGCCGGGTGAAGGCGGCCGCCCGCGCCTCGCGGCCGGGCAGCCGGCCGTAGCCCACCAGCACTTCGGCCACCTGCTCGACCAGAGCCGCCTCGGCCTCGCTGCCAGTTTCCTCGCGCGCCTGGCTAACCCAGTGGGCGGCAAATTGGCGCATGCCGCCGACGACGGCTTTGTCTCGGAAACCCTGTTTGGCTTCCAGCTCGAGAACTTGTTGCAACCGTTCAAATGCATTCGGCATGGGGGATTCAGTCAGATCCGTTGTCCAGACCTCCGGCAGCCTTTCGACCTGCGAGAGGTAGATTTAGCCCTCGGCCGCGATACAGGCCACGCCCAGCGTGCCCGGCCCGACGTGGACGCCAATAACCGGCGTGGCCTCCACCGCCAACAGCGGCCGGCCGGCCGGCAGCAAGGCGCCAGCCTGAGCCCGAAAGGCGTCTAATTTATCGGCCGCCCGGATATGAAGCAAGGCGGCCTCTTGCAGCGGGCCGAGCCCGGCGACCACCTCGCCCAGCCGCTCCAGGGCCCGCCGGCTGGTTCGCACCCGCTCGACCAACCTGACCTCGCCCCGGTGCACCTGGAGCAGGGGCTTGATGTCGAGCAGCGTGCCAAGCCCAAATTGGAGCCAGCTCACCCGGCCGCTGCGCCGCACATACTCCAGGCTCTCCAGGGCGGCGACCACGTGCGTCCGGCCGGCCTCGGCCTCCAGTTGGGCCAAGATGTCGGCTGATGCCCGGCCGGCGGCCGCCGCCCTGGCGGCGCCCAGGGCCAGCAGGCCCAGGCCCAGCGACAGTTGGCCGGAGTCAAAAACGTGGATGGGCAGGTCTTCAATCATGGCCGCGCCCAGGCGGGCCGAGTTGAGCAGGCCGCTCAGGCTGCCGGCCAGGTGAATCGAGACGATCGCGTCCGCCCCCTCGGCCGCCAGTTGGCGGTACACATCGGCAAAAGCGCCCGGGGCCGGCGCGGCCGTGGTGGGCAGCCTGGTCAGGCCGGGCAATTGCCGGTAGAAAGCCTCGCGCGAGAGGTCTACCCCGTCCTGGTAGCTGCGCTCGCCGACGTTGATGACGGCCGGCACGACGGTGATAGCGTGCTCGGCCGCCACGGCCGGGGGCAGGTCGCAGGTGCTGTCGGTGACGACGCGAACCGGCATGAATTAGGCGGCGGCCGGGATTGGGCGATTTAGGGATGTCAAGACTTTAAGTCCCCTAATCCCGGCACTACTCATTCCGCGCCCAGGATGTAATGGTAGATGGACTGGCCGCCGGGCAGCACCTCGACGGCGACGTCAGGGTACAGCGCCCGAATGCGCTCGGCCAACTCGGCCGCCTGCTGGCTGCTGACGTCCCGGCCATAGTAGACCGACACCAGCTCGCGCTCGCCGGCCGCCATGCCCGCCAGAACGTCGCGCAAGACCTCCTCCACGTCGGCGCTACAGGCGCACAGCCGGCCGTCGGCCAGGCCGACCGTCTCGCCCTCCCTCACGTTGATGCCGTCCAGCACGACCGAGCGCGTCGCCATGGCGATCTCGCCGCTGGCGACCTGCCGGCCGGCCTGGGCCATAGCCTGGGCGGCCGCGTCAAGCTCGCTCTTCGGGTCCAGGGCCAACAGGGCGGAAATGCCCTGGGGGATGGTGCGCGTCGGCACGACCTGCACCTGCTTGGCTGTCAGCTCGCCCACCGCCTCGGCCGCCAGGATGATGTTCTTGTTGTTGGGCAGGATGATGACCCGCTCGGCCGGCAGCGACTCAACGACGCCCAAGATCTCCTCTGTGCTTGGGTTGTTGCTCTGGCCGCCGTCCACGACGCCGGCCGCGCCCAATTCGCGGAAGATTCGGGCCAGCCCCTCGCCGGAGGCCACGGCCACCACGCCGATCTGGTCAGCCGCCTCGGCTGGTGGGGGCAGCTCGGCCGCGGCCTCGGCCGGCGGCGCGCCGGCGATGATCGTCTCCATCTGAAGCTGCATGTTCTCAACCACGACGTCGTTGATCGCTCCCTGGGCGATAGCATAGCTCAGCGGCACGCCGGGGTCCTTAACGTGGACGTGGACCTTAATGGCGGCCGGGTCGCCCACCACCAGGCTGGAATCGCCCATCACGCCGATGTCGGCCCGCACCTTCTCGACACTCAGGCCAGGGCCCATGAGGATAAATTGGACGTCGTAGGGGAACTCAAGCCCCTCAGCCGGGGCGGCCAGAGCCTGGGCCGGCACCACCGCCGCTGGGGCTAACTCGGCCATCTCGGTTCGCTCGCCGTGCACATGGCGCAACATGCCCTCCAAAATGAAAACCAAGCCCTGGCCGCCAGCGTCCACCACCCCGGCTTGCTTGAGCACCGGCAGCAGGTCGGGCGTGCGCGCCAGGGCCTGCTGGGCCCGGCCGACCACCCGCGCCAGGATAAAGAGCAGGTCGGGGCTGACGGCGGCCGCGGCGCCGGCCTCCTCGGCCGCCTCGCGGATGACGGTCAAAATGGTGCCCTCGACCGGCCGCATCACGCCGTTATAGGCGGTGGCGCTGGCCTCTTGGAAGGCGGCCGCCAGCCCCTGGCCGTCGAAGAAGGGGCTGTCTTTCAGCGGGCGGGCCAGGCCGCGCCAGATCTGGCTCAGGATGACGCCTGAATTGCCGCGGGCGCCCATCAGCGCGCCCTGGGACAGCTCGGCCGCCACCCGGCCGACGTGCTGCTCCGGCAGCTGCTGGATGCGCTTGTAGGCCGCCTGCATGGTCAGCACCATATTCGTGCCCGTGTCGCCGTCGGGCACGGGAAAGACGTTCAACTCGTTGACCTGCTGCTGGTTGCGCTCCAGGTGGGCCAGCCCGGCCGCGGCCAACATCTTAAGCTGAGCGCCGTTGCAGGTCAGCCACTTCTCCTCCTCGGCCGCCTGGGGCCTCGGCCGGCGGGCTCGCTTGCGGCTCAAGGCGCGGCCGCCCTCCTCACGCTTTGGCCTCGCTCAGCCGCAGCCCCTGGACGTAGACGTTGACGGCGCTGACCGGCACGCCGATGGCCCGCTCGACGTGGAACTTGACAGTGTTCTGGATGCTCTCGGCGACGGCCCGGATGCGCGTGCCGTACTGGACGATCACGTAGACGTCCACCACGATGTGGTCGTCCTCGATGACGACTTCAATGCCGCGCCTGCTGTCGCGGGAGAGCAGGTTGGACAGGCCGTCTACCAGGCCCTTATTGGCCATGCCGACCACGCCGTAGCAC
>JBOGUG010000022.1:0-2154 GCA_050696115.1 Promineifilaceae bacterium (SeqCode) | reverse complement strand
ATTGGCAGGTAGGCCGTCAGGCTGGTGCTGCCAAACTCGAAGTAGAGATACAGCGTGGCAAAGGCCAGCAGCGGCGGCAGGTAAGCCTTCGGCCGGCGCCGCAGGCGAAAGGCGGCAACCAGCGCCGCGGCGAAGGCCAGGTAATAGAACCAGGCGAAGTCATGGCTTAGCCAGGCGCCCGGCGCGAGCATGTTTTTCAGGTGCTCCAGCGGCCGGCCAGTGCCGGCCCATTCTGGCGCGGTGGCGACGGCCGCGTTCCAGCGGAACTGGGCGAGCGGGTCGCCGGTCGCCCACCAGGCGGCAGCCGCTGCGGCCGCCAGCAGCCCAAGGAAGGCCAGCAGGGGGACGATGGCGGCCGGCCAATGGCGTCGCGGCCAGAGGAAAGCCAGCGCCATGAACGGCGCCAGCAGCAGGGCGCCGGTGGCGCGCGACTCATAGGCGCAAAAGACGAAGAAGCCGCTCAGCAGGTAGAGCCACCAACTGCGCCGCCTCAGGCCGAGCAAGAAGCACAGCAGGGCCATGGCGCCATAGAAGGGCAGGAACGAATCGGGCAGGATGGGGAGCGAGTAGCCAACGTCCAGGGGCAGCCCGGCCGTCAGCAGCGCCGTGATCAGCCCGGTTGCCGGCGAGACCAGCCGGCCGAGGGCAAAGGCGGCCACCACGGTGCCGGCCGCCAGCAGCAGGGGCAGCCCGATCAGGGCCAGCTCGCTCAGGCCCAGCAGCCGGATCGCGGCCGCCAGGGGCAGGACGATGGCCAGCCGGTCGGCGTGCGGGCTGTCAATCTGGGCCAGATAGGGCCCCATGCCAGCCTCGTTCAGGGCCCGAGCCGCCTGGACGTAGCGGAAGCTGTCGAGCCACAGCCAGCGGCCGTCGGCTGCGCCCAGGCGCAGGCCAACCGCCAGGGCAAGAATGAGGCCCAGGATGACGAGCGGCCGGCGGTCGCGCCGGCCGGCGCCTGGCTGCGGGGCTGTATACGGGTGGGCAAACATACCGGCACGAGAGACGGCCAAGGCTAGCACGGCCACGCCGGCCGAGCAAGGCCGGTCTGCCCGGCCGCGAGCTACCCAGCGCCGCAACTTTGTCCTATACTCGCCCTGTCTGGGAAGGGAGGGGCGTGACCGGCCGCGCTGGCTGCCAGCGGTCGCGCCGGCTGGCTGGATTTCAGGCGGAAAGCGGCGGTAGGTCCGATGAGCGATCTCAGGCGCCAGATCCGGGTCGAACAAAGCTTCAGCGCTGTCGAGCGGCTGCGCAACGAGTTCAGCGCCTGGCTTGGGCGGCGCGCCCAGGCCGACGCCAAGGGCCAGTATCAGACGCAGTTGGCGGCGCTGGAGACGCTCGTCTGCCAGGCCCTGGCCGACATCGAGACGGACGCCGGCCGGCTGCTGGAGCAGGCGCTTGCCTTGGGCGAGCACTACGCCGCCTGCCGGCTGCTGGAGAACCGGGCGCTATGGGTGCGGCGGGTGCTGTGGGGCTATTTTGGCGACAAGTTCGACCAGCGCGACGGCCTGGCCGAGGTGCGCCAGACGCTCGAAACGGCCGACGACGTCGTCTGGAGCTGCTACGAAGAGGCCCGGCGCCAGGCGGCCGCCCTCGACAGCCGCTTCGCCGCCCGCCGGCCGATCCCCCTGGCCTACATCGAGCCCTATTTCTCGCCCACGGCCCGGCCGCGCGACCAGCCGCCGGCCGCCCTGCTGGAGCGGCGCGTCGGCCAGGAGTTCTTGCTCCAATATTTGCCCCAACTGCCCATCCCGCTGGTCAGCCTGCCGCCCCAATGCCTGGCCGAGCCCTGGTGGCTGATCTACCTGGCCCACGAGGCCGGCCACCATATTCAGCACGACCTGGAGCTGGTGTTACCCTTCAGCCAGCAGCTCATGGCCCTGGCGGCCGGCGGCCCCAGCCCGGCCGACGCCGGCCTCTGGGCCAGCTGGGGCCAGGAGATCTTCGCCGACCTCTTCGCCGTCCACATGGTCGGCGCGGCCGCCGTCTGGGCCCTGGCCGAGCTGGAGCTCCAGCCTAACGGCGGCATGGCCCTGCGTAAGGAAAGCTACCCGTCGCCGGCCGCGCGCCTGAGCCTGTCGGCCCGGGCGGCCGACGCGCTCGGCCTGGCCGGAACGGCCGGGCTGGCCGGCTTCGACCCCGCAGCCCTGTTGGCCC
>JBOGUG010000021.1:0-9006 GCA_050696115.1 Promineifilaceae bacterium (SeqCode) | reverse complement strand
ATCGCCCTCCCGGCGTCGGCCGGCCTTTCTCTTATTCTGGCCGCGGCCGCCACGGCCGGCCTGGCAAACCGGCTTTTTGGGGCCGACACGGCCGCTCCCGACTACCTGGCGTCCCCGCTCCTGTGGCTGGCGCTGCTGGCTGCCATGCTCTACGGGCTGGTTGCCCTCGGCCGCCTCCGGCCGCGCCGCTACTGGCAAACCTTCTGGCTGGCGGTCCTTGGGCTGGCCCTGGCCTTCATTGCCGCCGGCCGGCCCGGCGCCCTGACGGCCGCTTACGGCGATTCAGCCTACTTCGAGCGCGTCATTGGCGGCGGACAGCCCTTCGCCCGCTGGCTGCTGGGCGCGGCCGTCGCTGGCTGGCTCCACCTGGGGCTGTGGCTCAACCCCCTGCTGCGGCCGCTGCTGCCGGCCGGCTGGGGCTCTGTCGCCACCTTTATACAACTGCTGAGCGCTGCGGCTGTCGCCCTGGGCACGCTGCTGCTCTTTCGCCGCACCCGGCGGCCGCTGGCGCTGGCCCTGGCCAGCCTGTCCCCGCTCTGGCTCATGTTCGCCAGCGGCTATAGCGAATATTACCCCCTGATTGTGGTCCCGTTCGCCTTCGCGCTCGACTACCTGTTTGCCCGGCCGCTGCGCGCCCGGCCGGCGGCCGCCATTGGTCTGCTCAGCGCCGGCCTGCCTCTGCTTTACGCCGGCTTTGCCCCGTTCAGCGGCTTGCTTCTGTTGGCCTACGGCCTGGCGCGGCGCGAGCGGGCGCTGGCGGCCGTCGCCTGGACCAGCGTAATTGCAGCCGCCGTTGTTTCCGTCGTCTGGCCGGCCGGTGTCTACAACTTCATAGAGAACGTCTACCAGCAGCTAAACTACGGCCCGAATTCAAGCGCCTTTGCCGCCTTCAACGGCCAGGAGTCGGCCCTGGGCATCTTCTTCCGGCCGGCATTTCTTCTTGCTAGCGTCCACGTTTATGTCAAGAGCTACATGCTGTTCTTCGGCGGCGGGCTGGCTTCGCTGGCGCTCTTCCTGGGAGCTGGGCTGTTTTGGGCCTGGTCACAGCGCGGCCGGCCGCCCGGCCGGCTCGACCTCGGCCGGGCGCTGCTGGGGTTGTCCTTTGCGGGCTGGAGCCTGGCCTATGCGGCCTTTATGATCCCCAAGCTGCCCCCCCGACGCGACGTGGACCTGTTTTTCTTCGTGCCGATCGTACTGGGTTACCTGGCGGGGCTGTTCTTGAGCGATGCGCTCGGCCGCCGGCCGGGCCACGCCGCCGTCGTCTGGCTCCTGCTGGCCGCCCTGCTGGGCACGACGGCCGTCAACCTCCAGCTGCTGCTCTTCAGCGGCATCCCCACAGCCTAACCCTCCGCTTGCCGGCCTCCCCAAATGACATACAATACCTCGTAGCAGCATCGTCGGCCGGCGGTGCTGCTTTATCGTTGGTTGCCGGCCGGTTGCCGGGGCCATTATCTCTATTGCCCGAAGTTTTCTGAATCGAGGATTTGTTCATATGGAACCTAACCAGTCTGAAAATACCGTCGCCCTGCTGGACGTCTGCCCTCCCCACGGCGGCCAGTTGGTCAACCGTATGCTGCGCGGCAGCCTGCGCCAGGCGGTGCAGGAGCGAGCCGGCCAACTGCTGAAACTTGACCTCGGCCGCATGAACCTGTCGGACCTGGAGTTGATCACCGTCGGCGCCATGAGCCCGCTGACTGGCTTCATGGGCCGGTCGGACTACGAGCGGGTTGTCAGCGACATGCATCTGAGCAACAACTTGCTCTGGTCCATCCCCGTCACGCTGGCCGTAGCCAGCGACACGGCGGCCGGCATCGAGATCGGCCAAGAGGTGGCCCTGTGCGAGGCCGGCCGGCCGCTGGCTGTTATGGAGGTGGCCGACAAGTTCAGCTACGACAAGGAGCGCGAGGCTCAACTGGTCTATGGCACGACCGAAGATCGTCATCCGGGCGTGGCCCGGCTCTATCGCCAGGGCGACGTGCTGTTGGGCGGCGACATCTGGGTGGCTGACCTGCCCCAAGCAGCCAATGAAGAGTTCCCCGAACTGCGCCACACGCCCGCCCAGACCCGGCGCATGTTCGCGCGCCGCGGCTGGCGCCGCATCGTCGGCTTCCAAACGCGCAACCCGATCCACCGGGCGCATGAATACATCCAAAAGGCGGCCCTGGAGATCGTAGACGGCCTGTTCTTGCACCCCTTGGTGGGCGAGACCAAGGCCGACGACATCCCGGCCGAGGTGCGCATCGCCAGCTACCAGACCATTCTGCGCGACTATTACCCGCCGGACAGCGTCGTGCTGGGCGTCTTCCCGGCCGCCATGCGCTACGCCGGCCCGCGTGAGGCGATCTTCCACGCCCTCAACCGCAAGAATTACGGCTGCACCCACTTCATCGTCGGCCGCGACCACGCCGGCGTGGGCGGCTACTACGGCACATACGACTCGCAGCGCATCTTTCACAATTTCGGCCGCGAAGAGGTGGGCATCGAGATCCTGCCTTTCGACTACACCTTTTACTGCCGCAAATGCGGCATGATCGTCAGCTCCAAGACCTGCCCTCACGGCCAGGAGGAATGGGTCTACCTGAGCGGCACGCAGGTGCGCCAAATGCTGGAGCGGGGCGAGATGCTGCCGCCCGAGTTCACCCGACCGGAGGTCTCCAAAGTCCTCATCGAAGGCATGAAGGCCCGCCGGGCCGCCGAGGATGGCGCGGCCGGGGAGTAAGTTGCGATGTTCAAACGGCTCTTGAGGCGGGGCGACCGGCCGCGGCTGTTCGTCATTGGCCTGGATTGCGCGCCACCTGAGCTGCTCTTCGACACCTGGCGCCACGAGCTGCCCAACTTAAAAGGCCTGCTGGACGGCGGGGCCTACGGCCAGATGTTCAGCTCGACGCCCGCCATCACCGTGCCCGCCTGGAGCTCGATGACCAGCAGCAAAGATCCCGGCGTGCTAGGCTTCTACGGCTTCCGTAACCGCAGTGACCACACCTACGACAACCGCTTCCTGGCGACCGGCACGGCCGTCAAGGAAAAGCGCGTCTGGGACCTGCTGGGCGAGGCCGGCAAGCAAGTAATTGTAGTCGGCGTGCCCCAGACCTACCCAGTGCGGCCGGTGAACGGCTGCCTCATATCGAGCTTCTTGACTCCTGACACAACCAGCCCCAAGGTGCAGTGGACCCACCCGCCGGAGTTGCGGGCCGAAGTGGAGCGCCTGTTGGCGCCCGAAGTCTACGACGTGGACGTGCCCGAATTCCGGACCGAGGATAAGGCCCATCTGCTGGCTCAGATCCACGCCATGACGCGCAAGCGCTTCAAGGTCTTGCGTTACCTGCTGGAGGAGAAGCCTTGGGACTTCTTCATGTTCGTCGAGATGGGCGTAGATCGAATTCATCATGGCCTGTGGGCCCACCACGATCCTGGCCATCGCAAACACCCGGCCGGTACGCCCTTCGCTCACGCCATCCGCGACTACTATCGCTATCTCGACGGCGAGATCGGCAGCCTGTTGGAGCGCCTGCCGGCCGGCACGCACATGATGGTCGTTTCCGACCACGGCGTGCGACGCATGGAGGGCGGCATTGCGATCAACGAGTGGCTGCGCCGCCAGGGCCATCTGGCGCTGTACGACGACCCACCGGCCGGCCGGCTGTCGGCCTTCGAGAAGGTCGAGGTGGATTGGGGCCGGACGCGCGCCTGGGGCGACGGCGGCTATTACGGCCGCATCTTCCTGAACGTCGCCGGCCGCGAGCCGCTGGGCGCGCTGCTACCGGCCGAATACAACGCCTACCGCGACCAATTGGCCGAGGAGATCCGGGCCATCCCGGCCCCCGACGGCCGGCGGCTAAACACACGCGTCTTCAAGCCCCAGGAAATCTACCGTGAGGTGCGCGGCGTGGCGCCCGACCTCATCGTCTACTTCGACAACCTGGGCTGGCGCTCGGTGGGCAGCTTCGGCTTCCAGGAAATCTACACTTTTGAGAACGACACCGGGCCGGACGACGCCAACCACGCCGAAAACGGGATTTACATCTATGCCCCGCCCGGCTTGGGCCTCGGCGGCCGGCGCCTGCCCGACAGCCAACTGATGGACTTTGCGCCGACTGCCCTGAGCCTGTTGGGCGTGCCCGTCCCGGCCGGGATGCAAGGAAGGGTCATAGTAGCATGAGCTCTGCCAACCACCAGCCGAAAGGCTTTGTCCTCTGGATGACCGGCCTATCCGGGGCAGGCAAAACCACCATCGCCCGCATCCTGGAGGCCGACTTGCGCGGCCGGGGCTTGCCTGTCGAACGCCTCGACGGCGACGTCGTGCGTGAAAGCCTGACGCGCGACCTGGGTTTCAGCAAAGAGGATCGCGAGAAAAACATTGAGCGCGTTACCTTCGTGGCCAAGCTGCTGTCGCGCAACGGCGTGGCCTGCATCTGCTCTTTCATCTCGCCCTACCAGGCCATCCGGGACCGGGTGCGTGCCGAAACTACCAACTTCGTCGAGCTGTTCGTGGACGCGCCGCTGGAGACCGTCATGGAGCGCGACGTCAAGGGCCTATACCAGAAGGCCATCGCCGGCGAAATACCCAATTTCACCGGCATCTCGGACCCGTTCGAGGCCCCCACTCGGCCGGACATCCACGTGCGCACCGATCAGGCCAGCCCGGCCGAGAGCGCGGCCGAAATTCTCAGCCGGCTCGAAGCGCTGGGCCTGATCCCGCCAGCCGATGACCATTGACGAGGCGCTCGGCTTCGGCCGGCGGGCATTGGAGCCCACTGACACGGCCGCGGTCCTCAGCGCCCGGCTGTTGCTGCAACACGTGCTCCGGGTTAACCATCCCTTTCTAGTCGCCCACAACCACGATCGCCTCACGGCCGGTCAGTGGGAAACGTACCAGGGGCTGGTGGGGCGCGCCGGCCGGCGCGAGCCAATCCCCTACCTGACCGGCACGGCCGCCTTCCTTGGGCGCGACTTCGATGTTTCGCCGGCGGTGCTCATCCCCCGGCCGGAGACCGAGCAGTTGGTCGAGGTGGCCGTTGCTTGGGCAGCCAGCCGGGCCGGCCGGCTGCGACTGGCCGATGTGGGCACCGGCAGCGGCTGCATCGCCGTGAGCCTGGCCCTGCTATTGCCGGCGGCCGAGGTCGAGGCTAGCGACCTGTACGCGGCCGCGCTGGAGGTCGCCCGGCGCAATGCTGCCCGACATGGGCAGGCCGACCGCATTCGCTTTTATCAGGGATCGCTGTTGGAGCCGCTGGCGCCGGGCCTGGACGCTGTCGTCGCCAACTTGCCCTACGTCAGCGACGCCGAATGGCCGGACCTGGACGAAGGCATTCGGGCCTACGAGCCGGAGCTGGCACTGCGCGGCGGCCCGGACGGCCTGGCACCCATGCGCCAATTGCTCGAACAGGCCAGGCGAAAGCTGGCGCCGGCCGGGGCGCTCTTCCTGGAGACGGGCTGGCAGCAGGGAGAGGCCGTGCAGCGCCTGGCCAAGACATGCTTCCCTCGGCACGAGATTGACCTGCTGCGCGATTTCGCCGGCCACGAGCGCATCGTAGCCGTCCGGCCGGCTGCGGCCGGCGGAGGCCGCTGACCCCTTGGACGCCAGCGATCAGGTCGCGCGGCGCGGTCTGCTGCCGGCCGGTGAGCCGGGCGCACTGGAGGCAGCCGCTGCCTTGCTGCGGGCTGGCGGATTGGTCGCCTTTCCCACCGACACGCTCTACGGCCTGGGGGCCAGCCTGGCCCATCCGGCCGCCATCGCCCGCCTGTACCGGGTCAAGCAACGCCCGGCCGACAAGGCCATTCCGGTGCTTTTGGCCGAGGCGGCCGGCCTGAGCCTGGTGGCCGCGGCCGTGCCGGCCGGGGCGCGGCGGCTGATGGCGCGTTTCTGGCCCGGCCCATTGACGCTTGTCTTGCCCAAGCGGGCCGATCTGCCGGCGGTGCTCTCGCCTAATCGGGGCGTAGCCGTGCGGGTCCCCGATCACGATCTGGCGCGCCGCCTGCTGGCGGCCGCTGGCGGGGCGGTGGCGACTACCAGCGCCAATCTCTCCGGCCGGCCGGCGGCGACCAGCGCCGGCCAGGTGCTGGCGGCCCTGGGCCCCCAGGTGGCGGCCGTGCTCGACGGCGGCCCGGTTCGTATCGGCCAGGCTTCCACCGTGGTGGACTTCACGGCCGGCCGGCCGCGCATCTTGCGCACCGGGCCGCTGTCGGCCGAGGAGTTAGACCTCTAGGCGCACGTGGCTGGAATTACGATTCCCCTCATCCTGGCGCTGGCGGCCGTAGTCGCGGCCCTAATGGCCTATCAGGGCGTGCGCCGTGGCGGAGCCCGCTTCTACACCTTGGAGCGCGAGTCCATGTTGCGCCGGGCGAGCTTCACCCTGCTGGGCAGCGTGATCCTCTTCCTGGCGGCCGTCGGTCTACTGGTCTACAGCTACCGGCAGGTCGCCCCGCCGGACGAGGGCACGGCCGGCACGGGCACACCTGGCGCGCAAGCCACCGACGAAGGCGGCCTGGAGACTCAGCCACCGACTGGCACCCCGCCGCCGACGGTAGACCCCAACGCCCCGACGCCGACGCTGACCCCGGTCATCTGCCGGGCGGTCATCGAAGGCACCGGCGCCAGCGGCCTGACGCTGCGCGACGCCCCCAGTGGAGCCGAGATCGGCGTGCTGTCGGAAGGCACCATCGTCACCGTGCTGCCCGAAGAGCCGGTCGAAGCCAGCGGCTTCGTCTGGCGGGCGGTGCGCACCACCGCCCAGGAGGAAGGCTGGCTGGCGGCCGACTTTCTGACCATGGGCGAGTGCGGCTAGGGCCGCCGGCCGGAGGCAGGCGGCGTGCTGATCGGGATTGACGCCAGCCGGGCGGTCAGTAACCAACCAACCGGCGTTGAGGCCTACGCGGCCCGACTCATTGGCGCCCTGCTGCCGCCGGCCCTGGAACGGGGCCACGCCGTTCGCCTGTATTTCAACCAGGCCCCGGCCGCCGGCCTCTTCCCCGGCGCAAACGAGGTGGTCATCCCCTTCCCCCGCCTTTGGACCCACCTGCGCCTGGCGGCTGAGCTGGCCCGCCGGCCGCCGGCCGTCTTCTTCACCCCCGCCCACGTCATCCCGCTGAGCTACCACCGACCGAGCGTCGCCACCGTCCACGACCTGGGCTTCCACTTTTTCCCCCAGGCGCACCCAGCCAGGCAGCGCTTGTATCTGCGCTGGAGCACAGGCCATAACGCCCGCCGAGCGGCCCTGCTTATGGCTGACTCCCAGGCGACGGCTCACGATCTGGCGCGGCTGTACCCGGCCTCGGCCGGGCGGGTGCGCGTCGTCTACCCCGGCTTCGAAGCCGATCTGGGGCCGGTGGAAGAGCCGGGCCGGCTGGCCCGGGTCCAGGCCAGGTACGGCCTGCAACCGCCGTACCTGCTTTACATCGGCACGCTTCAGCCGCGCAAGAATCTCGTCCGGCTGGTTCAGGCCTTCGCCGCCAGCGGCCTGGCGGAGCACCAGCTTGTCCTGGCCGGCAAGCCCGGCTGGCTGACGGCCGAATTGCAAGCCGCCCTGGCAAAACTAGAACCGGGCATTCGCGGCCGAATTCATTTGCCAGGCTTCGTGGATCCGGCCGAAAAGGCCGCCCTGCTCTCGGGCGCGGCCGCGCTGCTTTACCCTTCGCTGTATGAGGGCTTCGGCTTCCCGATTCTGGAAGCCAACGCCTGCGGCACAGCCGTGCTGGCGGCCGATGCCAGCTCGCTGCCAGAGGTTGCCGATGGGGCGGCGCTGCTGGTGAACCCGCTGGACGTTGATGCTCTATGCGAAGGGATCGTGCAGATTGTCACCGATCACGGCCTGCGCCAAGAACTTATCGTCGCCGGCCGGCAGAACGTAGCCCGCTTTAGCTGGCGGCGCGCCGCGGCCGAGGCGCTGGCGGTGTTGGAAGAGGCGGCCGAATGGCGCCCCTAACGCTGGCCGATGGCGGGCCCGGCCGACGGCCGGGCCCGCCACCCAGCCTACCACCTATGACGTCAGGTCGACAAAGACCTTGCCCTGGCCAAAAACCTCGGCGTCAAATACGAACACGAGGTCGGTGGCGTCGGCCGGCACCTGAAAGCCAACCTGGCCCCGGATCGTCTCGCCGGCCGCGATTTCGCCATCCGGCGTTGAGCCGCCTCCGGCCACGCTTGCCATGAGATCGATGTCATACTCCTGGCCAGTGGCGTCTTTTATGCTGGTTTGCAGCAAACTCGAAACCGACTCCGCGGTCGATCCCTGGTTTGCCAGCGAAAAGTCTACAACCAGAAACTTGAATCCTTCGTCGGGACGATTGAAGTCATCCCCTTCGGGCGATGACGTCCCATTGACGGTCAGAACCAGGTCTCCCAACGAGATGGCTTCGCCGATGGAAGAGGTTGGAACTTGGCGCTCTCCAAGGAGTTCCGCGGGCGGCTCCAGGGCAACCGGCTCCGGGCCAAGCTCCACAAACACCTTGCCGCTGCCAAATATGTCACCGTCGAAGACAAAAACGAGGCCCTGGGCTCTCTCCGGTACTTGGAAGCCCACTGTTCCGCGCAGACGCTCGCCGGGCACAAGCTCGCCGTCGGGGCCGCTCTTGCCGCTGGCGATCGCGGCCGAAAGATCAACGTCGTAACCTTGGTTGGTATCGTCTTTGAGCGTCGTTTGCAGCAGAGTGGATATGGATGAGGAGTCCGCACCCTGGTTGACAAACAGCACATCAACGGCGACAAACTTGGCGCCTGGTTCCGGACTCGAGAAGTCGTCGCCGGCCAGCGAGCTCCAGCCAAGCACGACCATGACCGTGTCGCCAAGGCTGACGATGTCGCCTGGCTTAAAGGTCGTTAAGGTCGGCAGGGATGCGGCTGGCTCAACGTCCTCGGCCTCGGCTGTGGGCTCCTCGGCCTGGGGCTCGTCCGGTTCCGATGCGTCCTCTTCAGCCGGTTGGGTCGCTGCGGCGTCTCCATTAGGCGCGATCGCCCCGACTTTGGTTGGGGCCTCTTCGCTCCCGCAGGCCAAAGCCAACAAGGCCAGA
>JBOGUG010000020.1:0-20142 GCA_050696115.1 Promineifilaceae bacterium (SeqCode) | reverse complement strand
GTCTGGACTTCGCGACCAAAATGGAGATGGCTGGCCTGCTGAAGCGCTGGCTCGGCCGGGGCGCAAGCGTGTTGATGGTCACCCATGATGCGGAGACGGCCGCGCGGCTGGCAGATCGGGCGCTTATCTTGGAGGAAGGGGAGCTTGCGGCCGAAGGGCCGGCCGGGCACGTGCTGGCCGACGCCGCCGATTACAGGCCCCAGATCGCCCAGCTATACCCCGGCCGCGGCTGGCTGACCGCCCGCCAGGCGGCCGCGGGGCTGGCCGAAGCGCGCACGTTGAGGAGAGTGCCATGCCCAGATTGACCAAGCTATACACTCGCACCGGAGACGACGGCAGCACCGCCCTGGGCAGCCGCGAGCGCGTGGGCAAGGACAACCCGCGCGTCGCGGCCTATGGCGAGGTTGACGAGCTAAATTCCGCGCTTGGCCTGGCCCTGGCCCTTGGCCTGGTTCCTCGCCTGATGGAGGTCGTGCCGGGGATCCAAAACGAGCTCTTTAATTTGGGCTCCGACCTGGCCTTCCCACCTGACGCGGCCGATGTGCCCCAGGTGCCGCGCATTGAGGCGCGCCACATCGCCGCTCTTGAAGGGTTCATTGATGAGCTGTCGGCCGCCGTCGGGCCGCTGGAGAATTTCATATTGCCGGGCGGCGCGCCGGGCGCGGCCGCCCTGCAACTGGCGCGGGCGATCTGCCGCCGGGCTGAGCGGGAGGTTGTGGCCCTGGGGCGCTCCGAGCCGTTGCCCCGGCCGGCGCTTACCTATCTCAACCGGCTGTCCGATGCCCTTTTCGTCATGGCGCGCTTTGAAAATCACTCGAGGGGGGTCGCCGAGCCGCTTTGGGATACGCACGCTTGAGGTTACACTCGGCCAGCCGTGGATAACCTCTTGCCCTTGGCGCTGATTATCATTCTCCTTTGGCTGGGAGCGCTGGCCTACTATTGGCGTGTTTCCAGAGGCCAGGAAAGGCTGGAGCGTAAGGCGCGCCAGGTGGAAGCGATGTTGGACGCCTCGCGGCCGGACCCGTCCCAGAAGGGGCAGGCATAGATGCCGGCCGGCCGTTGGCTCGCGTTCTGCGTGTTGACCCTGGGACTTGTCGGCTGTCTGCCAGAGGGCGTGGGTGGGCCGGCGGCCTGCAACGAAGACGGCGCGTTGTTCGCCGACCCTTTTGACGACCCGGAGCGGGAATGCGGCTGGTCGCTTTATCAACGTTCCGGCGCTACGGCCGAGATCGCCGAAGGCGAACTGCGGCTCAGCACCAGCCAGCCGGGCCAAATTTGGTGGGCCAACGCCGGCCGGAACTTCGACGACGTCGTCATTAGTGTCGAGGCGATCCAGGTTAGCGGGCCGGATGACAATGCCTATGGCGTCATTTGCCGCTACCAAAGTCCGGAAAACTTCTACGTCTTCCTGGTAAGTGGAGACGGCTATTACGCCGTCGGCAAATACCAGAGCGGCCGGGCGGAGATCGAATACTTGAGCGGCGAGGGCCAATATCAGTTTGACGAGCGCATTAACCAGGGCGCCGCCAGTAACGATTTGCAGGTCAGCTGCATTGGCGGCGACCTGCTGCTCAACGTGAACGGGGCCACCCTGGCAGAGGTCAGCGATCCAACGTTCGTCACCGGGGACATAGGGCTGGCTGCCAGCACATTTGAGCCTGGCGCCAGCGTGATCGCCTTCGACGACCTCCGGGTGACGGTACCATGAGGCGGCCGCCGGCCGGCGCGTTAGCTGGGCTCGCCTTGTTGGTGGCCGGCCTCTACCTGGTGGCCTGCGGGCCGGAACGGGGACCAGGAGCCGCCGCGGTCGAGGGCGACTTCGTCGAAACATTCGCGGCCGGCCAAAGCGGCAACTGGCATACGGAGGCAGACGACCTGGGTCTTTCGGCCATCGAGGGCGAGCAGCTAGTCATCGAGGTGCACGCTCCCAACACGCTTCAATATGCCAGCCTGCGCGAGCCACTTTTCTCCGACTTTACTCTTGAGGTGGACGCCAGTCTGCTAAATGGGGCCCTGGAGAATAGCTTTGGTGTCCTCTTTCGCCAGCAAGGCCCGGTTGCCTTTTATCGCTTCGAGATTACCGGCGACGGCCGGTTTATAGTCGAGCGCCATGACCCCGATGGTGGTTGGACGCGCTTTCTGGATGACTGGCAGGGATCGGCCGCCATCCTCACTGGCGTGGGGGCAGTCAACCGCCTTCAGGTGGCAGCCGAAGGAGGGCAGTTGACCTTTTATGTCAATGGTACCCAGCTTCACCGGCTGACGGACGCGACTTATGCCGCCGGCACGATCGCCCTGGACGCCGGCACATTCGGCCAACCCCCGCTCAGAGTTTCCTTCGACAACCTGGTCGTTCGGGAGCCTTAGCCGGCCGCGGAGCCGGCATCTCGCTTGAACGAAAATGCGCCCGGAAACGGCCGAGCAGCTTCGGCGCATCAACCGCCGTTTTTATTCTCGCTTCGCAGCCGAGTTCGCCGCCACGCGCCGCCGGCCGCAGCCCGGCTTCGCCCGGCTGTCAAGGGCGCTGCCCAGCCCTTGCCGAACGGTGCTGGATCTGGGCTGCGGTGAAGGCTGCTTCGGCCGATATCTGCGCCAATTAGGCTGCCAATTCGAGTACGCCGGGGTGGATTTTGCGCCTGCGTTGTTGGCCAAGGCCCAAGCCGATTTACAAGGGACCTTCCTGGCTCGCGACCTTAGCGCCGCAGGCGCGCTGAATGGGCTCGGCAGTTTCGACCTCGTGCTATGCCTGGCGGCCCTGCAGCACATCCCCGGCCGTGATCGCCGCCTGGCACTGCTGCAGGCCGTGCGAGAGCGCCTGGCGCCGGCCGGACGGGTGTTCCTTTCCTGCTGGCAGTTCACAGCCAGCCCGCGCCAGCGGCGCAAGATCCTCGAATGGAGCGCGGTTGGCTTGGCCCGGGCCGCGGTTGAGCCAAACGACCATTTGCTTAGCTGGGGCGAAAGCGGCCAGGCAGTGCGCTACGTCGCCATGATTGACCGCGCCGAGCTGTTGGCCCTGCTCCAGGCAGCCGGTTTGGAGGCCATACTTGACTTTCGCAGCGACGGCCGCGAGGGAGATTTGAACCTTTATGTCGTCGCCCGGCGGCTTTAGGATCGCTTGCAACCCGCCTTCTGGCCCCGATTTGCTTTGCGCCGGCCCGCACGGAATAGCGGGCGTGGCGAGCGCGTCCCTCGGACATTGCGGGCTGCGCTCCCTGGCAGCCCTGCCCTTGGAATGCTACAATGCACCGCCTGCCGCTTGCGGAGGTGGTGTGATGAACCTGACACAATCAGCGCCGGCCGGGCTGGGGCGCTGCCCAGTTTTGGCCTCGCCAACATAGCTTATGGCCGCGCCTGTCGCTCCGATTGAGTCTGGCCAGCGCTTCTACCAATTTCTAGACAGCTCACTGCTCTGGATCTTTGGGGCGCTTCTGAGCCTGGGCCTAACCCTAATTCTCGCTTTTAACCTGCTGCGCGGCCCGCTGGGTGAACTCCAGGCGGGCGATCTGGCCCTGGAGGAGGTGGCCGCGCCGCGCACGATCACCTACGTGAGCGAGGTGCTGACCGGCGAAGCGCGCCAACAGGCGGCGGCGGCCGTGCCCGACCAATTCACACCCGTCGACCTGGGTATCGCCAGGGCCCAGAACGCATTTGCCCGCTCCGTGTTCGCCTTTGTAGATGTCGTGCGGGCCGACACCGAGGCCGACGAAGCGTCAAAGATCGCCAGCCTGCGGGCGATTGAGGGCCTGGCGGTGGACCAGGGCGTTGCCGGCGACTTGCTGGCCTTGACGGCGGCCGAGTATTCGGCCGTGCGCGACAACATCCTTGAGATCCTGGAGGACATGTTGGTCGAGGGCGTCACCCAGGATCGGCTGACCGAGGCCCGCCGTAATGCGGCCCTGAGCGCCGACCTGGACTTGAACCTGGCACAGGATCGGGTGGTAGCTGCTCTGGCGCCGCAGTTCATCGTGCCCAATATCTTCCGCGATGACGAGGAGCGCGCCCGCCTGCAGGCCGAGGCGGTGGCCCAGGTTGAGCCAATCACCCGAACCATCTTGCGTGACGAATTGATCTTACGCGTGGGCGACATCGTCAGTGAAGAAGATATCGAGGCGCTGACGCAACTAGGCTTGTTACGCGCCAACCGCGACTGGCGCCAGATCGTCGGCGCCTTTCTCCTGGCGGTGCTTGCCAGCAGCGTCATTGTCCTTTACTGGCGCGAATTTATGCCGGCCGCCAGCGTCAACGGCCGGAATTTGATCATCGTTGGCGCTCTGCTGCTTCTCTTCAGCCTCGTAGCCAAATTCTTGCTGGCGACGCGCAGCCCCTACGCTTACCTCTTGCCGGCCGCGACGTTCTCGATCCTGATCGCCGTGATCATCGAAAATCGCTTCGCCGTGTTCGCCACGGCTGTTCTGGGCGTGTTGGTCGGCTTCATCGCCCAAGAGTCGCTCGAAATGGGCGTTTACGCCGCGGCCGGAGGCATCATGGCTGTGCTGAATCTGCGCGATGCGTCGCGCCTGAGCGCCCTCCTGCGCGCCGGCATCATGGCCGGACTGACCAACGTAGCCGTGATCGCCATTTTCATTTTGCCCGACAACCTGGCCCTGGCCGAGGCGTTCACCTACGTTCTGCTGGGCGCGCTCAATGGCCCAATCCTGTCAGCCGGGCTGGCCCTGGCCGGGGTGTTCATTATCGGCAGCCTGTTTGGCGTGGTGACCTCCTTGCAGCTTCAGGAGCTGACCCGGCTCGATCACCCGCTGCTTCAGGAGTTGCTGCGCAAAGCGCCGGGCACGTATCACCACAGCATCTGGGTCGCCAATTTGGCCGAGCAGGCCGCCCAGCAAGTCAACGCCAACAGCGCTCTGGTGCGGGTGGGCGCCTTCTATCACGACGTAGGTAAGATCAACCGGCCGCCGTTCTTCGTCGAGAATCAGGACGGGGCCAACCCGCACGACAATCTCGATCCATACAGCAGCGCCCGCATCATCCTCAGCCATGTGCCTGACGGCCTCGAGTTGGCACGCAGCCATGGCCTGCCAGATCGGCTGCGCGACTTTATCGCCGAGCACCACGGCGACCGGGTGGTCAAGATGTTCTACAGCCGAGCGCTGGAACAGGCGGCCGAGGGTCAGACCGTGGACATCTCTCGCTTCCGCTACAAGGGGCCCCGGCCGCGGACACGGGAGACGGGAATTGTCCAGTTGGCGGACGCCATTGAGGCCAGCTCGACGGCGGTGCGGCCGAACACCGAAGAGGCGATTGAGAAGCTGGTCACGGCCATAATGGACGAACATCTGCGCGAAGGGCAGTTGGAGGATTCCGGGCTGACGCTGGGAGATCTCAAGGGTCTGAAGGCCTCCTTCATTAAGACGCTCAAGGGCAGGTTCCACATGCGCCTGTCGTACGCTGAGGCTGACACGCTGCCCATCGAGCGCGAGGAGCTGGCCGCGGCCGGAGTAGCTGGCCCCAACGGGCAAGCAGACGGGCGCCAAGAGGAGCAGGCCGAAGAACGGGCGGATGAAGCGCTACAGAGTTGAGCTTCAGGTCGAGCGCGAGGTGCCGGCTGGGGCTGACAAGGCGATTCAGGCCGCGGCCGCGGCCGCGCTCGGCGACCAGGGGGTGGAGCCACCGGCCGAGGTGACGATCTTATTAAGCGATGATGAGGCCCTGCGGCGCTTAAACAGCCAGTACCGGGGCCTGGATAGGCCGACGGACGTTCTCAGCTTTGCCTTTGGCGGAGCGATACCCGGCCAAGGCGAATATTTGGGCGACGTCGCCATTTCAGTGCCGGCCGCCCGCCGCCAGGCGGCCGAAGCTGGCCACAGCCTGACGGCTGAGCTGCAACTGCTGACGGTGCACGCCGTCCTCCATTTGCTAGGCTGGGACGACGCCGAGCCAGGGGCGCGCCGCCGTATGTGTCAGGCTCAGGCCGGCATCCTGGCTGGGATGGGGGTTGAGGTGAGCCAGCCAGCCGAGGGCCCGGCCGAGTGAACGCGCCGGCCGATTTCAACCCCTCGGCGGGGGCGCAGCCCAGTTTTCTTCGCTTCCGGCGCAGTTTTGGCTTTGCCTTTGAAGGTCTAGCCTTTCTCTGGCGCACCCAGCCCAACGGCCGGGTCCACGCCGCCATCAGCCTGCTAGTCATCTTGTTGGCCCTCTGGCTACGCCTGGTGGCGCGCGACTGGGCCGTGCTCGTGCTGGCAATGATGGCAGTCTGGATGGCGGAATTGTCCAACACAGCCCTCGAGGCGCTGGTAGACCTGGCTTCGCCGGAGTTCCGCCCCATGGCCAAGGCGGCCAAAGACTTAGCCGCGGCGGCCGTGCTGATTGGCGCGATCGGCGCCGCGGCGGTTGGCCTGCTGCTGTTGGGGCCAGCGCTCTGGCTGCGCCTCACGGCCGGCTAAGGAGGCGCCGGCCTCAGTCGCGCGGCAGCTTTTCGGCCGGGATATCCCTTAAGTATGGATTAGCCAGGTCGCGGGGGGAGACGATAGGGTCGGCGCAGCCCCAGGCCACCCCCAGCTCGGGGTCGTTCCAGGCGACCCCGTGCTCGTCGTCGCCGTCGTAATAGTTGTCCACCACGTAGAGCAGGCTGGACTCGGCCAGGGCCAGAAAGCCGTGGGCGACGCCGACCGGGATGAACAGGCCCATTGGCTGCCCTTCGCTCAGCTCGATCAGCTCGTGGGCGCCGAACGTCGCCCGGCCGGCGCGCAGATCGGCCAGGCCAGCCCGGATGCGCCCTCTGGCGAGGTACCAGTAATCTACCTGACGGAAATGGTAATGCAGGCCGCGCAAGACGCCGCCGGCCGAGTCGGAGCGGTTACTCTGCACGGCCGCCCAGGCCCGCTCCGGAAACCACTCCTTGCGAAAAATCTCGGTGAAGCGGCCGCGCTCATCGCCGTGCGGCCGGAGCGCAACCAGCTTGACGCCGGGGATGACTCTGGATTCCTGAATCAGGGGCATTAAGAATCTCGCGTCGGCCGCGGCAGCTCAGCTCAGCCTCATTGGCGCGCCAAGTTACTGACAAAGAACCACAAATTAGCCGGCCGCTCGGCCAGCCGGCGCACGAAATAGGGATACCAGGCTTCGCCGTAGGGCACGTAAATGCGCAGCCGGTAGCCGGCCCGCACCAGGCGCTCCTGCAGCTCGCGCCGGATGCCGTACAACATCTGGAACTCGAAGTCGGCCGGGGAGATGTGTTCGGCGGCCACGTACTCAATCGTAGCGGCGATCATTTTCTCGTCATGGGTGGCAAGGGCGGCCCGGACGCCGTTGCGGAGCGCTTCAGGGCCAAGCAGCAGGCGCATCAGCTTGACGAAGTTGGCGTCGGTGTCGGCCTTGAGCGGGAAGGCGACTTCGGCCGGCTCTGCGTAGGCGCCTTTGCACAGGCGTACGGCCGCACCTTTCTCGATCAGCCGGCGCATGTCCTCCTCGCTGCGATACAGGTAGGCCTGGATGACGACGCCCAGGTTGTCGTGGCCGTCCTCATGGCGCAGCGTGCGGTAGAGTTCCAGGGTGGTGTCTACCAGCGCGCTCTCCTCCATATCAATACGTACAAAGATGCCCCGGCTGCGGGCGACGCGCAGGACGGCGCGCAGGTTGTCCACGGCAAGCTGACGACTTATGCCCAGCCCCAACTGAGTCAGCTTGAGCGATACGCTGGCTCCGATAGCTAAACCCGGAAGATGCTCCAACAGCCGGATGATCTCGGCGCAGGATGCCTCGGCCTCGGCCGGCTGGGTAACGCTCTCGCCAAGGTAATCCATTGTCGCGCGCATGCCGTGTCGATCTAGCTCAGCCGCCACCGCCAGCCCCTCGGCCAAGCTCTCGCCGGCCACGAAGCGAAGGGCCACCCGGCGCGCGAGCGGCATTTGGGCCACGGCCTGGCGGGCCCAAGCCGCCTGGGAGAGGTAGATGAGGGCGCGCCGAAGCCAGGCGGCGCCATAGCGCATGAGCAGGATGGCGGTCGCGCCGGCCGCCAGCGCGGCGGCAAGCGGCGCCAGCCAGCGCCGGCCGGCGGCCGGAAGCGCCGGAAGATATGTTTCAGGCGTCGGCAAGGAGTGAGAAGCCTCCGTCCATGACGATCACCTGGCCGCAGATCATGGCCGCGGCCGGGGTGCATAGAAAGGCGACCACTTCGGCAACGTCTTCCGGGCGGCATAAGCGGCCGCGCGGCGTCCTGGCGATGGCTCGATTGAATTGCTCCTGCGGCAGCTTGTCAAAGTAGGCGAAATGGCTCAGGGCGTCGGTTTGCACCAGGCCGGGCGCGACGGCGTTGACGACGATTCCTTGCGGCGCCAGCTCGACGCCCAAATAGCGCACCAGGCTTTCCAGGGCGGCCTTTGAAGCGCCGACGGCCACGTAGTCGGGCATAACCCGCGTCGAGCCAAGGCTGGTGATAGCGACGATGGCTCCGCCGCCGTTTATGGCCATGAGCCGCGCGGCATGCTGAGCGCCAAACAGCAGCGAACGGGCGTTAATGTTCATGGTCCACTCCCAGCCGCGGGCGGTCTGCCGCTGGGCCGGCCGGTTAAAGCCGGAAGCGGCGTTGTGCACCAGGATGTCGAGCCGGCCGAATTCCTTTTCCACGGCCTGATACAGGCCCGCAAGCTGCTCCAGGTCGCCGACATGGGCCTTGGCGACCAGCACGCGCCGGCCGCGCCCTTCGATCTGCCTGGCCGTCTCCTCGGCCGGCGCCCGGTTGCGGAAGAAATTGACGACGACGTCGGCCCCCTGGTCGGCCAGATGAAGGGCGATCGCCCGGCCAATCCCTCGGCCGGAACCCGTGACCAGAGCCACCCGCCCTTGCTGCTGCAACATGCCCTCCCTTTCTCCTGGGTTGCTAGGACTGCCGCCGCTCGCGCCGCCGAGCCGGCAGATGGGGCATTTTAGCCCAGGGCCGGCCGCTGGCAAGGGATACTGGCCTCGGCCGGGCCTGTCTGAGCTTGGCCGGCCGCCGAAAAGGCCGTAAAATGAGCGCAGGCCTCAGTAAAATGCTATCCGAGACTAGGTTACCCCCCGACCTTGACGCCATTGAGGTCATCGCGGCCGGCTACGAAGGTCGCGGCCGGGAGGCGCTGCTGCCGCTGCTGCACGAGCTTCAAGCGGTTGCCGGCTGGCTGCCGCGCGAGGCGCAGCAGGTAGCCGGAGCGACGCTGCGAGTGCCGTTGGCCGACGTGCATGGCGTTGTCGAGTTCTACAGCCTGTTCTACAACCGGCCGACCGCCCGCCGCGTGGTGCGCCTATGCACCGATCCGGCCTGCAGCCTGGCCGGAGCGGCCGACGTGGACATCGCGCTCCAGAAGGCGCTGGGCGTCGCGGCCGGCGAAACGAGCGCCGACGGCCGGATCAGTTACGAGCACATGACCTGCCTCGGCATGTGCGAGCTTGCTCCGGCCGGGCTCAACGGCGAGCGGCCGGCGGGCCACCTGTCGGCCGAAGGGGCGCCCGCCTTCCTGGCCGGCGCCTTGCCCGAGCCGGAGGCCTTGGTTTACGGCGAGCCGCGCTGGCTGACGGCGCGCGTTGGGACGGGGGCGCACGCCAGCCTGGAGAGTTACCTGGCCCAGGGCGGCTACCTGGGGCTTCGGCGCGCCCTGGAGATGTCGCCAGATGCCCTGATCGAGCAGATTGAGGCGAGCGGCATCCTCGGCCGGGGCGGAGCTACTTTCCCGCTTGGCCGCAAGTGGCGCTTAACGCGCGCCGCGGCCGGGGCCAACAAGCACATCGTGGTCAACGCCGACGAAAGCGAGCCAGGCACCTTTAAAGATCGGGTGCTGTTGGAAGAGGACCCCTTTGCCGTCGTCGAGGCGGCCAGCCTGGCCGCCTACGCCGTTGGCGCCGAGCGGGGCTGGGTTTTTGTGCGGGGCGAATACCCGCGCGCCTTTGCCCGCGTCGCGGAGGCGGTGCGCCAGGCGCGGGCGGCGGGGCTGCTCGGCCGAAATATACTCGGCCGGGCTGGCTTCAACTTTGACATCGAGATGCGCCTGGGCGCCGGGGCATATATTTGCGGCGAAGAGACGGCGCTGTTCGAGGCGATTGAAGGCAGGCGCGGCTTTCCGCGCATCAAGCCACCTTTTCCGGTGACTCACGGCCTCTTCCAGCAGCCGACGGCCATCAACAACGTTGAGACGCTGCTGGCGGCGCTGGCCTACGTGAATTTGGGGCCTGAAGCCTGGCGCAAAGTTGGCACGGCCGACTCACCTGGCTCGAAGTTGTTTTGCGTCAGCGGCCATGTGGGCCGGCCGGGCCTTTACGAGGTGCCTTTCGGCCTGACCGTGGCTGATCTGCTGGCCAGGGCCGGCGGCGTGCCCAGCGGTCGGAAACTGCAGGCGCTCCTCTTGGGCGGGGCGGCCGGGATATTGGCAGGGCCCGAAATGCTCGACCTGCCGCTGAGCTGTGAGGTGGCCCGCGCCCGCAATGTGCCCCTGGGCTCGGGCGTGATCATGGCCTTCGATGAGGCGGTGGATCTGCGCCAGGTGCTCTACCAACTGGGCCGCTTTTTCGCCCATGAAAGCTGCGGCAAGTGCTTTCCCTGCCAACTGGGCACCCAGCGCCAGCTCGAGTTGTTGGGCGACTTGGCCCACAACGGCGGCTTCCGGGCAAGCGACGCCCAGAGCCTGGCTGACGTTGGTTACACCATGACCCAAACTTCCCTGTGCGGCCTGGGTCAGACGGCCGCGTCGGCCGTCATCAGCGCCATGCGCCGCTGGCCCGAGATGTTCGCGTGAAAGCGCCGGCCGTGGACGCGCACCCGGGCGGGTTGCAGGTGGAGCTGGTAGAAGCGGCCGGCATCCTGCCGAGCCGTTATCTCAGCCTGGGCAAAGGCACGCCCCTAGCCATTGAGGGCCAGGTTGTGGCCGAAGCTCAGGTCTGTATCTCGGTAAACGGCCGCGAAATCGCCACCTTCATGTGCACGCCGCGCGAGCTTATCGAATTGGCGGTAGGCTTCCTCTACAACGAGGGCCTGATCCAGAGCGCGGCCGACGTTCGCTCGGCCCACGTGTCGCAAGACGGCCGCTGCGTGGACGTCTGGCTGTGGGACAGCGGCATGGAGATGCCTAGCCGGGCTATCAAGACGGCCGGCTGTGGCGGCGGGCTGACCTTTGACGACTTGTCAGGCCAGCACGCCCCGCTGGAGTCAAGCGTGCGCGCCAGCCCACACCGTCTGGCGGAGCTCATGCGGGACGTTCACCTGGGCGCGGCCCTCTATCAGCAAGCGCGCGGCATCCATACGGCCGCCCTGGCCGACGAGACGGGCACGCTGCTCCAGGTGGAGGATATGGGCCGCCATAATTGCCTTGACAAGTTGGCAGGTGCGGCCCTGGCGCGAGGCCTGGCCACCGAGGGACTGCTGCTGTTCAGCAGCGGCCGCATCAGCAGTGAGATGATCAACAAGGCGCGCCGGCTGAGGACGCCCATCGTCTGTTCGCGCACCTCGCCAACCAGCCTATCGCTGGCCCTGGCCGAGGCCTGGAACATGGCGGTCGTGGCCTACCTGCGCCAGGATCGGATGCGGGTCTACACCCATGCCTGGCGGCTGGAAGGATTGCCGGCCGGTGGCTGACCTGGTGAAGCTGACGATCGACGGCCGCCCCGTTAGTGTACGGGCCGGCACGACCATCTTGGATGCGGCCGCCCAGGTGGGCATCGCGATCCCGGTCATCTGCTACCACCCCCATTTGACAGCCAACGGCCTGTGCCGGGTCTGCTCGGTGGACGGCGGCGGTCGGGTTCAGCTTGCCGCCTGTGTCACGCCCTGCGCCGAAGGCATGAATGTCGTCACCCAAAGCGAAGACGTGCGCCGCGCTCGCCGCACCATATTGGAGATGCTGGCCTCGGCCGTGGACGTCAGCGAGGCGCCGGAGACGCTAGCCCTGTTGGCCGAGTATGGGGCCGAGCCGGACCGCTTTGAAGGCCGGGCGGCCCGGCGCGAAGCGCCGGTGCACGACGATAACCCCTTTTACCTGCGCGATTACAACAAGTGCATCAACTGTTGGCGCTGCGTCCAGGCCTGTGCCGACGATGCCCAATTTGCGTTCGCCCTGAACTTTGACGGCCGGGGCTTCGACACTTTGATCGGCACCTTTATGGGTGACGGGATGATGGACACCACCTGCGTGTTCTGCGGCCAGTGCGTCGGTGTCTGCCCCACCGGCGCCCTCAAGCCCAAGCGCCAGGCGCTCTTGGAAGAGGGGGTTGATCCGGAAGAAATCTTCTTGCGTACGCGCGGCGGTGGCCGCAAGCGCGCCGGCCGGCGCGCTGATGGCTCAGCGCCTGACCGGGAGGCCGGCTGAGCCGGCGGCTTGGAAATGGAGAGGCATGCATGATCACGCCCGACAAAGTGGTGCGCAGCACGTGCCCCTATTGCGGGGTGGGCTGCCAGGTGGACCTGAACATCAAGGCCGGAACGATCTATCGCGTTGACGCGCCCTTCGACGCGGCCCCGAACTACGGGATGTTGTGCGTCAAGGGGCGCTTCGGCACCGATTACGTTCGCCACCCGGGCCGGGTCAAGACGCCCCTTATCCGCGCCAACCGCGAAGAGGGGCGCAGCGCAAAGCCCGTGTGGCGCGAGGCTTCGTGGGATGAGGCCCTGGAGCTGACGGCCGACGAACTGACCCGAATTGCCAGAGAGCACGGTGGCGACGCTATCGCCAGCTACGCCAGCGCCAAAGCCACCAACGAAGACAATTACGTCTTTCAGAAGGTGCTGCGGGCCTTGTTCAAGACCAACAATGTGGATCACTGCGCTCGCCTGTGCCACTCCGGTTCGGTGACCGGGCTCCAGCTGTCCATTGGCTCCAGTGCCATGTCGAACTCCATTGCCGAGATGGAAGGGTTGGAGGTTTTTATCGTTACCGGCTCCAACACGACTGAAACCCATCCGGTGATCGCCAACTTCCTGAAGCGGGCCGTGCGCCGCAACGGCGCCCGCCTCATCGTGGTGGACCCGCGCCGGATTGAGATGAGCGATTTTGCCACCCACTGGCTGCGCCAAAACCCGGGCACCGACGTGGCCGTGTTTCAGGCGATGGCCCACGTCGTGGTCAAAGAGAAGCTCTACGATGAGGGCTTTATCGCGACCCGCACCGAGGGCTTCCAGGAATATCTGGAGTCATTAGAGGAGTTCACGCCCGAATGGGCCGAACAAGTCAGCGGCGTGCCGGCCGAGCAGATCCGCCAGGCGGCGCGCCTCTACGCCTTGGCTGAGAGGGCGGCGATCTATTGGGGCATGGGCATCAGCCAAAGCACGCATGGCACCGACAACACGCTGGCGCTGTGCAATCTAGCCTTGATGTGCGGCCACGTGGGCAAGGCAGGTACCGGCCTGAACCCGCTGCGGGGCCAGAACAACGTTCAGGGCTGCTCCGATTCGGGCGGGCTGCCCAACGTCTTTACCGCTTACCAAAGCGTTAAGGCGCCCGAGGTGCGCGCGGCCTTCGAGCGATTTTGGGAGACTGAACTCAACCCGAATCCGGGCCTGACGGCGACCGAAATGGTGGACGAAGCGGCCGAAGGCCGGGTGCGGGCCATGTTTGTCCTCGGTGAAAACCCGATGATGAGCGAGCCTAACCAGAACCACGCCCGCCACGCCCTGGAACAGCTCGAGTTCCTGGTTTGCCAGGATATTTTCATCAACGAAACAGGCGAGATGGCGGATGTCATCCTGCCGGCCACCAGCTTCGCCGAGAAGGACGGCACCTTCACCAACACCGACCGGCGCGTGCAGCGGGTACGCGCGGCCGTTGCCCCAGTGGGCCAATCGCGGCCGGACTGGGACATCCTATCCGACCTCGGCCGGCGGTTGGCCGGCCGGCTGGACAGCCGCCTGGTGGCCGCTTTCAGCTACGCGAATCCAGAAGAAATATGGGAAGAGATGCGCCGGGTAACGCCCGAATTCCGGGGCATTGATTACGCCCGCATTGAGCGCGAGGGCGGCGTCCATTGGCCCTGTCCGGACTTCGACCATCCCGGCACTCCCTATCTGTTCGCCGACACCTTCCCGCGCGGAAAGGGCAAATTCTGGGAAGTCGGCTTCGGCACCCATTCGGAGCTGCCTGACGAGGACTATCCCTACAATTTGACAACCGGCCGGGTGCTCTACCATTGGAGCGGCAGCACCATGACCGGCCGCTCGCGGCTTGAGGACGTTTACCCCGAAGCGACCTGTGAGCTGCATCCGGTGGACGCGGCCGAGCTCGAGGTGGAGACTGGCGACTGGCTGCGCGTAACCTCGCGCCGGGGCAGCGTGACGCTGCGAGCGCTGGTGACCGAGCGCTCGCCGCGCCGGACCGTTTTCATTCCCTTCCACTTTGCCGAGGCGGCCGCCAACCTGCTCACCCTGGATCGGGTGGACACGCGGGCCAAAATCCCTGACTACAAGAACACGGCCGTGCGCATTGAGAAGACAGCCCGGCCGGAGGGGCTGGACGCAGGCTACGAGCGGCCGCTCGAAGAGCGCGGCGCGATCAAGGATCCCGTCCAGATTCACTAAAGGGCCGCGGCGCCCAGGCCCATAGGCCGCATCCCCGTATGTCCTCCGCGTTCCAACGGCTCAGCAACAGTCGCTTTGGTATTGGCTTGCTTATCGCCTTTGCGCGCCTGCTGCCGCCGGCCGCCGGCTATGCTCTAGGGCGCCGCCTTGCCGACCGCCTGTCGGCTCGGAGCAATGACCCCCTAATACAAGCAGTCCGTTCCAACCAATGGGTCGTCGGCGGCGGCCGGCTGGAGTCGGAAGAGTTGGGCGCCCGCGTGCGCGCCACCTTCCGCCATGCGGCCCACTGTTTGTATGACACGTACCATTACATGGGCGACACGGCCGTCATGCGCGAGAACATTGATTTTGGACCTGGCTTCGACCTCATTCTGGAGCGCGAGCGCCAGCGCAACCAGGGTACCTTAGTTGTTGGCATTCACATGAGCAATTTTGATTTTCTAGGCCAGGCGGCCGCCAGGCTTGGCCTGCGCGCCCTGATGCTCGCCTATCCCGATCCCACCGGGGGTTACCGGCAGCAAAATGAGTTCCGCCGCCAAGCCGGGCTAGATCTGATGCCGGCGTCGGTGGCTTCGCTCAAACGGGCCGCCAATCTGCTCAAGGAGGGCGGGGTGGTGATCACCGGCGCAGACAGGCCGGTGCCGGGCGCGAAACATGAGTTGCGTTTCTTCGGCCAACCGGCCCGGCTGCCTGTGCACCACATCTTTCTGGCGCTAAAGAGCGAGGCGCCGATCATGGTTACGGCGGCGGTGATGGACGCGCACGGCAAGTACCACATTCAGACCTCGTCCTTAATCAGCATGGAGCGCGGGGCTGGTCGCGAGGCGGAAATCAGCCACAACGCCGAACGCGTTCTGTCGGTCGCGGAGGGCTTTATCCGCCAGGCGCCTGAACAATGGCTGATGTTCTATCCGGTGTGGCCCGGCGTGGAGACGCAGCCGGCCCAGGCACGCAGCAGCACCTATGGCCGATATCAACCCACATAAGCGCATAAATGACATCTTACTGGGTCCGCTGGAGCGGCCGGCCCTGCGCTGGCTGGCGGCCCAGATGCCAGCCTGGGTCAACCCGGACATCCTGACACTGATCGGCATCGGAGGCTCGGCTCTCATTTTCTCTGGCTACGTGCTGACCAATCTATCGGCCGGTTTTTTGTGGCTGGCCAGCCTCGGCTTTGTGGTCAACTGGCTGGGCGACAGCCTGGACGGGACGCTGGCCCGCCACCGGCTCATCGAGCGGCCGAAGTACGGCTACTTCGTAGATCACACCGTAGACGCGTTCAGCCAATTTCTGATCTTCAGCGGCCTGGGCCTGTCACCTTATGTCAACTTTTCGGTTGCCAGCCTGGGCCTCATCGGCTATCTGATGATGTCCGTCTATGTTTATGTCAACACGTACGTGACCGGCCAGTTCAAGATTTCATATGGCAAACTGGGCCCGACAGAAATGCGCCTGTTCGCCATTCTGATCAACACGTTCATCTACTTTTTCGGAAGTCCGGCCTTAGGGGTGGGCTTACCAGGCGCGTTGTCGCTCATTGACCTTGTGGTGCTGGTGTTGGCGCTGCTGTTCGTCGTTGTCTTTGGTGTCAGCACGCTGCGGCGCGCGGCCGAGCTGGCTGCGGCCGGGGAGTAGACGGCAAGCGCCTGCGCCCTGACCTCCGGGCCCGAAACGACACCGATCTCAGGCCGATGCCTGGACTGAACCAAAGGAGAACCCCAGCATGACCATTCGCAGCGCTGAAGCTACCTGGGAAGGCAACTTACGCGAGGGCAGCGGCGCCATGCGCTTTGGCAGCGGCGCCTTTGAGGGCGCCTACACATACGCCTCCCGCTTCGAGGACGCGGCCGGTACCAACCCCGAAGAGCTGGTTGGGGCTGCCCATGCCGGCTGCTTCTCGATGGCCCTGGCGTCCGACCTGAGCAAGGCCGGCTACACGCCCGTGCGAATTGACACCAGCGCCAGCGTCCACTTCGGCCGCGACGACATCGGCGCACTGATCACGCTGATCGAATTGGAGACGACAGCCCATGTCCCGGACGTGGACGAGCAAACCTTTCTGCGCATTGCCGAAGGGACCAGGAAGAATTGCCCTGTCTCGCGCGCGCTGGCAGCGACGAACATTGAGTTGGTGGCCCACCTGGTTAAGGATGGCGACGACGCGCAGTAGGTCCTCCGGCCGGGATACCGTTCTGCCGCAAAGTTTCTACGCCCGGCCGGCGCGCGAAGTAGCCGCCGCCCTGCTGGGGACGCGGCTGGTGCGCCTGCTCGACGGCGGCCGTCTGGCCGGCGTTATCGTCGAGGCCGAGGCGTATTGCGACGCTGAAGAACGCGACCTGGCCTGCCACGGCGACCGGGCCAACGGCGGCCGGCCGACAGCCCGCACGGCTGTCATGTTCGGGCCGCCCGGCCACGCCTATCTCTACTTTACATACGGCATGCACTGGATGTTCAACGTCGTCACCGGCCACGAGGGCCAGGCCAACGGGGTATTAATCCGGGCGCTGGAGCCGGTTGAGGGTGAGGAAGTCATGGCTGCCAATCGGGGCGGCGCAGCACGCGCCGAGTTGACCAACGGGCCAGGCAAGCTGACTCAGGCGCTGGCGATTGACCGCGGCCTGAAGGGCGCGAACCTTTGGGCGCCCGGCGGGGTTCTATGGCTTGAGCGCGATCGAGAGGTGCCGTCCCAACGCGTCGCCCAGGGGCCGCGCATCGGCCTCGGGCAGACGCCTGAGCCCTGGCGGTCGGTCCCCTGGCGCTTCTGGATCGCAGACAACCAATTTGTGTCGCGCTGAGCCGGCCGCGGCCGGAGAAAAGGAGCGAGTATGAAACTGCTAGCCGGCAAGAAGGCGCTGGTTTTCGGCCTGGCCAATCAAAAGTCCATTGCCTGGGGCATCGCCCAGGCCCTACACGATCACGGCGCAGCGCTTGGCTTTAGCTACGCGATCCCGCAGCTAGAAAAGCGCGTCCGGCCGTTGGCCGAGCAGCTTGGCGCCGACTTCGTCGAGCGCTGCGATGTCAGCCAGGACGCTGCAATTGAGGAACTATTCGCCAAGGCCGCCGCTCATTTCGAGAGCCTTGACATCCTGATTCACGCCGTCGCCTTCGCGCCTCAGGCGGATCTGAGCGGCCGCTTTGTGGACACCAGCCGGGCCGGCTTTGCCATGGCGTTGGACGTGAGCGCCTACAGCCTGGTTGCCCTGGCGCGCCAGGCGCTTCCTCTGATGGCGGCCGGGGGCAGCATGTTGACGCTGACTTATTACGGCTCCGAGAAGGTCGTGCCCCATTACAACGTCATGGGCGTGGCGAAGGCCGCCTTAGAGGCCACGGTACGCTATTTGGCGGCCGACCTGGGTCCGCACGGCATCCGCGTCAACGCGATTTCGGCCGGGCCGATCAAGACCTTAGCTGCCTCAGGCGTGGCCGGCTTTCGCAAAATGTTGCACTACGTCGAGGAACGGGCGCCGCTGCGGCGGAACGTAGACCAAGAGGAGGTCGGCCGGGCGGCGCTGTGGTTGTGCAGCGACCTTGCCAGCGGTGTGACGGGCGAGGTCGTTTTTGTGGATGCCGGCTACAACATCCTGGGCATGCACGAACCGCCCGAACGCTGGGACTCGAGTTGACAAGGCAGCCCCTTCGGCTATACTGGCGCCAACATACGACCGAAGATTAACAGTTTACCCTTATCAGGAGCAGCAGAGGGACCGGCCCGAGGAAGCTGCAGCAACCTCCCGTTTGATTGGGAAGGTGCTAACTCCGTCAGCGAAGCTGGAAGATAAGAGGTCTAAGCAAATGTAGCGCGCCCGCCTCTTGACCAGATCAAGGGGCTTTTTTTATTCATCCCGCAATCAACGGCCGATCGGCCGCCAGGGAGGTAATGATAATGAGCACCACCTTTATGTCCTCTCCAAAGCTACTTTTCACATCGGAGTCGGTCACCGAGGGCCATCCCGACAAGATGTGCGATCAGATTAGCGATGCCGTCCTGGACGCGATCCTGGCGCAGGACCCAATGGCGCGCGTGGCCTGCGAGACGGCCGTCAAGACCGGCTTTGTGATTCTCATGGGGGAGATCACGACAACGGCCGCCATCAACTTTGACGAGGTCGTGCGCCAGACGATCCTGGATATCGGCTACGATGATGGCCGAAAGGGCTTCGACGGCCTGACTTGCGGCGTCCAGGTAGCTATCGCCCGCCAGAGCCCTGACATCGCCCAGGGCGTAGACCAGGCGCTCGAATACCGCAGCAACGGCGACAGCGAAGCCGAGATCGCCGCCATCGGCGCCGGCGACCAGGGGATGATGTTTGGCTTTGCCTGCAACGAGACCGAATCTTTCATGCCTTTGCCCGTCTTCCTGGCCCACAGCCTGACCCGCCGCCTGGCGCAGGTTCGGCGCGACGGCAGCCTGCCTTGGGTGCGGCCGGACGGCAAATCCCAGGTGACGGTCGAGTACAGCTACGGCACGCCGAAGCGGGTGCACACCGTCTTAATCAGCACCCAGCATGCTCCGGAGATAGAGCTGGAAGAAATCCGCCAGGCGATCATCGAGCACGTCATCCTGCCGGTTCTGCCGGCCGATCTGGTTGACAGCGATCTGCGCATTTTCGTCAACCCGACCGGCCGCTTCGTTATCGGCGGCCCGATGGGCGACGCCGGCCTCACCGGCCGCAAGATCATCGTGGACACCTACGGCGGCATGGGCCGTCATGGGGGTGGCGCCTTCAGCGGCAAGGATTGCACCAAGGTGGACCGCAGCGCGGCCTACGCGGCCCGTTGGGTGGCCAAGAACCTGGTGGCGGCCGGGCTGGCCCGGCGCTGCGAAGTGCAATTAGCCTACGCCATCGGCGTGGCCCACCCGGTCAGCATCAACGTCGAGACTTTTGGCACCAGCGACTACCCGGCCGAATTGCTCGTTCAATTAATCGAGGACAAGTTCGACCTCCGGCCGGGGGCCATCATCCGCGACCTACGCCTGCGCCGGCCGATCTTCCGGCCCACAGCCGCCTATGGCCACTTCGGCCGGAGCGACATCGAGGCCCCTTGGGAGGCGACGGACAAGGCGGCCGAGCTGCGCCAGGCGGCTCGCGAACTGGCGGCCGCCTGATTGCAGGCGGGTTAGCGCGGCCGGGCGGCCGCCCATTTTGTGGCGCGGGCATCTTGCCCGCGGCCGGGGCTTAAGGCGGCCGGGATTTGGGGATTAGGGGATTTTTTGGCGTAGGGGCAGAACCAAGGCGGGCACGAGGCCCGGCCCTACGAGATCGGCCGGATGTGATGCCGCATTCGTAGGGGCAACCCCCTGTGGTTGCCCAATTCTGAGGGCGGCCGCGCTGGCCCGGAGCTACAATCGCGACCAATACGAAGTCCACAAGTTGGGCCACGCGTTTGAAAATGCGATTCAGGCGGCCGTCAAGCGCAAGCTGCCGCGGATCACGCTGGAGCGCAGGCAGAGCCTGGCGCAAGAAGGGGGCGACTTCTTCCCCGACCGCGGCGGGGACGGTCCTGATCAGGTGGACCCTTGGGGCTTTGCCGGGCCCTACGATGTGACAAATGGCTGGCAGCAGAGCCGCAGCCCAGCGGCCGGCGAGGCGTTTGCCGGCAGGTACATCGGCTGGACCTTTAATACCTGGAATTCAGATAAGGCTGGCAGGATA
>JBOGUG010000019.1:0-22732 GCA_050696115.1 Promineifilaceae bacterium (SeqCode) | reverse complement strand
TCGTTGGCGTCCAGGTACGCGCCGGCAGCCGGCAGCTGCGCAGCCGCGTGGCCGGCGCCACCGGCCGCGACGGCGTGTTCCGCTGCGAGCTGCCCGTCCCTGAGAGGAGCGGAGCCACCTATGAGGTCGCAATTACCTGGCCGCGCGATCTTGGCGGCGATGAGGAGGCCAAGTCAATCACCCTGAACACAGATCGCACCGAATTCGCTCTGCCGTTCTACCGCCAGTCATACGCCTGAGCGTCCGCATGAGCGAGCCCATCATCATCACAGACCCGGAAAGCGACCGCTACCACGCTTTCGGCTACATCAGCTGGTGGCGCCAAGAGGTTGTCCGCGGAGCGACCGCGCTGGTGGTCGGCGCAGGCGCGTTGGGCAATGAGGTGCTCAAGAACCTGGCGCTGATGGGTCTCGGCCAGATCATCGTGGCCGACTTCGACACGATTGAGGACAGCAATCTGAGCCGGTCGGTGCTCTTCCGCGCCAACCACAACGGCGGCCGCAAGGCTGAGGTTGCCGCCCAGTCCGTGCGCGAGCTCAACCCGGACGTACGGGTGCGCGCCTGGCATGGCGACATCAATTTCGATATGGGGCTGGGCGTCTTTCGCCATGTGGACGTCGTCATCGGCTGTCTGGACAACCGCGAAGCCCGGCTCTCGCTGAACCGCTTCTGCTGGGCCGTCGGCCGGCCTTGGGTGGATGGAGCCATCCAGGAGTTGATGGGCATCGTGCGCGTCTTTTGGCCCGGCCGGGGCGCGTGCTACGAGTGCACCCTGACCGACTTGGATTACCAGCTCATCAATTTGCGTTACTCTTGTCCCCTGTTGGCCCGTGAGAACATTCAGTTGGGCAAGGTGCCCACCACACCAACCAGCGCGTCCATTGTGGCGGCCTTCCAAACCCAGGAGGCGCTCAAGCTGCTGCATGGGCTGGAGGTCAATCCTGGCCATGGCCTCATCATCAACGGCCTGACAAATGACATTTACACAACCAAGTATCCGGTCAAGCCAGACTGCCTGAGCCACAGCCTCATTGAGCCAATCTGTGAGCTAGAACACGTTTGCGCCAGCCAGACGACCGCGGCCGATCTTTTGCGCCTGGCGCGCGAACGCCTGGGGCCGGAGACAACCCTTGAGCTTGGCTTCGAGTTGGTGACGGCCCTGATCTGCACCGCTTGCGGCCGGCAAACGCAGCCGCTCAAGCGCATGGCCCGGCTCACCGAGCGCGAGCTTGACTGTCCGGAATGCGCCGGCCGGCGTGAGATGGAGCTAAGCCACCGCTTCAGTGGTGACGAGCTGTTCCTGGAGCGGCCGCTGAGCGACCTTGATCTGCCCGCCTTGTCCATCCTGCGCGCCAGGAATGGCGGCGACAGCATCTACCTGGAACTGACCGGCGATAAAGAGCAATTCTTCAGCTATAACTGATAAAACTGACCCATTGGAGGAACGCTGACCATGGCAAGTATGAAAGTGATCATCTACGATCCCACCGGCTCCAAGAAGACGCCGGTCGAGGTACCGGCCGACGTGCCGATGCGCCGCCTGATCCCGGCGCTCGTCACCAAGATGGGGCTGCCCACCAACCAGGGCGCCAACCCGATCACCTACCGGTTGGACCACCGCACCTCCGGCAAGCGCCTGAGCGACGACGAGTCGCTCAAGGACGCCGGAGTCAACGAAGATGACATCCTGAGCCTGTTTCCAGAAGTCACGGCTGGCTGAGCGCCTGGCCGGCCGGCAGCCCACAAGGAGCCCTATGTCTTTTGACATTCGCGAGACGCGTCTGCGCAACGATTACCGGCGTGTGCAAGAGCTGGTCAACCGCAGCGAGTTGATCAAGATCGCAGCCACCGAGGGCGATCCGCCCGAAAAGTACCTGATCGAGCTGCGTTGTCGGGGCGTCGAGCGACTATCGCCGGCCGGCAAGCCGGTTTACGCCGACCTGCATCGGGTGCGCATTTACTTGCACGCCGAATATCCGCTAAAGCAGCCTCAGCTGAAATGGCTGACCCCGATCTTTCACCCCAACATCCACAGCACGGGCGCGGTTTGCATTGGGGCCTGGTGGCCGGCCAAAACCCTGGACGAATTGATTCTCACGCTGGGCGAGATGGTTCAGTACAAGAACCTGGGGCCGAAAGATCCCATGAACTCGCGCGCGGCCGGCTGGGCCTTGCGTAACCGGGGCTTGTTCCCGGTTGACCCCCGGCCGCTGAAGGGCCAATCATTGGAGGCGCTCATCGTCATTGGGGCCGAGGAAGAGGCCGATGACCTCGGCATCACCCTCCTCTAGTTTTCTCGTTGTCCTCAGCCTGCCGGCCGCCGACCGGCCGGCGGAAGTGCGCCTCACACTCCGGCCGGGCGACGTGCTGCCGGCCGGCAACGGCCGGGCCAAGCCACTGGCCGATTGCACCCTGGCTGAGTTGTCCGCCTTCGCCGAGGCGCTGGAAGCTGAGCTACTCGGCCGTTATGGAGCGCAGACGCTGGCTGAATTGTTGGCGCAGGCCGGCTGGGAGGCGCGGCTCGTCGGCCACGAGGAGCGTGAAGGCCAGACGCCGACAGAGAGCGATTGGCTGCAAGCCGAGGTCTGGCTGCCGGCCGCGGAGCAAGGCGGCGCGGCTGAGCCAGCGGCCGAGGCTGCTGGCGACGGGCCGGCCGAACCAGCCGAAGCGGCCCAGCCCGGCGTTGAGGGTTCGACCGAGCCAGCGGCCGTGGGTGGCGAGACCGGCGTCCGCGAGCCAGCAGCCCGCTTGCCCTGGACTCAGGAGCGGCCGCGGCACCGCATTTTGGGTCGGCGGCGGCCGCTCAATCACCCGACCTGGACGGCTGTGGATATCTTATGTCACGAAGGCGCGTTTCGCGACGCCCAGGCCCACGCGCTGACCAGCCTAGATCGTGAGGTGGCCGGCATGTTGCTGGGTCCCCCGCCGGAGAAGCAGCCCGACGGCCGGTATCTGGTGCAGGTTAGCGCCAGCATGATCGCCAAGCACACCCGGATGCACGGCGCCAGCGTCACCTACACACCCGAAAGCTGGCGCTACGTCCATGACCGGATGGCCACGCTGTACCCGGATGACGCGATGCGCATTGTGGGTTGGTATCACACCCACCCTGGCTTCGGCATCTTCCTATCGGGCATGGACCAGTTTATCCACCACAATTTCTTCACCCAGCTCTGGCACATCGCCCTGGTGATGGATCCGCTGGCGGCCAAGAGCGGCTTCTTTTGCTGGGATCGGGAGCAAAAAGGGGTGGCTGGCTACGACTTCCCCTGGCCCGGCTGGGCGGCCGGCTCATGGTAAAATTGGCGTAGCATGACGCTGCCCAAAGGGCCGCATTCCCAGCCAGCACCGATCTCATCGGCCGAAGAGGCCTCCTCGCTCAACGGCCGACTGCGCGTCAGCCTGGAGGACGTCGCGGCCGTCAACCGGCTCAGCCTGAGCTGTCCGATCTGCGCCAGCGCGGTCGAGCGCCATCCAGGCCGGCCGGAACTTGCTCCAGTCTTTTGCCGCCAGTGCCAGACGCTCTACCATGACACCTGCTGGGCGCAAAACGGTGGCCGCTGCGCCGTCTTGGGCTGCGCCGGCCGCGAAGCGGCTAACTACGGGCCCGACCTGGGGCCGCGCTTGAAGATCGGCTATGCCGACCTGCCGCGCCAGGCCCGGCGTAGCCCGACAGCTTCCCAGACCGGCCGCCTCAAGGCGAAAGAGAAGCGGCACCGGGCCGAGGCCGCCCGCCCGAGCTTCTGGAACACGCTGTTGCAGAGCATCTTGCGATCCTTTGGATGGCGCTCCGGCCGCTAGCGGTCACCAAAGACACCCCGTTTCTAGGGGAGGCCTGCGCCCTGTGCAAGGGGCCGTTCGCGCCCGGCGACGAGCTGGTCATCTGCCCGGAGGATGCCACCCGACACCACGTGGCCTGCTGGCGCGCCAACAGCAACCGCTGCACCGCCTTCGGCTGCGCCGGCCGGGGCGAGGTAGCCGATCTGCCGCTGACGCCTCCCCGCATCCGGCCGCGGTCGCGCCGGCCGGAGGCAACGGCCCAGCCCGAGCCTCTGCCGGCCCAGGGCTTCCATTGCGCCCAAAGCTGTCTGCTAATCGCCATCGCGCTGGCTATCGTCATATTCGCCATTGGCTGTTTTGGCCTGTGGGCGATTGCCGACTACATCATGTTGGAGGTGCTGGGCTGGCAATACCGGCCGCCAGCGGCCGGCGCTATAATTGCCTCCTTGTATGTCCTATCAGGCCTTATTAACCCGCATCCATGAAATCTACGATCTGCGCAAGGCGGCCCGTGTGCTGGCCTGGGATCGCGAAGTGGTCATGCCTAAAGGGGGCGATGCCGACCGCGTCCAGCAGATCACAACCCTGAACCGGCTGGCCCACAGCCTATATACGGCCGATGAGATCGGCGCTCTGATCGAGTGCGCGGCCGTCGAGCAGAACGGCGCCGGTTACGAAAGCGCCGAAGCCAGCCTGATCCGCTTCCTACGGCACGACTACGCCCAGGCGCGCAAGCTGCCGGCCGATTTCGTCAGTCAGTTCGCTGCCCTCCGCAGCCAGGCAACGGCCATCTGGAAGGTGGCCCGCGAGGAGGACAGCTTTGCGACGTTTGAACCCTGGCTGGCCCAGATCGCCAGCCTGTCGCGCCAGATGGCGAGCTATTTGGGCTATGAGACCGAGCCGTACGACGCCCTGCTCGGCCGGCATGAGCCAGGGGCGCAGACGGCCGCCGTTGAAGAGTCGTTTAGCGCCCTGAAGGCCGAGCTAGTGCCCCTCTACTTCCAGATCCGGGAGCGGCCGGACGCCGTTGGCGACGATTTCCTCCATCAGCGTTTCGACATCGCTGGACAAGAGCATTTCTCCCGCTACCTGGCGGCGGCCGTTGGCTACGATTTCAACCGCGGTTACTTGGCGACAGCCGTTCACCCCTTTTCAACCAGCCTGTCGCGCAACGACGTTCGCATCACGACGCGTTACTACACGAATTTTCTAAGCGCCTCGATCTTCGCCACCCTGCATGAAGCCGGCCACGCCGTCTACGTCCAGAATGTCCATCCCGACCTGACGCGCACGCCGCTGGCCAAAGAGACCTCGGCCGGGCTGGACGAATCCCAGTCGCGCCTGGTCGAAAACTTCATCGGCCGCAGCCGTGGTTTTTGGCGCGCCCACCTGCCCCGCCTGCAGGCTCTGTTTCCCCAGCAGTTAGGTGAGGTTAGCCTGGAGGCTTTTTACAGGGCAGTGAACAAGGTCCAGCCCGGCTTAGTCCGGGTTGAGGCCGATGAGCTGACCTACAATCTGCACGTTATCTTACGCTTCGAGATCGAACGCCTGTTGATCAACGGCGAGTTTCCCATCCAAGAACTGCCGGCCGTATGGGCCGACAAGTCACAAGAGTTGCTTGGCATCCGGCCGCGCAGCCATCGCCTCGGCTGCTTACAAGACATCCATTGGGCGATGGTCGGCTTTGGCTACTTCCCCACCTATGCATTGGGCAACCTGTATGCCGCCCAATTGGTCGAAGCTGCCTTTCAGAGCGATGTCGAGATGGCGGCCGCGCTGGACGAGGGGGAAATCGGGCCGCTGATGAATTGGCTACGCGAAAACGTGCAGGTCTTCGGCCGCATGCTGACCCCGGCCGAACTCATCCAGCGCGCCACCGGCCGGCCGCTCGACCACAGCGCCTTCGTCACTTACCTGAGCGCCAAATTGTCTGAGGTCTACGACCTGGGTTAGGACGGCTCGGGCCCCCAGTGCTGCCCGCTACGCTGCGGCCGGCTCGCCGCCCGCGGCTCCGTCATCTTCCATGATCGGGAAGGTGATCCGCGCTCGCGCTACAGCCAGACCGTCCACGTCGGTTACGCTGAGCCTCAGGTCGCTGTTTTGCGGCGCCGTCACGACGTCGCCCACCTGCGGCGGCCGGCCGAGCCAGGTGTGAATCAGGCCCCCGATAGTCTCCACGTCGGGCATGTCATCGTCCTCGCCCAGGAAGACCCACTGGCGCAGGTCATCCACCAAGAAAGAGCCGGCCACGTCGAGCACACCGGGCTCTAGTTCGACGACAGGCTCCTTCTCCACGTCGAACTCGTCCCGGACTTCGCCAACGATCTCTTCCACCAGGTCTTCAAGAGTGACGATGCCGGCCAGGCCGCCAAATTCATCCAGGACGACCGCCATATGGATGCGCTGGTGCTTGAAGGCCGCCAGCATTTGTTCGACCGACTGGTCTTCGGGCACAGCCGGCGCCGGCCGCGTGATCAGGCGCAGATCCAGCGCTTCAGGTTGGCGCAAATAGCTGCGCACCAGGTCCTTCAAGTGCAGGATGCCGACCACGTGGTCGAGATCGCCCGCGTAGACCGGAAAGCGACTGTGGCGGCTGTCGTTCACGAGAGGGAGCAACTCGTGCAAAGGAATGTCCGACGGCACGGCCTGTACCTTACGCCGGGGTGTCATCACCTGGCCCACCTGGCGATCGCTGAAGTCGAAGATGTTCCGGATCAGCGCCTCTTCATCTTCCTCGAGCAGGCCACCCTCGGCGCTCTCGCTGACGATTAGCTCCAGCTCTTCGGGCGAATGCAGCCGCGCCTCGCCCTCGGCCGCCCTGATCTTGAACAGTCGCAGTAGCCAGCGGCCAACCGCGTTCAACAGGCTTACCGGCGGCCCTAACAGCTTCTCGAACGCATTCATCAGCGGATGAACGGCCAGTACAGCCCGCGACGGGCCCGCCAGCGAGATGGATTTGGGCACCATTTCGCCCAGCACAATGTGCAGGTAGGTCAGCAGCAGCAGGGCGAAGGCCGAGGCGATGGTGGGCGCCAAGCCAGCGCCGAAGCGCTCCCCGGCGACGCCCGCGATAAGAGGCTCGACAAAGTGGGCGATTTGCGGCTCGCCATACATGCCCAGCCCCAGCGCTGTAATCGAGTTGGCCAACTGAGCGGTGGCGATGTAATGATCTAGGCGCGCCGGCGAATCGAGAATCGCTTGCACCTCGGCCGCCCCGCGCCGGCGCTCCTGGGCCATGGCGTCCACCTGGCTCGGCCGGACTCCGATTATGGCGAACTCGGCCGCCACGAAGAAGGCGTTCAGGAGGATCAGCAGCATGACAATGAAGGCTACCAGCAGCAGCGAGCCGGCCGTCGCCCCCTCCTGGGCCACGCTGACACCGACGAGAAAGGCGCCGGCCGGAAGCAGCCGGGCGAAGCGACGCTTATTCATGGCTGGCAATGTGCCATTCGCCCACCTGGTGGCCAACATCGTCCCGCTCGGTCTGTAGGGAAACCTCAGATACGCTGACGTCATCCATCGCCTCGACCCGGATCGTGGTCGGGCCGAACGTCACCTGGTCGCCGACTTCCGGCGGCCGGCCAAGCTGGCTCAGCACCAGGCCACCGAGCGTGTCGGCCGAATCAGGCAAGTCAAGCAGCAAATACTCGTTGACGTCGCTGACCAACAGCTCCCCGCGCAGGTAGATGCGACCTTCGGGATCCTGGGAGATCAGCGCCGATTCTTCGTCAAACTCATCTTGCAGCTCGCCGAAGATCTCTTCGATCAGGTCCTCAAAGGTGATTAGCCCGGCCGTGCCGCCGAACTCGTCAAAGACGATCGCCATATATTGGCGCTGGCTCTTCAACGTCTCCCAGACATCGCCGACGGACAAGGTTTCCGGCACATGCACGACTTCGCGCAGGATCTCCGCCAGATTCTGGCTGTTGGCCAGATGCAGCCGAAAGAGATCCTTGATATGGACGAAGCCGAAGATGTTGTCAATGGTGTCCTGGTAGAGCGGCAGGCGGGTATGGCCGGCCGCCAGGCACAGTTGAAGCAATTCCTCCACCTGGCTGCCGGCCGGCGCCGCCAGTATGCGCGTCCGGTGGATCATGACCTGGCGCGCGGTCAGCTCGCGCATGCGGAAGGCGTTGCGCAGCATCACCCGCTCTTCGTCATCCAGCAGGCCACCCTGGTGGCTCTCCGAAACCAGGATCTCGATTTCCTCAGGCGAATGCACCCGGCCGCTGCCCCGGCCGATCTCGACGCCTAATAAGCGCAAAACGAGATTACCGCTGCGATTCAGGAAGGCCACAAACGGCTTGAGCAGGCCTTGCGTCCAGCGCACGGGCAGCAGCGTTAACAGGGCAACACGCTCGGGATATTGAATGGCGACTGATTTGGGAAACAGCTCGCCCAACACAACTTGAAGCACCGTCAGGCTGAACAACACCAGGATGGCCGAAAGTGTTAGCGTGGTCCCGGAGGCAAAGGCCGCCTCGCTCAGGCCAAGGCGAGCCAGCAGCGGGCCGGCCGACTCGAACAGCCGGTGGAGCGCCGGCGCCAGGCCGACAGCCAGCACGTTGTGGCCGTAAGCGCCAAAGACAAGATTGGCGCCGGTGATGCCAACCTGACAGACCGCGACGAAGCGATCGGTGGCCCGGCTGTCGTCCAGTATGGGCAGCAGCATGCGGGCCAGGCCATGGCCGGAGGCCGCCATCTGGCTGATCCGGGTGCGCCGCGCGGCGACCACGGCGAATTCGGCTCCGACGTAGAGCGCATTGAACAGGAGCAGCAAGCTAACGACGGCCGCGATTGCCAGCGCGTCACTCATCGGCCGGCTCCGCCCGCATTCGACGCTTCGTCTGGCTCGCTCAAGGCGCTTGCTCCCCGCCCGGCCGCGGTTCCCGACGTGGTACTGGAAGCGATATGACTTGGTGTCCCAGGTGTTCTAACGCCCAACCTGGCGCGCGTTCTGTTCGACCTATCCGGAAATACCTTCTCTACCCCAGTCCGTAGCTGGTGAACGCCGGGGTCTTGGTCAGTTGCCAGACCAGATTATAGGGGCTGGCCGCCAGTCGTCAACCTCAAGCAGCCCGGCCAGGCGTAATTGGCCCCAAGGCCGGATGCTCATAGAATCGGGCTATGCCCGAACTGCCAAAGGGCCTAACGCCGCTCATCTTCGCCTTTGTAGCCGACCTGATGGCCGCCCAGCCCATCGAGACGGCCGCCGGCCGGCTCGGCTACCGGGTGCGCGTCGTCGCCCGGGCCAGTGACATCGTCGCCGAGCACGCCTTCAACCCAGCCGGCCAGGCGGCCGAGCCGGTCTTCGGCCCCCAGGCCGACCTGGTGGAGGCGGTCACGGCCAGCCAGCCGGCGCTGATCATTTTCGACCTGGCCAACGAGATGATCCCCTGGCGCGAATGGTTGGCCGTGCTCAAATCCTCGCCGGCCACCCGGCGCATCCCGGTGGTCTGCTTCGGACCCCACGTGCGGGCGGATCTGTTTCGGGCCGCCCGCGAGCGGGCGGCCGACGCTGTCGTGGCCCGTTCGCGCTTCTTCGCCGACCTGCCGGCCCTGATTGAGCGCAACGCCCGCCGGCCGGACTTGGAAGCGATCCACGCCAGTTGCCGCCAGCCGCTGTCGCAGTTGGCCCAGGCGGGCATCGCCGCGTTCAACCGGGGCGACTACTTCGAGGCTCATGAGCTGTTGGAAGAGGCTTGGATAGAGGATGAGGGCGCCGGCCAGGAGCTCTACCGGGCTGTGCTTCAAGTGGCCGTCGCCTATTTGCAGATCGAACGTGCCAACTACGTGGGCGCAGTCAAGATGTTTCTGCGCGCTCGCCAATGGCTGCGGCCGCTTCCGGCCGAATGTCGCGGCCTGGACATCGGCCGGCTTCGCGCAGACGCCGACGCCGTCCACCTGGCGCTGTCAGAGGCCGGGTTGGAGGGCGTTGCAGACTTTGACCGCTCGCTGCTCCGGCCGGTGCGCCTGACGGCAACCCAATCCGGCGCTTCTTCCACCTAAGCGCCCTCGGCGCCTTTGGCCCAGCCTTCGGGCATTCGCACCAGTACCGCCTCCCCGCGCGCCCGCTCCTGGCCGGCCGCGGCCAGGCTCGTGGCGACGACCAGCTTCCGGGAAGTGATCGCCCTGACCCTGGCAGTCAGCACCAGGGTTTCGCCCAGGGGCGTCGGCCGGAGGTAATCCACGCGTAAGGACGCGGTCACGTAGCGATCCAGCTCCCCCTCGTCTGGTTCGCGGCCGGCGGCGCGGGCCGCGCCGGCTGCGGCCGCGGCCGCGCTATGGCAATCAATCAGGGCGGCAATCAGGCCGCCGTAGACGTAGCCGGGCATGACCGTGTGATAGGGCGCGGGCTTGAAGTGGCAGACCACCTCGTCGCCCTGCCAGTAGCTGCGGATATGCAGGCCATGTTCGTTCAGCTGGCCGCAGCCGTAACAGTGGCTAACGTCGTCGGCGTAGGCGTCCTGGATCGCCCTCGGCGCTTCCAATTCTAAGTCTCGCCCTGGCGCAGCCCGGCCAGGCGCAGGCCATCGTCCAAGATGTCGTCCACTTTGTCTTCGCGAGTCGTCTCGCAGTAGACGCGGATAATCGGCTCGGTACCGCTGAAGCGGATCAGCAGCCAGCCGCCATCCTCCATGATGAATTGGTGGCCGTCCAGCGTGACGATGTCGGTCACCTTCAGGCCGCCGATCTCCTCCGGCCGGGCGCTGGCCACGTTCCGCTGGATCTCCTCCTTGCTGGCCTGATCAAAGGCGGTGTCAACTCGCTGGTAAAAGTGCGGGCCGACCTTTTCAAAGAGCAAGTCGAGCAGCTGAGACGGCTTCTTGCCGGTCTGCACCATCAGATCCAGGAAGTAGAGGCCGGCCAGAATGCCGTCGCGTTCCGGCACGTGGCCCCTGAAGGCATAACCGCCGCTCTCTTCGCCGCCGATGAGCGCGTCCACTTCGACCATTTTCGGCGCAATGTACTTGAAGCCGACCCCGGTTTCATATAATGGCACCTTGTACATTTGCGCCAACTTGTTCAGCATCTTGGTGGTCGAAATGGTCTTGACGATGGGGCCGCGCAGGCCGCGCACCTCAAGGAAGTAGTAGCCCAGCAAGCCATAGACCCGCAGTTGGTCAATGAAATCGCCGTTCTCGTCGCCGAAACCGACCCGGTCAGCGTCGCCGTCGTTGATCACGGCCACGTCGGCCGCGAGCTTAGCGACAAAGCTCAGGCCGTGGTCTACGTTGGGCGGGATTGGCTCCGGCCGGGTCATGTGCGGGAAGATCGGGTTGCGCTCGTTATGCACCTCGTGGACGGCCGTCCGGCCGTCTGCCAGCAGGCGGGGGAACCAGCCGGCACCGTTGCCCCACATGCAGTCAACCAGCACGATAAAGCCGGCCTCTTTGAGCGGCGCGACGTCAATCAGGCTGCGCAGCCGCTCCTCATACGCCGGGGCCGGGTCGAACTTCGCGATGAAGCCATCGCTGAGGGCGTCATCGAGCGCCAGGCGGCGCACGGCCGCCATTTCGGCCGGGATCAGGGCCTCGATGCGCTTCAACGCGTCGGGCGCGATGGCTGCGCCCCGGCCGTCGCGCACCTTGAAGCCGCAATCTTCGGCCGGGTTGTGGCTGGCGGTGATGTTGACGCCGCCGCCCGCCTCTTTGGCCACCACCGAGAACGAAATGGCGGGGGTGGGCGTGGCCCCGTCAGTCAGCCAGACGCGGATGCTGTTGGCCGCCAGGACCTCGGCCGCGGCGGCGGCGAAGTGCTCGGCCTGGAAGCGCTTGTCGTAGCCAATGACACAGCCTTTCTCAGCGACGCCGATCTGAATCAGGTAGGCGGCAAAGCCTTGGGCGCAGCGGCGCACGTTGTCAAAGGTGTACTCCTCGGCGATCCGGCCGCGCCAGCCGTCCGTGCCGAACTTAATGGCCGTCATCGTTCCTCCGGTGTCTAAATTGCGTCTCGGCTCTTATTGGGCGGTCGCCCCGTCGCGCAGCAGCTTCAGGTCGGCGTCCACCATGCCACGGACTAGCTCCTCGAAGGTCATCAACGGCTCCCAGCCCAACTCCCGGCCGACCTTGGAAGCGTCGCCCACTAACAGGTCAACTTCGGCCGGGCGCATGTAACGCGCGTCCTGGACGACGAAATCGCGCCAGTCCAAGTTCACGTGGCTAAAGGCTACCTGAAGGAACTCCTCGACCGAGTGGGTTTCACCGGTGGCGATGACGTAGTCGGCCGGCGTCGGGTTGTTGACCATCTGCCACATCGCCTTGACATAATCCCCGGCGAAGCCCCAGTCGCGGCGGGCGTCGAGGTTGCCGAGACGCAACTCGTTGGCCTGGCCAATTACTATTTGGGCGACCGCGTGACTGATCTTGCGGCTGACGAACTCCAAGCCGCGCCGGGGCGACTCGTGATTGAAAAGGATGCCGGAGACGGCGTGCAGGCCATAGCTTTCGCGGTAATTGACTGTGATCCAATGGCCGTAGACTTTGGCCACCCCGTAGGGGCTGCGCGGGTAGAAGGGGGTGGTCTCCCGTTGGGGCGTCTCGACCACCTTGCCAAACATCTCGCTCGAACTGGCTTGGTAGAAGCGGATGCTGGTGTCCACGATGCGGATCGCATCCAGGAGGCGGGTCACCCCCAGGGCGGTAACTTCGCCAGTGAAAACCGGCTGTGACCAACTTGTCTGAACGAACGATTGGGCCGCCAGGTTATAGACTTCGTCCGGCCGGTGCTCTTCGAGAATGTGGATTAGAGACACCTGGTCGAGCAAGTCGCCCGGCACCAGCGTCACCTGGTGTTGGAAATGCTCGATGCGGTGGAAGCTGATGGTGCTGCTGCGGCGCACCATGCCGACCACAGCATAGCCCTGGCCAAGCAGGAATTCAGCCAAATAGGAACCATCTTGGCCGGTCAGGCCCGTAATTAGCGCAGTGGGCACAAGGACCCCCTTGGGTGAGATCTGAATCCAGCGACGCCGGATCGCCGGCCGGATTATATCCCAGCGCCCAGGATGGGTAAAACGGCCTGTAGCTTCCCCAACGGAATGAAATAGAATCGGCCCGCTATGAATGGGCGCCTGGCAACCCTCCTCAAGGTGGCCGTCACCGTGCTCGGTCTGGCTTACGTCATCTGGGAGGTGCCCCTGGACGAGGTCGGCGCGGCATTGAGTGAGGTCCATTGGGGCTGGCTGGTCGTCTGCCTGGGGCTGATCGTGCTGAGTCTAGCGCCGCGCGCCTACCGCTGGCTGCTGCTGCTGCGGGGCCTCGGCGTCGAGATCGGCTTCGGCCGGCTGTTGCGGCTCTACTTCGTGGGCAACTTCTTCAACGCCTTGTTGCCCAGCGGCTTCGGCGGCGACGCCGTGCGCATTCTGGAAGTGGCCAAGCAGGCCCCGCGGAGCGTGGCGGCTGGCACCGTGATCGTGGACCGGCTGACCGGCCTGATGATGCTGTTTGTGATGGCCCTGCTGGCCCTACCCTTCCGGCCGGCAAGCTTCCCCGACCAGTTGGCCTATCTTGTTGCCATAGTCGGCCTCATAGGCCTGGTCGCGGGCATCGTCCTTCTGGACGGTCGGCTGCTGCGCCGGTTGGGCAGCGAACTGCCGGCCGGACCCAAATTCGGGCAGCCACAGGGGGTCGCCTCTAGAATGGCTCGGCTGGGCCGGAGTCTCGACCGGCTCCTGGCTGCCATCCAGGGCGCCGGTCCGCGCGCCGTGCTGGGCGCGCTGGCTGTCTCGCTGCTATTTAATCTGATCCTGATCAGTTATTGGGCCATAGGTGGCATGGCGCTGGGGTTGGAGGTTGCCGCGGGCTACTACTTGCTGCTGGTGCCGATCCTATCCATGACGCTGCTAGTGCCCAGCGTGGGCGGTCTGGGGGTGCGCGAGTCGGTGGCGCCGCTGCTTTTCGCCAGCGCGGGCGTCAGCAGCGCGGAGGCGGTGGCGCTGGCGCTACTGATCTCAGTGCTCATGCGCCTTTCGAGCCTGTTGGGAGCGCCACTTTACTTGGCCTCGTTGCGCCGGCCGGTGAACTCGGCGCGCCAGGCGTCGGCCGGCAACTCAGGCGTCTGACGGCCGGCGGCGGCTAGGCATCCGCGTTGGCCTCCCACACCGCTTCGCCGCGCAGGATACGCCGTATCTGGTCGGGGAATTTCTTCACGTCTAGAGGCTTGGCCAGAAAGCCGTCGAATCCCGCCGCGCGGGCGCGTTCCATCTCGGCCGCGCCGCCCAGCGCGGTCACCGGGATCACGAGTATGCCGTGTAACTGGGGGTGGGCCCGAATCTGCTTAAGCGCCTCGTAACCGTCCTCGACGGGCAGGCGTATATCCATCAGGATCAGATCGACGCGGCCCATTTTCTCGGCAAACTCGACCACGCCCCAGCCAGTCGTCTTCCATTCGGGCTGCTGGACCCCGGTAAAGGCCAGCAGGCGCGCGGTCAGGGCAAAATTGGCGGGGTTATCCTCCACGACCAGCACGTGGGCCTCTTCGGGGTTAATCGGCGGCCGGCGTGACATCGCTTCGCTCAAAACAGACTCAACTCCACCCACTCGCCGGCCGCCAGGCCGCCCTTGTTAAGCGGAACCTGCAACAGCCCATCCGCCTGCACCAGGCTAAAAATGTAGTTGCTCTTGCCAAAAACAGGCTCGGCCAGCAGGCCGTCTGCGCCGGCCGACACTCTTACCGGCACATAATCCTCGCGGCCGGCCTCGCTCGCGACATTTTGGGCCAACCTGGCCCATACGATACCGCGAGACGAGGGCTTGAGCAAACCCTGCAAATGGTCCAGCAGCGGGGCGGCAACTACCATAAATTGGATTACGGCCGAGACCGGATTGCCCGGCAGGCCGAGCACTGGCTTGCCGCCGGCAACGCCCAGAATGGTTGGCTTGCCCGGCCGGGTGGCGATGCCGTGCAGCAGTATGCCCGGTTCCCCAAGCTGCTCAATAACCGCGGCCGTCATATCGCGCGCGCTTACCGACGAGCCGGCCGAAAGCAGCAGGACGTCCGCCGTCTCAAGCGCCGCGCGGGCGATCGCCAGCAGCGCCTCAAAGTCGTCGGCCACGATGCCGACCGGGGCCGGCCGACCGCCAGCGCGCACCGTCAGCGCGGCCAGGGTCGCCGTGTTGACGTCGCGAATCTGCCCGCGGCCGGGCTGCTGCTCCGGCGCCACCAGTTCATCGCCGCTAGAAATAATGGCCACGCGCGGCCGGCGAACGACCTCCACCGCGGTCACGCCGAGGGCCACGAGGCCACCTATGTCCTGCGGCCGGAGACGATGGCCCGCCGCGAATATTTCCTGGCCGGCCTGGATGTCTTCGCCCGGCTGCAGGACGTTTTGGCCCGGGGCCACGGCCTGAAATACCTCGATGTCAAAGGGGGGCGCCAGCGGCGGCCGGCCGGCGATTTGGGTGTGCTCCACTTGCACTACCGCGTCGGCCTGGGGCGGGATCATCCCGCCGGTGTGCACCAGCACCGCCTGGCCTTGGGCCAGCGGCTGGTCGGCCGGTTGGCCCATCATCGCCTCGCTCACCACCTGGAAAAGGGCGGGCAGCCCGGCCGATGCGCCGAAGCTGTCGGCCGCCCGCAGGGCGTAGCCGTCCATGGCGCTGCGGCGGAAGGCCGGCAGCGCCTCCGGCGCGGTCAGGGCGTTGGCGCTGACCCGGTCGAGTGCGTCTTGGATCGAAAGTCGCTCAACCGGCAGCCGGCCGGGCAGGTGGCTCAACAGCAGCTTGAGGGCCTCGGCCGGCGGCAAGACATTGAAAAACTCCGGCACCGCTCACCCCCGCCCGTTCGCCAGCGCCCGCAGCCGATCCTCGTCAATGACGGGCACGCCGAGCGATTCAGCTTTGCTCAATTTACTGCCGGGAGAGTCGCCGGCCAGCAGATAATCCGTCTTGGTGCTGACCGAGCCACTTACTTTGCCGCCATTCTCTTCGATGAAGGCTTTGGCCTCCTCACGGGTGAAAATGGGTAGGGCACCCGTCAGGACGAAGGTCAGGCCGGCCAGGTTATGCCGGCGGGCTTGTTGCCGGCGGGCGGCCTCGAAGTGCAGCCCGGCCGCGCGCAATTTCTCGACCACCTGGCGATTGACTTCGTCTTCGAACCAAACAACCACGGCCGCGGCCGTCTCCGGCCCGATGCCATCCAGGGCCGCCAGTGCAGGCGCATCAGCGGCGGCGATCTGGTCTATGCCGCCCATTCCTTCGAGCAGCAGGCCCGCCACCACCGAGCCGACAAAGCGAATACCCAGCCCGGTCAGCAGCCGCTCGGCCGGCTGATTCTTGCTGGCTTCGATGCCGGCCAGGAGCCTGTCTACCTTCTTTTCCTGGAAGCCCTCTAATTCCAGCAGGGCGTCTCGCCCCAGGTAATAGATGTCGGCAACGTCACGCAGCATGCCCTTCTGCACCAGCAGGGCCCCAGTCTGCGAGCCGAAGCCCTCGATGTCCATCGCACCCCGGCCGACGAAATGCTCGACATGGCGCACAAGCTGTTCAGGACAAGCGGCGTTGTCGCAGTAAATGCCCACTTCGCCCGGCAGGCGCGATACGGGCTGGCCGCAGAAGGGGCAGACAGTCGGCGGTTCGATGACCTTCTCGGTGCCGTCGCGCAGCTCCACCACCGGTCCAATTATGTAAGGAATAACGTCTCCGGCCCGCTTGACCATGACCGTGTCACCCAGGCGGATGTCCTTGCGGGCGATCTCGTCAAAATTGTGCAGGGTTGCATTGCGCACCACTACCCCGCCGATCTCTACCGGCTCCAGGCTGGCGTTAGGCGCCAAGACCCCGGTACGGCCGACGTTGACAACCAGCCCTATCAATTTCGTGCTCTTTTCCTGGGCCGGAAACTTCATGGCGATGGCCCCGCGCGGATCCTTGCCCACGTAGCCCAGGCTCGCCGCCAGCGGCTGGTCGTTCACCTTGATTACGACGCCGTCCACCTCGTAATTGATCTGGTTGCGCCGGCCGAGCCAGGCACCGTATTCGGTCTCGACCTCTTCCAGGCCGCGGCACAGGGCGATGTCAGGCGCGACTGGGAAGCCCAGGTCGCGCAGGAGCGCCAGCCGATCCCACTGGTTGTCCGGCACAGGGTAGCAGTCCCAGGAGACGACATCGTAGCAGTAAAGCGTCAGCGTCCGGCCGGCAGTGACCTTGGGGTCAAGCTGGCGCAGCGAGCCGGCGGCCGTGTTGCGCGGATTCATGTAGGCGCTCTCGCCCGCCTCCTGGCGGGCCTTGTTGAGCGCCTCAAAGCTGTTGAGAGGCATGAAAGCTTCGCCGCGCACCACCAGGTACGTTGGTGGAGGAAGCTCGCTGTTGGGGTCACGCGGAATGCGCTTTGGCAGCGAGTACAGCGTCCGTAGGTTAGCCGTAATGTCCTCACCTACCTCCCCATTGCCGCGCGTCGCCCCCAGGCTGAAACGGCCGTCGCGGTAGGTCAGCACCACTGTCAGGCCATCAATTTTGGGCTCAACCACGTACTCGAGACGGGCGTCGTCGGAAAGCAGCCGGCCGATGCGGGCCCGCCAGGCGTGCAATTCGGCCGGGGTGAAGGCGTTGGCCAAGCTGAGGATCGGCCGCGGATGCACGACCTTGGCAAAGACATCCATCGGCTCGGCGCCGGCCCGCTGGGTGGGCGAATCGGGCGTCACCAGCTCAGGGTGGGCCAGCTCCAGTTCCAGCAATTGGCGATAGAGGGCGTCGTACTCAGCGTCGCTAATTAGCGGGGCGTCGAGGACGTGATAGCGGTACAGGTGGAATTCGATCTGCCGGCGCAGCTCAAGCAGGCGCATTTCGGCCGCGGCGCGGTCGGGATCGGAGCCCGGTTCAGTCACACCCATTCCCCTTAGGCCGGCGCGGGCGCCGGGGTCAGGAAGTCGGCCGCGATCCAGCCCTCGGTGCCGTCGTCAAGGCGTATTTGCCACCAGTTAAAGCCGCTGCCTTCCTCTGGCCCGCCGATGACCAGCATCACGGTGTCTTCAGGCACCAGGGTGACGCGCAGATTGTCGGTGCTTGGCCCGCCGCGCAGGCTGACGCCGATGCCCTCCGTGTTTGCAACCTGGGCATAGAAGCCGATGGTGATCTCGGCCGGCGGCGTGGCCAAATCGGGCGAGGGCGGCGGGGTGAAGGTTGGAAAGGTCGTCGGGGTCGACCGGCCGGGCGTGGGGGAAGGAACCGCACTTGGCGGCCCGGTCAGGCGAATGATCGTGGGCGCGGGCGAGCCGGCCAGGAGCGGCTCGCGGGCCAGCAGCATTGAGGCCAGGCCGGCGGCCGCGCCCAAAGCCAGCAGCGTCACAAGAAGCCCCAGGCCCAGCCAGAGCCAGGGGATTGGCTCGCGCCCTTCGGGCCGAAGGCGCCGCTCGCGCCGGCGCAGCAGGGCGTCCTCTCGCTCCTGGACGCTCTCCTCGTAATCAGTGCGCGCCAATGCTCTCCCTCAACTCGAGCGCCAGTAGGGTGACGTCGTCGAACGCCGGCCGGCCCGCGCTCCAGGCGTTCAACTTGGCCGTGAGGCCGTCAAGCAAAGCCTGGGCCGGCAGGGTCATATTACCACGCAAAAAGTCGCGCAGTCGCCTGTGGCCGAAACGGTCGCCGGCCGGGTTGGTGGCGTCAGGGGCGCCATCACTGAAAATGAGCAGGCGGTCGCCCGGTCGCAGCCTGGCCTTAAACGATTCCAGCGGCAGCTCTGGCAGCATCCCCAAGAAACGGCCGTGGCCCCGGAGCGCCGACACGCCGCGAGCGGGCCGGATGAGCAGCGGCCGCTCGTGTCCGGCCAGCACGTAGTTCAGGACGCCACTTTGGCGGTTCAGCACTCCGTAAAAGGCGGTGATGAAAATATCGGCCGACGGGGCCAGGGCGAACAGCCCCTGATGGACCTTGGAAGTCACCTCGACCGGGTCGGGGCAGCGCCGCCCTTCGCCCACAAAAAGGGTTCGGGCAACGGCCATGAACAGGGACGCTTGGACGCCCTTGTCGGCGACGTCGGCCAGAACCAGGGCCAAATTCTGTTCATCTACCTCAAAAGCGTCGTAAAAGTCGCCTCCGACGTAGCGGGCGGGGCGCAGATAGGCCGCCAGCGCCAGATCCGGCAACTGGGGTAGTTGGTCCGGCAGCAACTTGCGCTGGACGTCGGCCGCGATCTCCAGCTCACGCTCCAGACGCTCCTTTTCGACAAGCTCCGCCTGGGCGGCCTTTAGGTCGGCGTACGCCAGGCGCAACTGATTGTTCTTGGCCGTCAGATCATTGATGGCGACGCTGTCGGTCGCCCGCAGCAGTTCAACAACGTGGCGCATTAGCGCATAGGCCAGCGCAGGGCTGCCCGCCAGCGCCTCTTCAAAAAGCGAAGCGGTCACTTCAAGCACCCTCACGGGCGTAAGCGTCAGGCAGTTCGCCATGCGCGGCGTATTGTCTAAGAGGGCCAGCTCGCCGAAATACTCGCGTGGGCCGCGCACGTTCAGAAGGCGCTCTTCGCCATCTTCTAGTTGCTGGACGATAGCCACACGGCCTTCGATGATGACGTACATGACGTGCTCGACCTGGCCCTGGCGGCACAGCAAGGTCTGCTCAGGATAGTGCCGCGTAGCGGCCATCTCCTTGAGCGCATCCAAAGTGCGCTCATCCAGGCCCTGGAAGGCACTGCGCCAGACGCTGGTGGTGCCGGTGTGCGTCATTTCAGAATGGCCAGAAAACGGTCTACCGGCCAGGTGTTGACCACGTCGGCCGCGGTTGCCCAGCCGCGCTGGGCCGTCGCCACCCCATAGTGGCGCAGGTCAAAGTCGGCCGGCCGGTGCGCATCGGTGTTAATCGCCAGCTTGACGCCGGCCTGCACAGCCTGGCGCACGTGGCTGTCACGCAGGTCCAGGCGGCGTGGATTGGCGTTGATCTCCAGGATTGTGCCCGTCCGGGCGGCCGCCTGGATCACTGCCTCGATGTCCAGGTCGGCCCCAACGCGTTCGGGCAGCAGGCGGCCGCTGGGGTGGCCGATCATATCAACGTGCGGATTTTCAATCGCTCGCAGCAGGCGGGCCGTGATCGCCTCGCGCGGCTGGCTCAGGCCGACGTGCGGGCTGGCGATGACGAAGTCCAGCTCCGCCAAAACCTCGTCCGGGTAGTCGAGCGAGCCGTCGGCCCTGATCTCCATTTCCGTGCCGCTCAGCACTCGGAAGTCCGGCCCCAGGGCTGCGTCGGCCTGGCGCACCTCGGCCGCTTGCTCGCGCAGGCGCTCGACGCTCAGGCCGCTGGCCACACCCAGGCCAACGGAGTGATCGGTGATCGCGAGATATTCCATGCCGCGGGCCTTGGCCTCGCGCGCCATCTCCTCGATGCTCAGCTTGCCGTCCGACCATGTCGTGTGGGCGTGCAAATCGGCCCGCAGGTCGCTCTCCTGCACAAGGTCGGGCAGCTTGCCGGCCGCAGCCGCCTCGATTTCGCCCCGGTCTTCGCGCAAGGTTGGCGCCACATAGGGCAGGCCCAGGGTGGCGTAGACCTCCTCCTCGTTGGCGCACAGGGTCTCTTCGCCGCCGTTCAGGGGCGTGAAGGCGTGCTCGTTCAGGCTCAGGCCGCGCTTGAGCGCCATTTCCCGCAGGCGAACGTTGTGATCTTTGCTACCGGTGAAGTAGGACAGCAGTGTCCCCCAGCGCTCTGGCGCCAGGACACGCAGGTCGGCCTGCAAGCCGTTGTGCAGGACGACGCTTGTCTTGGAGGCCCCGGCCGCCAATACACTCTCAACCATGTCGAGTTCGCGGTAGCGGCTCATGATGGGCCCAGAGTCGGCCGCGGCGATTAAGAAGTCGAGGTCGCCGATGCTTTCGCGCATGCGGCGCAGTGAGCCGCCGACGGCCGCCTGGAGCACGCCGGAAAAGGTGCTAAGCTCGGCCAAAAGGCTTTGGGCGATGGGCCAGGCGACGCCTAATGGCGTCCGATCGTCCCCGTGGCGGCTGAGCAGTTCCAGGCTGGCCTTAATGTTGGCCTCACTCTTTGCTCCCATGCCGGGCAGTTGACTGAGTTTGCCGGCCGCAGCGGCCTCCGCCAGCCCCTCCAGGGTCGTCACGCCCAGGGTGTCATAGACCTGCTTGACCCGCTTGGGGCCGAGCCCTTCCACGCGCAGCAAACTGACGAGCTCAGGCGGGATCTCGGCCGACAAACGTTCGTAAAATTCCAGCTTTCCGGTCTTTAACAGTTCCTCGATTTTGGCCGCCAACGTGGCGCCCACGCCTTGAATGTCGGTCAGGCGGCCATCGGCCGCGTGGGCGCGCACGTCGCGCCCCAAATCGCGGATGTTTTCGGCCGCGCGCCGGTATGCCAGGATGCGGTGCACCTGGTCGCCGCGAATGGCCAGCATGTCGGCGATGGCCTCAAACAGGTCGGCAATTTCCTTGTTGGTCACCGTTTTGTCATTATACCTGCCGACACCTTTTGTCACGACCCGCACTCCATGCTAAGATTGATCTTTGTCCGTAATGCGTTGCGCCGAGGCGCATAAGTCAGCTTAAGGAGAAGAGAAGATGACGACACCAAAACGCTATTACTTTATTGTTGCCGCGTTGCTGGGGCTGGGCCTGCTCTTGGCGGCCTGCGCCGGCGGCGCGCCCGAGCCGACGGCCGTGACCGAGCCCACGGAGGCGCCGGCTGAACCGACCGAGGAACCGGCCGCCACCGAGGAACCAGCCGCCACCGAGCCGGCTGCAACCGAGGAACCGGCCGCCACTGAGGAGCCTCCGGCCGAGGAGTTCGAGCCGATCGTATACACGGCCGAGAGCTGCGACTACGGTGGTTTGTTGCAGGAGATTGCCGCTCTGGACGAGCTGACAGTGCAGTTCACCATGTGCGCGCCCGATCCGGCGTTCCCGGCCAAGGCGGCCTTCGTGGCCTTCGCCATCCAGCCGTCTGAATACATCGAATCCACCGGCGGCACAGGTGAGATCCTTGAGCATCCCATCGGGACCGGCCCGTACGTGCTGGACTCCTGGAATCGCGGCGACAGCATAATCTTCAGCCGTTTCGAGGATTACTGGGGCGAACCGGCCGCGACCGAAGAGCTGGTCTTCCGCTGGAGCACGGAGGGCGCCGCCCGCCGGCTCGAATTGGAATCGGGCACGGTACATGGCATTGACAACCCCAGCCCCGATGACTTCGAGGCAATTGAAGCCAACGCGGACCTGCAACTCATCCGGCGGCCGGCCCTGAATACCTTCTATGTGGGCATGAACAACACGTTTGAGCCTTTCGACATCCTAGAGGTGCGTCAGGCGATCGCCTTGGGTATTGACCGCCAGCGGATTGTCGATAACTTCTATCCGGCCGGCTCTGAAGTTGCGTCTCACTTTACCCCCTGCTCTATCCCCAATGCCTGCGAGGGTGATGAGTGGTACGCCTTCGACCCCGAAGCTGCTCGCGAGCTGCTGGCTCAGGCTGGCTTCCCCGATGGCTTCGCCACTGAGATCGCCTACCGCGATGTCTTCCGCAGCTATCTGCCCGAGCCGGGGCTGGTCGCGACCGACATCCAGGCCCAGCTGCTAGAAAACCTGAACATTGACGCCGAAATCGTGGTGATGGAGTCGGGCGCGTTCATCCAGGCGGCCGACGCGGGCGAACTGCCCGGCCTGCATCTGTTGGGCTGGGGTGCCGACTATCCCGACGTGACCAACTTCTTGGACTTCCACTTCGGCTCTGGCGCGTCGGACCAGTTCGGCGACAAGTTTGACGAGATCACCACGCCCCTTGAGGGTGGCGCCGCGCTGGCCGACAACGACGAGCGGGCTCCATTCTATGAGGAGGCCAACAACGCCATTCGCACCAACGTGCCGATGGTTCCCATAGCCCACGGCGGCTCGGCAACGGCCTTCCTGGCGGGAGTGACCGGCGCGCATGCCAGCCCGCTGGGCAACGAGTACTTCGCGGTGATGGATCCGGCCGAGGGCGAGCAATTCGTCTGGATGCAGAACGCTGAGCCAATCAGTCTGTAC
>JBOGUG010000018.1:0-3217 GCA_050696115.1 Promineifilaceae bacterium (SeqCode) | reverse complement strand
GGCGCCAGCCGGGAATTGGCCCTGGGATTCACCACGTAAATGGCGTGGTTCTGGTAACCGACGCCCATCAGGTGAAAGTCGCTCTCGCCCTCGAAGCCCAGCCGGGTGAGCGTTTGGCCGCCGTCGGTGCTCTTGACCAACCCTAGCGGGTTGACCAAGCCCGAAGACGGGTGGGGATGGCCGCTGCTGTAAAAGCCGTCGTCGGCCGGGGCGTAGCCCATGTAATCGTGGGCCGGCGCGTCTGGGATCTGCCATTGGCCATCGCTAAAGAGGCGCAGCCCGTCGTGGGCTGGGACGAACAACTGCCGGCCGTCGGCCGAGAAGCCCAGGCCATGAATGTGGGGGAACTCAGCCGTCACCGGACTGTCGCCACTGCCCTCTTCACCTTGCGGGTCGCCGCTCCCGGCCTGGTCGAATTCCCCTGGCAGCGTGGCGGCGCCTTGCCCGCCGCCGGCGCAACCGGCCAGGGCCAAGAATGTAGCGAGCACAACCGCCACCATTAGGGCGTCTGGCTGTTCTTTCCACGTCATTCGTTTGCCCATTCGATTTCCTGTTAGGGTTCGCCAGCAGCGCCTCGAGCTGTCGTCAGCGGAGCAGACATTCCGTCAGCGGTCAACGGCCTTTCTCCAGGCTGCCGCCCAGGAGAACCCAGGGATGTGCGGCCACGCCGCTGGCCAGAGTCAGTGTCTATGCGCTTCATCTTCGCTGAGTTGCTGCTTCATGGCTTCAAACTGGGCGGCGTCTATTTCGCCGCGCGCGTAGCGCCTTTTGAGAATCTGGAGCGGTGTCTCGGCCGGCGGAGCAGGAGCGACCCGGCGAATCACCAAGATGGCGGCGACGACCAGCCCGGCCAAGACCGCCAGCACCAATATCCAGCCTAGCCAGTACCAGGGCGAGGCCAGTAAGGGCGATCCACTCCCCATCATCTGGCCGCTCAGCATGCCCCGGCCCATCATCCCGCTGTCCATCATACTCTGCATCTGCTCCATCATTTCCATGCACTGGGCAATCATTTCTTCCATGTTGTGCTCCGTTAGTAAGACAGCCGAAACCTAAAGGGGTTGGCGTGGGGCAAAGTCTTTCAGGGTCTGCTCCCACTGCCACTGCCGATGCTCGGCCGCCCACAGACTCTTGACGTACTCAAGTAAGCCGCCGTCGGCTGGATTGTAGGCCGCGGCCACCGGCCCGGCCGGGTTCGGGTGGCGCTACCAATTCCCTTGGGGCCACTGGCGCGCCGGCCGGCGCCCAGGTCAGGCCAGCATCGTCGGAACGGAACTGGCGGGCCGTCGGCTCGGCGGCAGCGGCCGGCTACAGTCCATGAAGGTGAAAAGCATAAGATGAAGAGTACACCCTCGTTTCTGGTCAGGCATCCCACCACTTTGAATTCGCCTGCTACTCGGCCTGGAAGCCGGCCAGTTCCTCCAGGGCCGTAGCACGGCCCTCGGCCCGCATGGTGTCGTGCGAGTGGGATTTAGCCCGTGGCTGCAGCCGTTCTGCACCTGTCACTGGATAATACGGCTCCTGGCGAGTCGTGCCCACTGCACGGATGCGAGAGCTTTATGACGCCATCGCCTCGTCTGTCTCCGCGATCTATCTCTCCGGGATGTCCAGCAAAGCCCGCGGGCTCGATGCACAGGTGATCGAGGGAAAGCCGGTCAAGTTCGCCATGCCGAACGTCCTCGTCAAGCTGGCGCTTGAGAGTGACCGGATGTTCGCCTATTGAGGCAAGTGACGCCCGGTTGCGCGCCCAGGCAGGCAGGCTCCAGACGTTCGGGTTGAGAGGGCTAGAGAGCCTTCTTCCGGTCTAACCGGTGAGACATGAGCTTCCTCCTGCTGGAATGAAAGATGGGTAAACACAAATAGGACCGGCGGGACGCCTTTAAGACGTGCCGCCGGCCCTTTGTCGCCCAGCCCACAGGCGTCAGCCTGTCATGAGGAGCGCAAATTCAGGAGGCTGCTCGATTTGTGGGCGGCTTTAACTTCGTTCGGCCAGATTTCATAGGAGTTTTCGGTCCCAGCCCAAATCTCGTGGCCGCGGCCGCGCGGCCGGCGCTTGACGTTCAGAGCACAGTTTGATAGAATTTTCACTACTGGTAAATTTTAGTTAGAATTAGTGCGTCTTAGTAGAATGAGGGCATGGCAAAGGTACTTGCGCCTCCTCGGCAGTGGCTCAGCCTATCCGAAGCCGCTCGCCGGCTGAACGTCCACCCCAATACCCTCCGTCGCTGGGCCGACCAGGGAAACATCCCCGTTCTGCTCACCCCTGGCGGCCACCGCCGCTTTTCGGCCGCCAGCCTGGACCACTTTGCCCAGGAACGCCACCGCCTGCGCCAGGCGGGACCGGTCGAGCAAATCTGGGCCCGCCAGGCCCTGGCTGACACCCGTAAGGAGGTCGTCGTTCATCAGGGCGAATCCTGGCTGACCCGCCTGGACGACGAAAGCCGCCAGCGCCATCGTCTCTTGGGCCAGCGGCTCATGGGCCTAACGTTGCAATACGTCTCCAACGAAAATGGCGGCGAGTTTCTGGATGAGGCCCGCCAGGTCGGCCGCCAGTACGGCCAGATAGCGCTGGAAACCGGCCTGCCCCTGCCCCAGGCTCTGGAGGCGGCTATCTTCTTCCGCGACACCCTGGTGGAAACGGCCCTGCACCTGCCTGACAGCGTTCGCCTCCGGCCGGAGGCCAACGTGCAGTTGCTGCGGCGCATTAACGGCCTCTTGAATGCTGTCTTATTGGCAATTACCGAAGTCTATGACGCCACTTTCGCCCCTCACCCTCGCCGGCGTTAATTACCGCACCGCCCCGGCCGCCGTCCGCGAGCGGTTCAACTGCGCCCTGGCCGATCTGGAGCAGATCCGCCAAACCGTTTCCCCGAAAGACGACTGTCCGTGGCTGGCCGTGCGCGAGCTGGTTGTGCTCAACACTTGCCACCGCCTGGAACTATACGCCTCTCTACCCGAAACGACGGCCGCCGGCCCGGCCGCCTTAGCCGCACTCTGGGCGGCGGCCGTCGGGGCCGAACCGGCCGACCTGTGGCCCTATCTCTACGCCCACAGCGGCCGGGCAGCGGCCGTCCATCTTGGCCGGGTAGCGGCCGGGCTGGAGTCGCTGGCCCTGGGCGAGCCCCAAATCCTGGGCCAGGTGGCTGCCGCCCACCAGGCTGCCCGCCAGGCCGGCCAGAGTGGGCCGATATTGGATGCCGTGTTCCGGGCCGCTATT
>JBOGUG010000017.1:0-3391 GCA_050696115.1 Promineifilaceae bacterium (SeqCode) | reverse complement strand
CTCGGTGATGTCGAAGCACTCCGCGAAGCCGAGGATCGGCTCCACGAACAGCCACTGCGGGCCATCGGGGTCCGATTGCAGCAGGCCGCGCTGGAGCGTGTAGGCGATGTCGTGTGGCTCCAGGGTGCCGCCGGCGTGGAAGGTGACGCCGTCGCGGATGTGGAAGGTGTAGGTCAGGCCGTCCTCAGACACGCCGCCGTTCTCCACGCTGGGCACTTCCGTCGCCAGCAACGGGACGAACGTGTTCGGGTCGCCCCGGTTGTAGGCCACCAGGCCCTCCATCACCAGGTCGAGCACGAAGCCGCTGGCCGAATCGTAAGCCAGATTCGAATCCAGGGTGTCAATGTCGCCGAAGGTGATCTGGGTGTAGGTGGTCGGGTCGTCCGAGTGGAACTCGGCCGCCACTTCCGGTTCGGGCGTGGCGGTGACGATGACTTCCTCGGTGATGACCCGGGTGATCTCGACCTGCTCGCCGCCCTCGGTGACGACCTCGGTGATGACGCGCGTCACTTCGACGGGTACCGTCACCTCGACCGTCTGCGGCTGGCAGGCTACCAGCAGCAGGCCCAAGAGCAGGAACGCGGCCAAGTAAAGGCCTTTACGTTTCATGTGCATTTCTCCTCCGTTCAGAGTTCGATAAAAAAGTGGTTGCAGGCGCGTGGGTTTCTCCTCTCATCTACATTCGTGTGCGTCAGGCGCGCTCACCTCCTTCTCAAACTGCGGCCGGGGGCGGCAGGATGTCGCCCACAGCCGACTTATCCAGAAATTTCTCAGCGTGGTGGCAGGCGACCATATGCTGCTTGCCATCCGTCCCCAGGTTGCGGAACTCCGGGTCCACCTCGCGGCAGATCTGGGTCGCGTATTGGCAGCGGGGGTGGAAGCGGCACGCCTGAGGCGGGTTCGCCGGGCTGGGCACGTCGCCTTCCAGGATGAGCCGGCGCCGCTTGGCCTCCTTCTCCGGGTCAGGGATGGGGATGGCCGATAGCAGCGCCTGGGTGTAGGGGTGCAATGGGCGTTCGAAGATCGAATTGCGGTCGCTGAGCTCCACGACCCGGCCGAGGTACATGACCGCCACCCGGTCACTGATGTAGCGCACCATAGACAGGTCGTGGGCGATAAACAAGTAGGTGAGGTTGAGCCGTTCTTTCAGGTCGTCGAGCAGGTTGACCACCTGGGCCTGGATGGAAACGTCGAGGGCCGAAATCGGCTCGTCGGCGATGATGAACGACGGGTTGGTCGCCAGGGCGCGGGCGATGCCGATGCGCTGGCGTTGGCCGCCGGAGAACTCATGGGGGTAACGCTTGATGAAATAGGGGTTCAGGCCGACCAGGCTGAGCATCTCCTCGACGCGCTCGCGCCGGCCGCGGCCGTCACCCACGCTGTGGATTTGCAGCGGCTCGCCGACGATGCTGCCGACGGACATGCGCGGGTTGAGCGAGGCGTAGGGGTCCTGAAAGATCATTTGCATGTGGCGGCGCGCCTTGCGCAGCTCGTTCCGGTTAAGCGCAGTCAGGTCCTTGCCCTCGAAGTAGACGTCGCCCGAGGTCGGCTCCAACAACTGCAAGATGGTGCGGCCGGTGGTGGACTTGCCGCAACCGCTCTCGCCCACCAGCCCCAGGGTCTCGCCCTTGAAAATGTCGAAGGTGACCCCGTCCACGGCCTGGACGGCGCCGACCTGGCGCCTGAGCACGCCGCGATAAATGGGGAAATGCTTCTTCAGGTCGCGGACCTGGACGAGGACCTCTTTGCCGTTAGCGGAGAGCAGGTTCATGCCACCACCTCCTCCTCGGCCGAGATGAAGTGTTCGGCGTCGCGGGCGTCTTCCCAGCGCCAGCAGGCGGCGTAGTGGTTGGGCCCGACGGCCATCAGGGGCGGGTTTTCCTGCCAACACTTGTCAATGGCAAAGGGACAGCGGGGGGCGAAGGGGCAATGGGTCGGCTCGGTCAACAAATCGGGCGGCAGGCCCTTGATGGACGCCAGCCGCTCGCGGTGGCGGGCGTCCACCTTGGGGATCGAGTCCAGCAGGCCGAGCGTGTACGGGTGGCTATGGCGCTTGTAGACGTCCTGCACGGGGCCCATCTCAATGATGTAGCCCGCGTACATGACGGCCACTTTGTCCACCATGCCGGCTACCACCCCGAGGTCGTGGGTAATCCAAATGATGGCCATGCCCAGCTTGCGCTGAAGCTCTTTGACCAACTCGACGATCTGGGCCTGGATGGTCACGTCCAGGGCCGTGGTTGGCTCATCGGCAATGAGCAGCGAGGGGTTGCAGGAGAGAGCCATGGCGATCATGACGCGCTGGCGCATGCCGCCGGAAAATTGGTGCGGGTAGTCGGGCAGGCGCTCCTCGGCCCTGGGGATGCCGACCAGCTCGAGCATCTCGGCCGCCCGCTTTTTGGCCTGGTCGTCGTCCATGCCCAGGTGCAATTTAAGCCCCTCGGTGAGCTGGCGGCCGATGGTCAGCACCGGGTTGAGCGAGGTCATCGGGTCCTGGAAGACCATGGCCATCTCGCGGCCGCGGATGGTGCGCATCTCGCGCATGGAGACGTCGAGCAAGTTGCGGCCGTTGTAGATGACGCTGCCGGTCTCGATCCGGCCGGGCGGGCTGGGGATCAGGCGCATCACCGAAAGCACCCCGACCGATTTGCCGGAACCGCTTTCGCCCACGATGGCGATGGACTCCCCTTCGTCCAACGTGTAGGAAATGCCGTTCACAGCGTGAACGACGCCCTCTTCGGTATAAAACCGAGTTACGAGATTGTTGACTTCCAATAGGCGGGCCATCTTTTCCCCTTTGTCTGGTAAAAACCTCAGTGCGGTTTGGGGAGGCCCGACTTCGAGAACTGCCAAATTACGCTCCGCTTGCCCTAGAGGCCGGCATGTAGGCTGGATGGTCTCGCTGACGCTATGCCTGCTGGCACTCAAACATTGTAATGCCAAGGCATATTAATGTCAACGAAGTGGCAAAACGGTGGCAATTTGGAGTCCGAGCCGGGCGCTCGCCTCTCCGGCCGTCTCCTCACGCTCTGAAGCGACTGACATGGGCGGATTGTACCCTGTGGGCACAGGGTGACAATTACGGACAGGCGGCCGGGGGTTGGCGCGGCGGTTGGGCAGCGACGGGGGGCTGCCCCTACAGAATGTGGGACGGGCTTCCAGCCCGTCTGCGGGCGCGGCCCGCCTCACGCCCCGGGCCTGCGGCCCGGCCGCGGGCAAGATGCCCGCGCCACAGAATGGCCCCCGGCCGTTCCTGTAGGGGCGGGCCCCCCTGCCCGCCCTCGTTCTCGGCCAATCCCGGCCGCCTCAGCAGCCGAAATGGGCCAGCAATTGCTCCGCGGCCGACACCGCCGCCGCCCGCTGGGCGTCCTCCGTGCTGGCGGCGATGTGC
>JBOGUG010000016.1:0-1974 GCA_050696115.1 Promineifilaceae bacterium (SeqCode) | reverse complement strand
GTCCCACACAGCGAGCAACCAGGTGCCCCTGTGCCCGCACCCCCTCGCAATGCGGCCGGGATCGGGGAGTTCAAGGTTCATCTTCTATTGAGCCGCTGCTGGCTGCGCCCTGCCCGTCCCGGCCGCCCTTGCTCAGCCGCCGCGCGGCCGCGTGCCAGACCAGGCCCACCAGGATCAGCCCCAAGCCCAGCAGCCACGTCCTTACGTCCACCCAAAAGGCCAGAAAGAGGCAGCTCAGCAGGCCGGCGGCCGCCATCCAGGCCGGGAAGCGCCGCTTCTCGGCCGGCAGGCGCAGGGCCGCCAGGTTGGTCAGCGAGTAGTAGATCAGCACCGTGAAGGCGCTGAACGTCCAGGTGGCCCGCACGTCCCCAATCAGCACCAGGCCGCCGACCCCGGCCGCCGCCAGCAGCACCGCCCCGGGCGGCGTCGTCTGGGCCGCGTTCAGTTTGGCGGTGAAAGCCGGCATGTCGCCCCGCCGCCCCATCGCCAGCAAGACCCGCGACAGGCCCAGGATCAAATTCAGCAGCACGCCCAACAGGGCCGTCAGCGCGCCCAGGGTCAGCAAGGTCGGGCCAAACGGCGCGTCCAGCTCGGCCAGGGCGAAAGACAACGGCGCTGCGCTCTCGGCCGTCGCCTGGCTGAGCGCCTCGGCCCCCACGGCCCGCACGGCCGTCAGCGTCACCAGGGCGTACAGCGCCAGCGTGACGCCCATGACCAGCACGATCGCCCGCGGGATGGTGCGCGCCGGCCGGCGCACCTCCTCGCCCAGGGTGGCGATGCGGGCGTAGCCGGTGTAGGCCACAAACATGAGCGCCGTGGCGTGGAAGAGGGCCGCCAGCGGCCCGCTCTCGCCCGGCCCTGGCGCGAAGAACGGCTGCAGGTTGGCCGCCCCGCCCCGGCCGGCCAGCAGCCCGGCCACCACGAAATAGCCCAACGTCAGCAGGCTGAAGCCAACGATAACCGTGTTGGCCCGGTTGGAGCGCCGCATGCCGCCCAGCACCAGGGCCGTCAGCCCGGCCACGGCCGCCAGCGCCAGCGGGATCTGCAGGTCGCCGGCCGGGGCAAAGAATTGGAGGCTGTAGCCGGCCAGCCCCAGCGCGGCCGTGGCGGCCGAGGCCGATTTGGCCAGCAGAAACACCCAGCCGGCGCTGAAGCCCAGCCAGGAATTCAGATACACGTAGCCGTACTCGTACGTGCCGCCGGCCACCGGGTGGCTGGCGGCCAGTTGGGCGCTGCTCAGGCCGTTGAAGACGGCCACCCCGGCCGCCAGGCCCACCGCCAGGATGACGGCCGGGCCGGCGACCCCGGCCGCCAGCCCGACGCTGACGAACACGCCCGTGCCGATCATCGAGCCCAGGCCCAGCATCACCGCCCCGCCCAAGCCCAGCTCGCGCCTTAATCTGGCCTGGCTCATCCGACCTACTGAATCGCCACCATTTCGACTTGTTTCCTTGGCCAAACAGCCGTTGCCATATCGTATCGTATTTGTAGGGGCAGCCCCCTGTGGCTGCCCGACTGCCCGCCCAACCATAGCCGCTCGTGGCCCGCCCCTGCACCCGGCCGGCCGTTGGCGAAGAACCAGGGCGGGCACGGGGGCCCGCCCCTACGATCCTTCCATTCATCCGAAAATCCCCTAATCCTCAAATCCCGGCCGCACCACCACCACCCCATCCGGCCGCACCTCGACGTCGTCGCCACTGCGCAAGCCCGCAAACGCCTCGGCCGGCAGGGCGACCACAGGCAAGGCCCGGCCGTAAAGCTCGGCCGCGACCAGCGAGGCCAGGGCGAAAAAGGCGTCCCGGCCGGTCGTCAGGATGGCCGCCGGCGCCGTGCCGGCGCGCAGCGCCTCCAACAGCACGGCCGTGGTCGTCGAAGAGCCGCGGCTGGCGGGCACGGCCAACACCGCCCCGGTCGCGTTCTCGCCCGCCAGCGGGTGGCGCCGGTCGGTGATCTCGCCGGTGCGGTGGTCGTAGC
>JBOGUG010000015.1:0-14761 GCA_050696115.1 Promineifilaceae bacterium (SeqCode) | reverse complement strand
CCGCAAGGCATCTACCATGCCGTTTGGGATGGCGCAGAATGGTCGCCGCCTGAGTTGATCTACTTTATTCGCGAGGAGCCCGAAGATAACCAGGTCACCGAGGGCGAGACGAACGCGTCCATTGCGGAGGCTTTCCCAGAAGGCATCGTTCACGCCCATGCCACCCACGCGGCCGTGCGGCTGGGACATCACCTCGTATTGACCTTCACCGACCCGCCGCCGGCCGCAGAACGCCGCCTGTTTGTCACCCAGAAGAGCCTTGATGATCTGCCGGCCGATGCGCCGGCCACCACGGCCGGGCCGGAGACGGAAGCGAGCCCGGCCGCCGTTACGCCCGTGACGCCCCCCTCCCCAGCGGCGGGCACGGCTACTGAGGCCACCGGCGCGCCGGCGGCCTCCAGTTCGGCCGGAACAGGCGAAGCCGCCCCGGCCGACAATATCTTCCGTCTGGGCATTCTCTTGCCGGTGCTGTTTGTGGCCGGCATCTTCGTCGCCCGGCTCCTGCTCGGAGGCCGGCGTTAGTTCGATGACCAAGCCAAACGTGCTGCTGCTGACCGTTGACACGCTGCGGGCGGACATGCTCGGCTGCTACGGCCACAGCCGGCCGACCACGCCGCACATAGACCGCCTGGCAGCCAAAGGGGTGCGCTTCGAATACGCCATCAGCGGCGGCTCGTGGACCCAGGCCGCCTTTCCGACCATCTTGACTTCGAGCCACGCCTCGATGTACGGCGGCTGCCTGGGCCCGCTGGCCCCCGAACGGCCGGCCCCGATTGAGAGTCTGGCGGCCCACGGCTACGAGACGGCCGCCTTCACCACCAGCCCTTTACTCGGCCGGGCCTATGGCTACCAGCGCGGCTTCGACCGGCACCTGGAATTGACGCCGGCCGGCAGGGAGCCGCTGCTGCGCCGCCTCAGGGGCGGCCAGAACTTGTTGCGCCATGACATCACCCACCGGCTGGCGGCGCTTTTCGGCCGGCGGCTGCGGCCGGCGCGGCTGTACGTGCCGGCCGAAGAGGTCAGCGCGCAGGTCGGCCGCTGGCTAGAGACGGCCAAGGCGCCCTTCTTTGGCTGGGCCCATTACATGGATGTCCACTGGCCTTACCACCAAGAGGAGGCGCTCAGCAGCCCGGCCAACATCGGCCAGGCCTGGCGTGACCTGGGCCGCTTGTATCGCGTCAATCGGGGGCAGATCAGCCTGGACTCGGCCGAGCGCCAGCGGCTGATTGGCCTGTATGAGCAGGCTGTGGGCTACACGGACGCGCAGATCGGCCGGCTGATTGAGCGGCTGGACGCGCTCGGCCTGCGCGCCAACACCGTCATCATCCTGCTAGCTGATCACGGCGAAGAGTTCCTGGAGCGTAAGCACTGGGGCCATTTTGAGACCAACCTGCACGATGAGATCGTGCGCGTGCCGCTGCTCATCACGGGGCCCGGCGTGGCCCAAGGTCAGGTCGTGACGCGCCAGGTGAGCACGCTGGACATCATGCCGACGATCCTCGAGCTGTGCGGCGTGCCGGCCAGAGGCCGGCTCGAAGGCACGAGCCTGGCCCCGCTCTGGAGCCAGGGCAGTGGCGTATACGCCGTGGACGAAGCCATCAGCGAGCGCTGGCGGCATGAGCAGCATCTGATCGCCATCCGCACCCCGGCCTACAAGTACATTTGGGACAGCCGCCGGCCGGAGCAGCCCCGGCTATATGACCTGGCGGCCGATCCGGGCGAGCGCCGGGACGTGGCGGCCGAGCATGGGGAGCAGTTGCGCGTCTTTCAGAGCCGGCTGGAGAGACACCTGGCCCGCGTCGCCCAGACCGCGCCAGCCGCAGATGCCGACGCGCCGGAGCTCGACGAGGTGGTCATGCGGCGGCTACAAGATTTGGGCTATGTCGAGTAAGGCTCTCAGCCGCGGCCGGCCAGCATGAAGATCCTGCTGTCCGGCCGGCGCTTCATCCCGCCCCTGGTCGGCGGGGTAGACGTGTATGCCGACCGCCTGGGGCGAGCGCTGCAGCGTCTTGGGCACGAGGCCAGCATCGTCGCCCTGGATTCGACGGCCGAGGGCCAGGATACAGCGATCAGGCTCGTGCCTGACGAGCACAACGGCCTGCCCGTCTGGCGCTTGCGCTTTGCCTTCGACGGCCGGCCGGCGCAGGCCTTTGCCGAGGGCTACGACCCGGAGATGGGCACGGCCGTCAGGCGGCTGCTGGAGGCCGAGCGGCCGGACCTGTTCGTTATCCTGAACTTCTACACCCTAACGCTGGCAGCGGTCGAGGCGGCGGCCGGGCTGGGCATCCCGGTCTTTCACATTGCCACCGACTTTGTGCCTGTTTGTCGCCGCTCGACGCTGATCCGCTGGAACGGGCAGCCCTGCCAGGTCGGCGAAGGGGTCAAATCGTGCGCCGAGTGCTTCGTCGCCGGCCGCGCCTTGGGGCGAGTTGCCAGCCTGGCCCTGAACAGGTTGCCCGAAGAGTGGCTGCTGCGCTGGGCGGAAAAAGGCGCGGCGGCTCGGCCGCCACATCCTTTCTGGCTCTTGAAGCCCTACTGGCGCCAGATTAACCTGATGCGGCGGCGGCTGAAGCGGCTGGATCCGCTGCGGCGGCAAATTGCGCTGGTGCTGGCACCAACGCGCTACACGGCCGAGCGCTTTGTCGCCAACGGCTTCAGCGCCCGCCAGGTCAAGGTGCTGCCCTTTGGCGCCGAAGCGGATCACTCGCTGGCCCGCGTCAACCACGTCCCGGCCGCCGAGACCCGCTTCCTGTTCATCGGCCGCTTGGAGCCATACAAAGGCGCTCACTTGCTGCTGGAGGCCTTTGACCGCCTGGAAGCGCCGAAAGGGGCCAGGCTTACCGTTTACGGCCCGGCCGACGGCCAGCCGGCCTACGCCAGGCGGCTGGAGGCGCTGGCCAATGGCAACGAGCGCATCCGCCTGGGCGGCCAGCTCCCACCGGATGAGCTGGCCGGCGCTTTCGCCCTGGCTGACTATCTGGTGATGCCTTCGATCTGGCCCGAAAACAGCCCACTCCTGCTGCTCGATGCGCTTCAATCCCGGACGCCGGTTATCGCCAGCCGGGTCGGCGGCATGGCCGACCTGGTTCAAGATGGCGTCAACGGCATGCTCTTTCCGATGGGCGACGCGCGCGCCTTGCAGGGGCTGCTGCAGCAAGCCATTGACCGGCCGGCGCTGGCGCAGCAGTTGAGGTCGGGCGGCCAGTTGCCCGGCGTTGACGAGTATGCCCGCAGCCTGGTGGGCTATTATCAGGCCCAGGGCGTTTGAGGCGATGAAGGCGCTCGTCATCGGCGGCAACGGCTTCATCGGCTCGCATCTGGTCGATCGGCTGCTGGCCTGCAACTGGGACGTGGCGGTTCTGGATTTAAGCGAGCGGCGCTTCGATCCGATGCCCGATGGCGCGCATTTCATCCGCGGCGACCTGAATCAACGCTACCTGGTGCGCGAGGCGCTGGCCGGTGTGGACGTCGTTTACCACCTGGCCTGGACGCTCATCCATGAGCTATCGAACCAGGATCCGGCCGAGGACATCCGCGCGAATCTGATTCCGACGGTTCATCTGCTCGAAGCTTGCGTCCAGGCGCGCGCCGGCCGGGTCGTGTTTGTCTCCTCTGGCGGCACCGTCTACGGCCGGACGCATGAGGCGCCAACGGCCGAGAGCCACGCCACCGACCCGCTCAGCTCATATGGCGTCACCAAGCTGGCGGCCGAGAAGTATTTGCACATGTTCCATCACTTGCACGGCCTGGAGTACGCTGTGCTGCGGCCGTCCACCCCGTATGGGCCGCGCCAGAACCCGCTCGGCCGGCAGGGGGCGGCGACTATTTTCTTGTATAAGGTAGCCTCCGGGCTGCCCGTCACCATCTGGGGCGACGGCAGCGTCACGCGCGACTATTTCTACATTTCTGATTTGATCGCGGCCTTTATGGCCGCCGGAACGCGGCCGCTGGCTGCCGAGCGCGTCTTCAACATCGGCGGCCGGGAAGAGGTCTCGCTGACGGCGCTGCTGGCCCTGGTCGAGGAGACGGTCGGGCGCAAGGCCCAGGTCGAATACCGGCCGGCGCGCGCCTTCGACGCCCAGCGGGTGGCGCTGGACACGCGCTTGGCCGAGGAGGCGTTTGGCTGGCGGCCGGAAGTCGAGCTGCCCGAAGGCCTGGCCCGCACCTGGGCCTGGCTTGCGGAGGCGGTCTTGGCCTGAGCGGCCGGCGCCAGCGGCGTCACTTGGCCTATGCGGATCCTGTTCCTGACCAACTTCTACCCGCCTTTTGAATTGGGCGGCCAAGGGCAATCCTGCGAGCAAGTGGTCGCAGGCTTAAGGGCGCGTGGGCACGAGACGCTCGTGCTGACCAGCATGCACGGCAGCGACAACGTCCCGGCCGAGGCGGATGGGGTCCGGCGCAGCCTCTACCTTGAGATGGATATGACCCCCTGGCGCCACAGCCGGATTTTCTTCACCGAGCGCAAGCAGCGCCAGCGTCGCAGCCGGGAACGGTTGGCGCAGGCCCTGGCTGAATTTCAGCCCGACCTAGTCTTTATCTGGGGCATGTGGAACATGGACCGCTCGCTGGCGGCGCTGGCCGAGGCGGAGCGGCCGGGGCGGGTCGTTTACCGCTTTGCCGAATATTGGCCGACGCTGCCCAGCCAGCACGTCTTCTATTGGCGCGCCCGCGGCCGGCGCTGGTACAGCCGGCCGCTCAAGTGGGCGTTAGGGCGGGTTGCCCTGGGGCTGCTGGCCCTTGAGCCGGAGCCGCCGGCCCTGAAGTTCGAGCACGCCATCTCCGTCAGCGCCGCGACGCGGGACGTTCTGCGCAAGGCCGGCGTCCCGCTCAAGGACGTGCGCGTCATCCACACCGGGTTGGACACCGGCCGTTTCAGCGCCAGGAAGCCGGATCAGGGAGAAACCAACGGCAGTCAGCGCCTCAAGCTGCTGTATGCCGGCCGGCTGTCGGCCAGCAAGGGGGTCGAGACGGCCATCAAGGCGGTCGCAGAACTGGTTGGTGGCCGGGGAATGCGGGAGGTCAGCCTGGCAATAGCTGGATCCGGCCAGGCGGAGTACGAAAAGCAACTCCGCAAGCTGGTAGAGCGGGCCGGGGTAAGCGAGCAGGTTACCTTCCTGGGCAGGGTGCCAGCCAGCGCCATGCCCAAGCTGCTGAGGCTATTCGACGTGTTGTTGGTTCCCTCCATCTGGCCGGAGCCTTTTGCCCGGTCCGTGCTGGAAGGCATGTTGTCGGGGCTGGTTGTGGTGGCGACGCCGACCGGCGGCACGCCGGAGATCGTGTGGAATGGCGAAAACGGGCTGCTGTTCGCCCCCGGCGACGCGCGCGACCTGGCCGAGGCGCTGGCCCGGCTGGCGGCCGATCCGGCGCTGCGCGCCCGGCTGGCGCAGGCCGGCCGGCTGACGGTGCGGGTCAAATTCACGGCCGCCAAGATGATCGACAAGATCGAGGCCTATCTGCAAGAGGTGGCGGCCGCGGCCGAGCCGGCGCCGGCCCGGCTGGAGGCGGAGGCTTAGCCGATGAACCCGCTGGCCGTGAGCGTGATCATCCCTACCTACAACCGCAAGGCGTCACTGGGCGCGACGCTGCGGTCGCTGGCCGGCCAGAGCCTGCCGGCCGAATGCTTCGAAGTGATTCTGGCCGACGACGGCTCGACGGACGGCACGCCGGAGCTGGCGGCCGGGGCCTGGCCCTTCCCGCTCCGCTACCTGCGGCAGGCCAATCAGGGCGACGCGGCGGCGCGCAATCTGGGCGCGAGCCACAGCCAGGCCGACCTGCTCGTATTCCTGGATGATGACATGGTTGCCGGGCCGGATTACCTGGCGGCGCTGGCGGCCGAGCACGAGGGCCACCAGAAGCGCATCGTAATCGGCCTTGAGCGCCTCTGGCTGGCGCCTTCGGACCCGCTCGCCGCGGCCGACGCGCTGCCTGCGCCGGCCGCAGGGCCGCCTTCGCAACCGGTGCCGTTTGCCCAGGTTTGCAGCAACAACATGTCCATGCAGCGCCAGGCCTATTGCGCGCTGGGCATGATGCAAGGCCTGGATTTCTCCGGCTCCAGCATGTGGTGCGACGTGGATTTCGCCTATCGCGCCTACCAGCAGGGTTTCGAGTTCCGGCGCAGCGCCCGGGCCATCTGCTGGCACCGGGATTACACGGCCGTCTCGCTGGCCAGCCGCAAGCGGCGCCTGCGCGAAGTGGCCCGCCGGGCGCCGGCTCTGTTCATGAGGCACCCCGGCCTGGTGCATCATTTGCCTATGTTTGATGATAAGACGCCCATCGCCTGGGGCCAGGATCCGGCGCGGCTCATCGGCCGCAAGCTGGCCCGCCACGCGGCCTCCTCGCGGCCGGCCTTGTGGGGCCTGGAGCAGATCGCGCGCTGGCTGGAGGGCCGCGCGCCGGCCTCCAAGAGCCATCGCCGCCTTGACCGCTGGATCGTAGGTGGGCACATGTGGCGCGGCTACCGCCAGGGGCTGCGTGAAGCGGCCGGGGCGATCAAGGCGGGGGTGAGGACCGATGATTGAGCGCATGCTGGCCAGCGGCCGGAATGGCGCCCTGGGCTGGCCCTTCAACATCCCGCTCTGGCTGTGGCTGCTGCTGGTGCCGGGCCTCTTGGCTTTCAGCCTGGCGCTGGGCTTGGAGGCCAATAGCAACCAAATGAAGATGGTGCTCGGCCTGCTGCTGGCGGCCGGCGCAGTCGTCGTGCTAGCGCGTTGGCCACCGCTCGGCCTGGTGTTGGCGCCGCTGGCGGGCATGGTTACTCCATCGTTTGGCATGGCCGGGCTGAACGCTGTCATCCTTCTGATCGGGCTGCTGGCGGGCTTGTGGCTGCTGGACATGCTGGTGCGCCAACGTTCGCTGCGTTTGGTCTCGGCCGTCAGCGTGCAGCGGCCGGCCCTGATCTGGCTGGCGGTGGTCTGCCTGGCCTTCATCGTCGGCCAATTGCCCTGGTTCAGCTTTGCCCGCAACGCGCCTCTGGACGCCCAACTGGGCGGCTTCGCCATCTTTGCGCTGGCGATCGCTGCCTTCTTGCTCGCGGCCAATCAAATTAAGAGCCTGCGCTGGTTGCAAGCTATGGTGTGGGCCTTCCTGGCGTTCGGGGCGGTCTACATCCTCGGCCGGGTGCTGCCGCCGCTGAGCCCGCTTACCAATCAGCTATTCCAGCGCCAATCCATTGGCCCGCTATTTTGGGCCTGGCTGCCAGCGCTGGCGCTGAGCCAGGCGGCATTTAACCGCGACCTGTCCCGGCGCTGGCGGATGGCGTTGGCCGCCCTGACAGTGGCGGCGCTGTACAGCGCCTTCGTCCAGAACTTCGGCTGGAAGTCGGGCTGGGTCACGGCCGGGGCGGCCGTGGCCGGCGTCGTTGCCGCCCGCTCATGGCGCGCGGGCCTGCTGCTGGCCCTGGTCGGCGTCCCGTTTGCCCTGGGAACAGGCCAGGGTGTGCTGGCGTCCGAGGACTACAGCGTCTCGACCCGCTTTGAGGCCTGGCTCATCCTACTGGAGATCCTCAAGGTCAGCCCGGTGCTGGGGCTGGGCTTTGCCAACTACTACTGGTATACGCCTCTGTTCGCAATTCGGGGCTGGTACGTGCGCTTTAATTCGCACAATAATTACGTGGACATCGTCGCCCAGACGGGCCTGATCGGGTTGCTGTGCTTTTTCTGGCTCTTTTGGGAGGTCGGCCGGCTGGGTTGGAGCCTGCGCCAGCGGGCGCCGGCAGGGTTCGCCCGCGCCTACGTCTATGGCGCCCTGGGCGGGCTGGTTGGAACGCTGGTGGCGGCCGGCCTGGGCGATTGGGTGTTGCCTTTCGTGTATAACATCGGGATGAACGGCTTCAAGACCGGGGTCGCCGGCTGGCTGTTTCTGGGCGGGCTAGTTGCCCTGGGAGAGCTGTGCAAGGGCCAGGAACAGGCTTCCGAGGTGAGGGCGGGGGCATGAACAGCAGCCAGCGGCGCCTTTACGACGCCCGCAAATATATCGGCTATTTCTTCGACGGCCGGGGCTTCGAGCCGGAGCCGTGTCCGGGCACGGCCAGCCCAGAGGCGATTCAGGCGGCCGGGCAAGCGCGCGGGGCCGACCGCGGCCCGGCCATCTTTATCCACGGCGTCATGCCCCGTTCGGGAACCGTCTACGTGGCCGAGCTGCTGCGCCGCCATCCGGGGCTGTACGCCAATCCACACCAACTGTGGGAGTTTCCGGGGCTGCTGCTGGCGGCCGACATCCCCAGGCTGCAGGACAAGTTCCTGCTTAGCTACAAGCCCAACGTCGGCAAACTCCAGGAGGGCGATTTCCTGACCCTGTTCGGGGCCGGCATGATGGCCTACCTGCACCAGCCGGCCCCGGCCGGCACGCGCCTCCTGGTCAAGCTGGCCAGCGTCCAATATTTGAACCATTTCTCGGTCATGTTCCCGCACGAACAATTGCTGATCCTGATGCGCGACGGCCGGGACCTGGTGCACTCAACCCTGCGCACCTGGCCGGGCCTGAACTTCGTCCAGGTGACGCTGCGCTGGGATCGCAGCGCCCGGGCCGCCCTCAAGGTGGCCCAGGCGCTGGACGGCCGAGCCGGCCCCGGCCATTGGCTGGCCCGCTTCGAGGATGCGCTGGCCGATCCGGCCGGCTTTGTGCGCGCTGCCTGCCACCATTTCGGCCTCGATGAGGGCTGTTATCCGTTTGAGGAGATTGATAACATCCGGGTCATCGGCTCTTCCAAGCTGGGCCAGAAGGCCAAATTTGCCTGGCGTCACCTGAAAAAGCCGGAGGAGTTCCGGCCGACGCGCTATTGGGAAGATTGGTCGTCGCGGCGCAAGCTGCTGTTCAAGTTTTTCGCCGGCCAGTCGCTGATTGATCTGGGCTACTGCCAGGACCTGAGATGGTGAGGGCGTTGGGCCGCATCAGCCCGCGGCTGGGGCTGATCCTTTTGCTGTCGGCCGGGCTGCGCCTGGGCGCGGCCGTCTACCTGGGCGATGAGGTCGTCAGCCTGCCGGGCACGGCCGATCAAGTGTCCTACCACGCGCTGGCGCTGCGTGTCCTGGGCGGCCACGGCTTCACCTTTGGCCAAAATTGGTGGCCGGCCACGGCCGCCGGCGAGCCGACGGCCCACTGGAGCTACCTGTACACCGCCTATCTGGCCGGCGTCTACGCCATCTTTGGCCCCCACCCCATCGCCGCCCGCCTGATCCAGGCCCTGATCGTGGGCCTGGCCCAACCCTATCTGGCCTATCGGCTGGCGGCTCAGCTCAAATCCCGCCGGCCGGCTGAGGCCAGCTGGCCTTGGGGCCACGAGACGGTCCCGCTGCTGGCCGCGGCCATCACGGCCGGCTACCTGTACTTCGTCTACTACGCCGCCAGCCTGATGACGGAGGCCTTCTATATCACTGCGCTGCTGGCGACGCTCAGCCTGGCGCTCAGCCTGGCGCGGCTGCCGGCCGGGCAGCCAATCGCGCGGCCGGCGCTGGCGCTGGGGCTGGCGCTCAGCGTTGCGGTGCTATTGCGCCAACTCTTCTTGCTGCTGGCGCCGCTGCTATTTCTTTGGCTGCTGTGGGCGGCGCGCCAGCGCGGCGCGCTCCGGCCGGCGGCGGCCGCCGTGCTGCTCGCTTCAGCCGTGCTGCTGGGCTCAATTCTGCCCCTGACCGCCTACAATTACAGCCGTTTCGGCCGCTTTGTGCTGCTGAACACCAACGCCGGCTACGCCTTCTTCTGGGGCAACCACCCCAGCTATGGGGCCGAGTTCGTGCCCGCCTCAGAAATGGGCGACAGCTATCAGGCATTGATCCCGGCCGATTTACGCGGCCTAGACGAGGCCGCCCTGGATCAGGAGCTGCTTAAGCGCGGCATCGGCTTCGCCCTCGACGAGCCAGGCCGCTACCTGGCCTTGAGCCTGAGCCGGGTGCCGGAGTACTTCAAGTTCTGGCCCGACCCCAACTCGAGCCGGCTCAGCAACCTTTCCCGGCTGGGCTCCTTCGCCGCCCTCCTGCCGCTTATGCTCTACGGCCTGCTGCGTCCCTGGTTCAGCCGCCGGCCGGGGGGCGAGGGGTGGAGGATACGGCCGCCGGACGCGCCCTACCTGTTGCTCTACGCCTTCAGCCTGGCCTACACCGCGATCCACCTGCTGACTTGGGCCCAGATCCGCTACCGGCTGCCGGTGGATGCGATCCTGGTCATCTTTGCCGGCCTGGCGGCCACCGAGGCCTTGACCGCGGCCGCCGGCTGGCAGCGCGGCCGCCGGCCGGAGCGCGTCCGAGAGGGAGGCGGCCTGCAAGAAGCCCCGCGCCGGCCGTAACGCCGCAGCCTCAGCGCGAGTTGCTGGCGGCAACCAAGGGTAGGAAGCTCCAGGCGACCGGCTCGACCTCGGTGCCCCAGGTGATGCGCAGCACCGGCCGGGCCGCCTCGCCCGCGTCGGAGGAGTAGAAGTATTTGCCGCTGTGCTGGGCTATGTCGGCCTCATACAGCGCCAGGCGTAGGGGTTCGCCGGCCGCGTGGGCCTGGGCCACCGCGCCGGTCACGTTCCAGGTGATCGGCAGGCCGGGCCACTCCAAGGGGTCGTTGTGGGGCTCCGACCAGGCGCCCAGCAGGTTTTCGGCCGCCAGCGGCGCGTTGTTCCAGGTGATGGTCGCTTCGTCCCAGCTTTCGGCCACGCTGTGCACTTGAATCCAGGAGGGCTGCGCTGGCGGGCTCAAGCCCTGGCCCGCATTGCCAAGTTGATTGATAGTCAGGGTGGCCGAGATGATCACCTTGTCGCCGGCCGGGATGGCGTCCAGCGGGAAGGTCCCGTAGTACTTCGAATAGCAAGGCCAGTCGGAAACGTCCCATTGGTTCTGAATGTTAATCTGGTGGTAGCCGGCGTAATTGGTGTCGCCCCACTGGGTCCAGGGGTCCAGGCCGCTGCCACAGATGCTGTGGCCGCCGACGTGGGCGTCGGCCACGCTGGCCCCGTTGACGCCGTGGCGGATGGTGGTCGTGCCCTGGGGCGCGGCCAAAGGCGTGTCATAGGTGTGTGAGCCGTAGTGGAGCTGGCCCCAAGTTGAGGGGTTCAGGTCGTCGGCCGTCTCGGGCCAGACCTGGTCGGCGACGGGCGGCCCTTCCTGGCTGTCGCGGTCGTGGGTGACGACGGCCAGGGCCCAGAGCGTGCCGGCCGGCGGCCGGCTTGTCAGGCCCAGGCTGGCAAAGGGCAGTTTGAATTCGGCCCACCAGCCGCGTGCCTCGGCGCCGTTGTTGAAGCCCTCTCCCCGGTAGCCGGCTTCGGTAAGGAAGGCGACAGGCGCAGCCTCCCAGCCAGCGCCGTTGCCCCGGTAGGCCGCCTGGTAGCCATCCCGCGGCTGAAACGGGGCATTAAACTGGGCCACGAAGTGGTAGCTGCTGCTTCCGGGCGCCGTGCCGCCGCTGCCGGCCAAATCCAGATAGACGCTCACCGCGTCCCAGGCAGCCAGGTCGCCAGGCTGCGGCGACTTGTCGTACCAAAGTTGGCGGTCAAAGACGTGGGCATGGATGATGAGCGCCTCGTCGTCGTAGCCCAGGCGGACGTTGGTGTAATTGCTGGTTGCGTTCACCTGGCCGAACCAGAAGATGGCCCGCTCGGCGACCGGCGCGTTGTAGGGGGCGTTCACGCGCCGCTGGTTGAGGGGCGAGCCGGCTTCGGCCGTGTTGGCCGCCTGCTGGCGTTTGATTTCGTAGGTTGCCAGCGAGACCAGAACGAGCGCCACCAAGCTGGCCAGCACGAGCTTCTTAGGGATGCGCATTCTTCCTCCTCAAGGGGCCACCGGAGCGGCCGGCGATTCTCCGACCGGGGCGCTGGGACGGGCGCTCAACGCCGGCCGCTAAGCGGTTCGAATAACTTAGGCGCGGCGGGCGCGCCGAACAATGGCATGTTTGTAATGGCAGCTTGGTACTGTTGGGACGAACGGAAGGGCAGAGTTTAGAGCCGGTTGGTGATGGGTCAACCAGGCCCAACAGATAACGGCCGCCTACTCAGCCAGCGTTAAGGTTGGGCGCAGGTGGCAACGAGACCTGCGTCCCATTGGACGCGGGGACAAATTTGCGGATACTAGCCCAAAGTGTGCCGGCCGATATTGACAAACGGCTGGTTCCTTCGCTTTAATCTAGGGAAGCCAGTATGGAACTCCAAAGGTATTTAGCCTCTCTGCGCAAATGGTGGTGGCTGATCGCGGCCGCGACGCTGCTGGCGGCCGGCGGCACCTACCTCGGCCTGCTGCGCCAGCCGGCCATGTATGAGGCCCATGCCACCCTCATCGCCGGCCGGGCGATTGACGACCCCAACCCGACGACGAATCAGTTCACCTCCAGCCAGCTCTTGGCGCAAACTTACGCCGACCTGGCTCGCCGGGAGCCGGTGCGCAACGCCGTCAGGAACGAGTTGGGCCTGCGCACGCTGCCCAAGTACACCGCCACGGCCCTGCCCCAGACGCAACTGCTGGAGATCGTGGTGACCGACACCAGCCCGGAGCGGGCTCAGGCCGTCGCTATGGCCCTGGCTCAGGAATTGATCAGCCTCAGCCCGGGCAGCTTGCAGCCGGAGGAACAGGAGCGCCAGAAGTTCGTGCAGGAACAGCTCGACAAGCTCGAAGTACAGATCGAGGAGACCGAGGCCGAGATCGAAGCCAAGCAGGCGGAGCTTGCGGAGCTGTTCAGCGCCCAGCTGATCAACGAAGCTCAGACGCAGATCAACGCCCTGGAGACAAAGCGCAATACGTTGCAAAGCAACTTCGCTGCCCTTTTGTCCAGCGGCCAGCAGGACGCGCTCAACACGCTCACCCTGGTTGAGCCGGCGACGCTGCCTCAGGCGCCGGTGGATCCCAGGCGGGAAATCAGCCTGCTCATCGCCGCGGCCGTGGGCCTTGGCCTGGGTGTGGCGGCCGCCTCGCTGCTGGAGTTTGCCGACGATTCGATTCGCTCCCAGCAAGAGATAGAGGCGCCCGGCGTGCCCATGCTGACCGCCATTCCGCGCTGCCAACTGCGCAAGGGCGAGAGCGAACTGGTAACCATCCAGCAGCCGCGCTCGCCGGCGGCCGAGGCGTTCCGCGCCCTGCGCACCGACGCTCTGTTCATGCTGAAGAAGCGCTCGGCGCAGACCATGCTGACCACCAGCCCGTCGCTGGGCGACGGCAAGAGCATGACCACGGCCAACCTGGCGGTGGTGCTGGCCCAGGCTCGGCTGCGGGTCTTGCTGATTGACGCCGACCTGCGCCGGCCGAAGCAACACCGCATTTTCAAGGTGATCAACCAGCGTGGCTTCACCAACCTGCTGTCACTGCTGAGCTTCGCGCAGGACGATGGCGAGGTTGCCAGCATCACCGACGCCGTCCTGTCCGAGATGGTCCGGGCGACGCCAGAGCCAAATTTGCAGCTCCTGACCAGCGGCCCGATCTACCCGAACCCATCCGAGCTGCTGGCCTCGGACAAACTCAAGCTGGCCCTGCACGAGTTTTCCAAGCATTACGACCTGATCATCCTGGATAGCTCGGCCTTTTTGCCCGTGACCGACGCCGCCATACTGAGCAGCCTGGTGGACAGTGTGCTGCTGATCGCCAGGGCAGGGGCCACGCGGCGCAGCGAACTGCGTGCCACGCTCGACCGGTTAACAGCCATCGGTGTTAAACCGATGGGCCTTACGCTGACCGACCTGTCGCCCAAGAGCCGCGACTACTACTACGAGCGCACCTACGCCCTGGATCCCAACCAGGCGGAGGAGGTCGCCCCGGCCGCAACCGGCAATGGCCGGCCCAAGTGGGCCAACAGCTTCTTCCAGAAGGAGAAGGGCAAGGCCTCGGCCGAACAGCACTAGGCGGCCGAACGGCTCCCAGCAGCAAAGAACAGCCCCCACCCCAGCATCAGGGTGGGGGCTTTTTTGCGGCCGAGGTGAGCGTCATTGCCCCGGCCGGCGACACATTATGGTGTTTGCTCCCTATTTCTTGAGCCAGCCGGCCTTCAAGGCGGAAAGTCGGCCGGCGTGGCTGAGTTGTCTGGCGGCCGCCAGCCCGGCCAGGCTGGTCAGGCCAAGCCCCGCCCAGACGAGTTCGCGCAGCCGTTTGTTGAGGGTCAGTTGCCAACTCTCCGGCCGGGCGCGGTCGTCAAAGGCGCCGTGGGCGCCGAAGTCCCCCTCCACCGGCTGCCACAGGTTGTGGGGCTGATCTGGGTCGCGCGGCTCGTCGGTCATTTGGGACTCATAGCCGGTCTGGGCCAGATACCAGTCGCCCAGGCCGGGGAAGAGCTTATTGCCCCACAGCAACACGGCGTTGTTAAAGCCGACGGTCAACTCGCGCCGGTCGTGATGGGCGACCCACAGAATTGCCTCAGCCGCCACCTCCGGCTGGAAGATGGGCGGCACGGGCTGAGCTTTCCTGGGCAGCCGGCTCTTGACCCAGCGGAACTGGGGCGTGTTAACCGCCGGCAACTGCACCATCGTCAGGCGCACGCTGCTGCCGTCGTGGATCAACTCGCTGCGCACCGATTCGGTGAAGCCCTGGACAGCGTGCTTGGCTCCGCAGTAGGCCGATTGCAGCGGGATGGCGCGGTAGGCCAGAGCCGAGCCGACCTGGACCACGACGCCGCGGTCGCGCGGTCGCATCCGGCGCAGGGCGCTCATCGTGCCGTAGACATAGCCCAAATAGGTGACCTCGGTGACGCGCTTGAACTCCTCGGCCGTCATCTGGCTGAAGGGCGAAAAGACCGACGTCATGGCGTTGTTGACCCAGATGTCAATTGGGCCCAGCTCCTCCTCGACGGCTGCGGCGGCGGCCTCCACCTGGGC
>JBOGUG010000014.1:0-2594 GCA_050696115.1 Promineifilaceae bacterium (SeqCode) | reverse complement strand
CACCCAACTGTTGGAGGCTCGGTCGTAGAGCTCGGTCACGGCCACCGAGGCGCCGGCCGCGTTGGTGCCGCCGAAAATGTACCAGTTGCCCTGGACGTCCAGGGCGCTGCCCGCGTTGTAGCGCGGGTAATTCAAGGCGCCCAACGAGATGTCCCAACTTTCGCTGGCCAGGCTGTAGCATTCGCCGCCAGAGAGCAGAATGGCGTCGCCAACGCCGGATTGGCTGATGCCGCCCACGACGCAGATGTGGTCGCTGCCGTTGAGCGGGACGCGCCCGGCCGTGTGGGCGAAGCGCGCCGTGCCCATTGGCGGCCCGGCCGTCCAGGGCAGCGGGCCTTCCGGCCGGTAGATGTACACCTCGGCGTGCGGCGCCCAGGGCTCCTCGCCGCCGAGAAGCGGCAGCGGCCCGCTCAGGCCGCCCAGATAGTAGTAGCGCGGGTCGAGCGGCTGCGGGTAGGGAACGGCCGTGCCATAAATCGTGGGCGTTGGCCACAGGTCGTTAGGCGGGTTGGTGTGCCAGACGTTTTGGGCGATATCGTAGGCCCAATGGGTGCCGTCGTAGACCGTGTCCACGCCGATGTAGCCGGACGGGAAATATACTTTGCCACCCAGGTGAGCGGCCGTGGTGTTGGAATATCCGCCGCCGCCGTCGGGCGTCACCCCGGCCGGCATCGGGGCCAGTTCCGTCCAAGTCTGGCTGCCGGCGTTGTAGACATCGGTGCGCGGCGTACGCACCGGATTGCCGCCCAGTACGGTTTGGCCGGCAAAGACGTAAAGCAGGTTGCCTATGGCGATGGCCTCATGCCGGCTCCGAGGGACGTCCATCAGGCCGACGATCTCCCAGTTGGTGCTGACCTCCAGCACGGCTGCCAGGTCCAGTACGGCGCTTCCGCTCACGCCGGCGTGCCAGTCGGCCGCCTCGACGAAATATGTGCGGCCGGCTAGGACGTTGACCGTCACCTGCGAGGCGAAGCCGTTGGCGTCATCGTTGCAGGCGAGTTGGTTCAGGCTGGCACAGTCGCCGTCGTAGACCGCCAGGGCAGTGTCGTAGCTGCTGCCGACGGTGTCAATCGTAACCACGCCGCTCTGCTGGGGCGTAAACTGGTACCAGACGCTGCGGTAACCCTGCGGCCGGCTCGGGTTGCCCCACAAGCAGGCCAGCACGGGGTCGCCGGCCGATTCGGTCATGTCGTTGGTGATGGTCTGGCCGCCGTCTGGCGGGTTCAGCGTCGCCGCCTCGGTGCATAAATCCTCGGCCGGCAGGTCGTTGGGCGCGTGGGGCACAAACGGGTTCCCAATTGGCGTCAGCTCGACCGGAATGTATTCGGCCGCGATCATGTGGTTCGGTTCGTGCGCTAAGGGGACGCCGGCCGGCTCCGTTGGCGGTTCCCCTTGAGCGGACGCCAGCGCGGCCGTTGCCAGCACCAGAGCCAGCCCCAAAATTAGGCGGATGCGCATTCGTTAATTGGGCCTCGGTTTCCTAGCGGCGGATTGTACCGGCTAGGCGAGCGATGGGGCAAGGCGATCCTAATTGCGCCTTCCCCCACAAGGCGACTATCATTGCGAGCACAAGTACGATGGCTGGCCGCCCGAAATCCACCCCGCGATCCGATTCCCGCACACGCCGCAGCCGGCGGCCGGCAACCCCGCCACCCACTTGGGACGAGCGCCTGATCAATTTCTTGGCGCCCTGGAAGCCGGAGTTCGCCGGCCTGTTGCTTTTCCTGGCGGCCGCCATCATCTTGCTGGCATTAGCCGGGCTGACCCGCTCCAGCCTGCTGCGGCCGGTCTCCAGCCTGTTGCGCCAACTTGCCGGCTGGGGAGCTTACCCGCTCCTGCTCAGCGTCGTGGCCGCCGGCCTCTATCTCCTGTTGCGACGCAGCGGTCGGCCGCTGCGGGTCGCGCCAGCCCGCCTTATCGGCTTTGAGCTGATCCTGGCCTCTTTGATGGCGCTCGTTCATCTGGCCATGGGCGAGGGACTGCCCGGCGCGCTGCGCGGCCGGGGCGGGGGGCTGATCGGCTGGGCGCTATCGGATCCGCTGCGGGAGTATCTGGGGCCACTACTCACGGCGCTGATCTTGATCGGGCTGCTGTTGCTTGGCGGGGCCGTCCTGTTCGGCGTCCGCTGGGGCGACGTCGTGCGCTGGCTAAGCCTGGCGTCGCTGCAACTCCATGCCTGGGCTGACGACCTGGAGCAAGATGTGGCCCTCAGGCGCACAGCGCGCCAGGTGCGGCCGCTGCCCGCTGCGCCCTCCCAAGCAGCGCTGCCCGAACGGCGGCTGCGCCCGGCCCCGCCGGCCGGGGATGAGTTGATCATCATTGATGACTCGGCGCCCGGAGGCGGCCCGGCGCCCAAACGCGATGGCCGGCTGCCGCCCTATGAGCTGTTGGACGAGGGCGCCTCGCTGGCCCTATCTCCAGAGGAAATTGACGCCAAGAAGCAACTGATTGAGCAAACGTTGCTGGATTTCGGCTTGCCGGCGCTAGTGACCGAGATTCGGCGCGGGCCGGCCGTCACCCAGTTCGGCGTCCAGCCCGGCTACCTTGTACGGCCGAGGCCAGATGGGGTGCCGCGCCAGTATAAGGTGCGCGTC
>JBOGUG010000013.1:0-3033 GCA_050696115.1 Promineifilaceae bacterium (SeqCode) | reverse complement strand
AAGGTGGCCGTCTGCTGGCCGCCGGCCGGCGGCTCGCGCCCGGCCGCCAGGCCGGAAGCGACCAGCACCTGCTCGGCCGGGGCCGTCACCCGCGCCAGATAGAAGGCCGCGTCGGCATAAGTCGGGTCGGCGTTTTCAGGCGGCGGCCGCGTGTTCCAGCCCTCGCCGGCGTCATAGACCGCCAGTTGGGGATAGAAGTGGGCCAGGGCCAGCGTGCCGTCCACGCTGGAGAAGACGCCGTAATTCCGGCCGGGGTCGGCCGGGATGCTGACCTCGTAGCTCAGGCCCACCACGGCCGCTTCGCCTGGGGCCAGCGGGCTGGGCAGGTCAAGGCGCAAGATGCTGTCGCCCTCTTCCAGGCCGATCGCGGCCGGCTGCCCGTCCAGGCTGACGGCGTCGAAGGTGATCGCGCCGCCCAGCAAGTTGGGATAGAGGTGGAAATAGAGCGCGTCCAGCGCCATCGGCTCCTGGTTGATCAGGCGCACCTCCTGTTCGGCCGTCAGCGACAGCAGGTCGGCGCTGAGCGAGAAGTCCAGGTGGTAGACCGGGGCCGCGGCCAACGCCTCCAGGCCGGCGACCTGCTCCGGGATGAGCCCGGCCAGAAACGGGCTGCGGTCGTCCCAAGCGGAGGCGAACAGGCTGGGAGCGGGCAGCCCGGCCGGGCCGGTCGGGGCGCTGCTCGCCGCGGCCGCTGGCGTGGGTTCAGGGGTGTCCGGCGGCGCTGCTGTGCCGGCCACCTGAGTTGCCCTGGCCGGCGGCGGGAGCTGTGTTGGGGCCCGCTCAGGGCTGGGGCTTGGCGACCCGGCCGGCGGGGCCTGGCTGGGGCCGGCCTGCTTCGGCCGGCAGGCCGCCAGCAGCAGCGCCAGAAACAGCAGCCAGGAAAGCTTCATCCGCCGATCTTGGCCGAATCGCCCTGGAGCGTCAAATGAAAAACCTCCGGGGCGCCCGCGGCCCCGGAGGTCTGGCGCAAGTCAGATTGGCGCCGCTGGCCTCAATCGCTCAGGCTGGGCGCCAGAACCTGGCCTTCGGACGACATGTCGTGGGGCACAACCACCGTGGCGCTGCCAACGCCCACGTTGCCGCAGGCGTCGGTCGCCTGGTAGGTAATGGTGTACACCCGGCCGTCGCCATCCTCGGCCCGCTCGGCGCGCAACCTGAAGTGGGTGTCGTCGCGGATAATGATGTCATTGGGCAGGTCGCCGCGCCCCGTGCCCGAATCGGGCTCGTCGGAGGTCACCGAAACCAGTTCCAGCACCGGGTTGGGGTCGGTGTTGTCGCTGACGATCACGGTGGCCCGCACCGAGCGCAGGCGGTGGTTCGGCGGCCAAAGGGTGTTGGGCGTTACGCTCACCGAGAGCGTCGGCGCCTCGGTATCGGAGCAGAAGCCAAGGCTGAACCGGCCGACCGTCGGGTCGTGGTCGGTGGCGCGAGCGGCCGGGTTGAACTCGGCGTTGGCGTGGACCACGTCGAAGGCGTAGGGGCCGGCCAACAGGTTGGCGCTGACCAGGAAGTTGTCCAGCGTCTGCGAGTTGCCGTCGAAGACGTAGGTGTAGCGCTCCTCAAGCGGCAGCGTGTCAATCAGGTTGGACAGGTCATCGTCGGCCACCGCCGCCAGCGGGGCCGAGAATTGGAAGTCGTTCAGGTCGCCGATGACCATCACATTGGCGGCCGGATCCAGCGCCAGGATGGACTCGACGAAGTCGTTGACCACGGCCGCCTGCTGCAGCCGCTGGGCCTCGGTGTGCAGCACCGGCGGCTGGGCGCGGCCGAACAGCGGGTCGTCGCCGCCCTTGGAGTTCCAGTGGTTGACGACCACGAAGACGGTCGTACCCAGGAAGTCGAATTCGGCCGCCAGCGGCTTGCGGCTGTCGAAGAAGGCGCCGTTGGTGGGGTCAATCCGGCCGGGGCTATAGGCCAGCTCGACGCCCGACGGGCCGGCGACGGCCGCGTTGGCCGTGGTGCTGGTGGCGCCCGGCCGATCCACAAAGCTGACCCGGTCCGGCCGGAACAGGAAGCCGACGCGGATGTTGCCGCCCGGCTGGCCGCCGTCCTGGTCGTCCACTGGCGGAATGTCGCGGAAGTCGTAGCTGGGGCCGCCGGCCGCCTGGATGGCGGCGATAAGTTCAGCGTAGGTCTGGCCGGCATCCACCACGCTGTCGTTGGTCGCGCCGTTGTTGTCCTGGATCTCCTGGATGCTGAGGATATCGGGCGCCTGCAGGTTGTTCACGATCTGGCCCGCCAGGGCGGCGAATTTGGCCGGGTCGTCGCCCGGATCGAGATTCTCGACGTTGAAGGTCGCCACGCTCAACTCGCCGGCCCCGGCCGCGGTCGTGGCTTCGGCCGTCAGCCCGGCCGAGGCCGTGCCGGGCGTGGCGGCCAGCAGCAGCTTGAAGTTGCCGAAGCTGTAATCCAGCACGCCGATGATCGGCTCGGTGAAGGTGTCGCCGGTGTTGACCACGGGCACAGCGGCCATGGCGTCGTCCAGGATGATCCGTTCGGGGTTGAAGTCGCCCGGCTGGATGATGATTCCGCCGCGATTGGTGCGCACGGCCGCGTTGGCCCCGCTGTCGCCCACCACGGCAATCTCGCCAAACTGGTTGGTCGGGCCGACGGCGACGGCGTCGTTGATCTGCAGGCGCATGGCCTCCAGGCTCTCGTAAAAATCGAGGCCGTCGCCGGCCGGGTCGAAGGTCGTGTTGCCGTCGTCGTCAATGACGGCGCTGGGCGGGACGCGGCCGCCGTTGCCCACCACGGTGGCCGCCGGCAGCGGGTTGCCGCTGGATACGACCGTTGTCGCCGGGCTGACAAGCTCGGTGGTGGACAGGTTGCCGGAGTCGAAGCCGCCGGGGAAAAACTCGGCCACCAGGCCCTCGACCAGCACTGAGTCGCCCATGGCCACGCCCGGCGCGCTGCCGACGAACACCAGGATGGCGTCCGAGGTGGCGATGTCGCCGTCGCCGGCCGGGTCTTGCATGTAGAAGCTGCTGGAGCGCACGGCGGTGACGATGCCGGCCACGTCGGTGACGCCGGCCC
>JBOGUG010000012.1:0-4517 GCA_050696115.1 Promineifilaceae bacterium (SeqCode) | reverse complement strand
CCACGCGCCCTGGCCACCGGCCTGCCGGCCCTGCCGCCAACGCCTCAGATCTTCCCCTCGCCCACCGGCCCGGTGGCGCCGGTCAGCGCGCCTACGCCAAATCCCGTCCCGGCCCAGGGCCCGGCCGGCAGTCACATCGTCGCGGCCGGCGACACGCTCGGCCTGCTGGCCTTGCGCTACGGGACAACCGTCGAGGCGCTCATCAGCCTGAATGGCCTGGCCGATGGCGACGTGCTTTCCCCGGGCCAGGTGTTACAAGTGCCGGCCGAGACGCACGCGGTCGGGCCCAGCTTCAAGGTGATCCCAGACAGCGAGTTGGTCTACGGGCCGGCGGCGGCCGGTTTCGACGTTGCGGCCGAAGTGAGCCGCCATGGCGGCGCTTTGAGCAGCTATCAGGAGGTTGTAGAAGGCCAGGCGCTTAGCGGCGCAGCCGTCGTCCAGCTGGTGGCCAATCGCTACTCTGTCAACCCGCGCCTGCTGTTGGCTGTGCTCGAATATAAGAGCGGCTGGTTGACGCAGCCTGGGCCGGCCGATGCTCCCTACCCCCTCGGTTATCACCAGGCGGGCTGGGAGGGCCTGTATTTGCAGCTTGGCTGGGCGGCCAATCTGCTCAACCTGGGCTATTACGGCCGTGCTGAAGGCGGCCTGCGCCATTTGCAGATCGGCGCGGGCGAGAGAATGGCTTTCGCCGCTGAAATCAACGACGGCACGGCCGGCGTGCAGGCACTCTTCGCCGGCTACCCCGACGCCAGCTATGCCCGTTGGCTGGACGAGGTCGGCCAAAACGGCCTGTACGCTACCTTCAGCCGGCTGTTCGGCAGCCCCTTCGCCTACAGCGTCGAGCCGCTGTGGCCGGCCGGATTGGCCCAGCCGCCGCTGGCGCTGCCCTGGGCGCCCGGCGAGACATGGTTTTTCACCGGCGGGCCGCACGGTGGCTGGGCCGGCGGCTCAGCCTGGGCGGCGCTCGATTTCGCCCCGCCTGAAGATCAGCTGGGCTGCTACATCAGCGACACTTGGGCCACGGCCATGGTCGGCGGCGTCGTGACCCGCAGCGACCATGGCGCGGTGGTGATCGACTTAGACGGCGACAGCTTCGCCGGCACCGGCTGGGCGATCACCTATATGCACCTGGAAGGGCGCGGCCGGGTGGCCGCCGGGACGCATGTCGAGACGGGCGCCCGCCTGGGCCACCCCTCGTGTGAGGGCGGCTACTCCAACGGCACCCATTTGCATGTCTCGCGGACGTACAACGGCCGCTGGCTGGCGGCCGACGGCGCGCTCCCTTTTGTGATGGGCGGTTGGACCTCGCAGGGTCTCGGCCGCGAGTATGACGGCCTGATGGTTCGCGGCGAGGAAGTTCGCGAGGCCTACGAGGGGCGGCTTGAGATTAACGCCATCCCGGCCGGTTAACGCGCGCGGGCCAGGAGAGGCCCCAACGGCCGGCCGCCTACCAAATGCATGTGCAGGTGGTAGACCTCTTGCCCGCCCTCTTCGTTGCAGTTGACGATCAGCCGGTAGCCGCTTTCCGCGATCCCTTCTTGTTGGGCCAGTTGCTTGGCCACCCACATCATATGGCCGGCTAGGCCTTTGTCTTCGGCCGTCAGGTCGTTGACGGTGGCGATAGGCTTGTTGGGCACGATCAGGATGTGCACCGGCGCCGCCGGCCGAATGTCGCGAAACGCGGTCACTGAGTCATCTTGGTAGACGATGTCGGCCGGCGTCTCGCCGCGGATGATACGGGCAAAGATGGTGTCTGGCATGGGCGTTGCTCCTACAGGGCAGACTTCGCGGGCGGCCGCGGCCAGGTTCCGCCGTCGCCCTTGTCTGGCCTCATTTTCGACCAGGCTCGGCCGGCCGGCAACCTGCTATAATTGAGCCTATGCAAGAGCCGCTGCGCAGCCGCACCGCCACCATCGACATCTATATTAAGCTGGCCCAGTACCCAATTCTGGCCGAAAAAATCCGCGCCCGGATGCGCGAAGAGCTCTTCCGGCGGGGCATCATCAGCCAGGAAAAGTTCGAGGCCGAGGTTAAGGAACGGGCAGTCGAGTCCCAACGGCGCGAGGGGCTATTCGACCCATTTAACCAGGAGCCAGCCAGCGTCTGGCAGGAGCGGAAGGGGCGCATCCGCGACTTCCACACCGACTTCTATTTCGGCCACAACTTCCCCTCCTCGATCTTTGACCAGATCGTTCAGGACGTCCTCAACGATCAGCCTTCGCCATCTACATCAGTCGAGTTGTCGTTTAACCCGGAGATTGCGCCCTGGGAGCTTTTGTTCCGCCAGGGCCAGATTTACGAGTCCATGCCACCGCCGGAGCGAGAGCGGGTCGGCCACCATCTGAAAGAAATCAAGGCAGTCCTGATTAAGGGTATGATCAGCGACCAACTGCCCTACATCGGCGTAGCCCGCAAGGTTTTTGACATCGCCGACCTGCGCAAGATCCACGAGCGGCGTATCGGCCGGGGCAAGATCGGCGGCAAAGCGGCCGGCATGTTGCTTGCCTGGAAGATCTTGCAGCAGCACGACCCCGATTTTGGGGCCGATATCAGCAGGCAGGTTGCCATCCCCGACTCCTATTTCATCGGCACCGAGGCGATCTACGAGTTCCGCCTGATGAACAGCCTCGACCACCTGATGAACCAAAAGTATCGCTCGATTGATGAGATCAGGGCCGATTACCCCTCCATCGTCGAAGCCCACATGCGCGGCCGCTTTCCGGAGAAGATCGTCGATCAGTTGGAAGAAGTCCTGGCTATCGTCGGCCGGCGGCCGATCATTGTCCGCTCGTCTAGCCTGCTGGAGGACAACTTCGGCTTCTCCTTTGCCGGCAAGTACAGCAGCTACTTCTGCCCCAACCAGGGCACGCCCAGGGAAAACCTGGCCAACCTGTTGGACGCCATCCGCGGCATTTACGCCAGCACGCTCAACCCAGACGCCATCCTCTACCGGCAGCAGAACGGCCTGATAGACTACGACGAGCGCATGGCGATCCTGCTCCAGACGGTCAAGGGCAAGCCCTATGGCCGCTATTTCATGCCCAGCGTTTCCGGCGTTGGCTTCAGCCAGAATAGCTTCCGCTGGAACGCCAAAATCCGGCGGGAGGACGGCTTCCTGCGCATGGTCTGGGGCCTCGGCACGCGGGCAGTGGACACCCTGGGCAACGACTATGTTCGGCTGGTGGCCCTCAGCCATCCACAACTGCGGCCGGAGGCCACTGCCAAGGCCGTCCGTCAATACGCCCAGCGCTTCGCGGATGTGATTGACCTGGAGGACAACGACTTCAAGAGTCTGCCGGTGCGCCAGGTGCTGCCGGCGCTGCAGGCGGCCGGCTACCCTGACCTGCGCTATGTCTTTTCCGTTGACCACGGCGATTACATCGAGGACATGGTCTCTTCGGCCGACCACGTCTCTGGCGAGCAACTTGTGCCGACTTTCGACCAGTTGACCAAGGACCGCAACTTCGTCCGGCTGATGCGCACGGCCATGATGCGCCTTGAGCGCGCCTATGAACGGCCGGTGGACGTTGAGTTCACGGTCGAGATTTCGCCCGGCTATCCCCAGCCAGATTACACCCTGCACCTATTGCAGTGCCGGCCGCTCAGCCAGCGTGAGATGGAAGAAGCGGTTCACATCCCGGCCGACCTGCCGGCCGAAGACGTCCTCTTCAGCGCCTATCACCTGATTCCCGACGGCAAGGTGGAAGGCGTGCGTTACATCATCTATGTGGACCCGCGCCTCTACCGGCGCATCGCCGACCCGACGACAAGGTTGGAGATCGGCCGGGCCATCGGCCGGCTCAACCACATCCTGGAAGGGCGCACCTTCATCATGATGGGCCCCGGCCGGTGGGGAAGCTCCAACCTCGACCTGGGCGTGCGCGTCTCATATGGCGACATTTACAACACCAAGGCCCTCGTCGAGATCGGCGTCGCCTCAGATGACGGGGCGCCGGCGCTGTCCTATGGCACCCACTTCTACCAGGACCTGGTCGAGCGCGGCATTCATTCGTTGCCGCTCCACGTTGACGATGGCCGGGGCGTGTTCAAGTGGCCTTTCTTTGAGCAGGCCGAAAACGTGCTGGCCCGCCTTTCGCCCCAAGACGAGAAGCTGGCCCCCTATCTGAAGGTCATTGACGTGGCCCAGGCCGGCAGCGGCCGGCGCCTCACCTTGCTCATGGACGGCTCGCGCGATGAAGCCGTCGCCTATCTCGCCAGCGCCAACGGCGAGTGGGCCGAGGCGCCGGCGGCCGAAGGCACTCTAGGCTCGTTCTGAGGCTTCCGTCTGGCGAGCCTGGGCCAGCGCCCGCTCGTCGGCCTCGCTCTTGAGGCTGCCATCCAGCCGGCCGGTCAGCAGTTCGTCCAGCACTCGGCCGATCAGCGGCCCTCGGCTGTAGCCCATCGCCAGCAAGGCATCGCCATTGAGGCTCGGCCGGATGTGGCGCCATTCGACCTGGTAACGGCCGATCAGCCCGGCGCGCGGGCTCGCCGGGCCGAGCGCGGCCGCCGCCGCCAGC
>JBOGUG010000011.1:0-8461 GCA_050696115.1 Promineifilaceae bacterium (SeqCode) | reverse complement strand
GATCCTGCGCACCCGCTTCCCGGCCGCGCCCAACGGCCATGAGACGGCCGAGAAGGGGCTGCTGCGGGCGCTGGGCGACAACCTGCGCAGCGTGCTGGGCAACCGGCGCGCGGCCGCCTGGCTGCTTTTCCTGTTCGTGCTGGCCCTAATTGAGACGCCGGCGCTCTTTATCCCGGTCTGGCTGGCGGACGAGGTGGGCTTGAGCCAGGCCATGGTCGGCGTCTACCAGGTGGTGGACATCGTGGCCTCAATTTTGGGGCTGGTGGCGCTGGAGCGCTGGCTGGCGCGGGCCGACTCCGGCCGGATCTTGATCCTCGCCAGCCTGGCGCTGCTGATCCTGTACCCCGTCTGGCTGTTCGCGCCTGGCGTCTGGCCGCGCTTCGTGCTGGCGGCGCCGATAAACTTCGCGTTCGTCTTCTTCTGGCCGATCGGCAAGGCCCAGCTTTTGGCCAGCGCGCCCGGCCGGGCCGGGGCGGTGACGGCCGTATCGGCCGTCTTTGCGCTCGTGCCGCTGCCGCTGCTGTTCGGCCTGCTGGCCGAACGGGCCGGCCTGACGCCGGCCATGCTGGCGGTCACGCTGGCGTCGCTGCTGATCATGCTGGGGCTGACGACGCGGCCGGGCTTTCGCAGCCTGCGCCAGACGGGCTGATTTGAGCCTGCCGCCCTTTTGACCGATACTCCTGGGCCATGCCGCTTGAGGTCGAGGTGCCGGTCTGGATCCTGGCGCTATCGTATTGGGTTCATCTGGTCGCGACGGTCATCTGGCTGGGGATATTGCTGTTTTCGGCGCTTTTGGCCGGCCGGGCGCTGGAGGGCGAGGCCTGGGCGGCGCTGCGGCGGCGGCTGCGGCCGTGGTCGAACCTGAGCCTGGTGGCGCTGTGGCTGACGGGCTTCTTGCAGATGACGGCCGACGAGAACTACGAGGGTTTTCTGAACCTGGGCCAGACCTGGGCCCAGGCGATCCTGGTCAAGCACCTGGCGGTGCTGGGCATGATGGGCTTTGGCCTCTACATCCAGTGGCGGCTGCACCCGGCTCTGGAGCGGCTGAGCCTGCTGGAGCGGGGCCGGCCGGAGCGAGCGGCCGGGCAGCGCGAGGCGCTGCTGGCCCGCGAGGCGCGCCTGCTGCGTCTGAATATGGCCCTGGCGGCCGTGGTGCTGTTGTGCACGGCCGTGGCGACGGCGTTGTGAAGAAAAATGGCCGGGATTAGGGAGTTTTTTCGGTGTAACGCGGTTGTAGGGGCAGGCCCCTGTGCCTGCCCTCGGCTAGAGAGCGGCCGGGATTAGGGGATTCGGGGATTACGAGTTGTTCGAAGTCGTCTTTCTAGGCACCTCGGCCTCGATGCCGTCGGCCCACCGCGGCCTGCCGGCCCACCTGGTGCTGCACCGCCAATACCGTTTCCTGGTGGATTGTGGCGAGGGCGCCCAGCAGCAGATCCTGCGCAGCGGGCTGGGCTTCAAGCGGCTGGAGAAGGTGCTGCTCACCCACGGCCACCTGGACCACATCCTGGGGCTGGCGGGGCTGGCCTCGACCCTCGGCCGCTGGGAGGCGCTGGAGCGCTTGCAGGTTTACGCCGGCCGGGCCACCCTGGCCCGCGTCGCCAAGCTCATCTTTGGCGTGGTCTTCCCCGGCGGCCGCCCGCCGACCGACATCGAGCTCATCCCGCTCAAGCCCGGTGACGTCATCGCCGAGGACGACAAGTTCCGCCTGAGCGCCTTCCCGGTGCAGCACCGCGGGCCGGACAACTTCGGCTTTCTGTTCGCGGAGAAGGCGCGCCGGCCGTTCCTGGCCGAGAAAGCCGAGGCGCTGGGGGTGCCCTTCGGCCCGGAGCGGGCCCAACTGGTGCGCGGCGAGCCGTTGGCGCTGGCCAACGGCCGGGTCGTCCAGCCCGACGAGGTGCTGGGCCCGGCCGAGGCCGGCGCGGTCTACGTCCACACGGGCGATGTCGGCCGGACGGAGGAGCTGCTTGAGGTCTGCCGCGACGCCACAGCCCTGACGGTGGAGGCCACCTATTTGGAGGCCGAGCGCGATCTGGCCCGCCAGTTCGGCCACCTGACGGCCGCTCAGGCGGCGCGGCTGGCGGCCGAGGCCAACCTGGACACGCTGATCCTGACCCACATTTCGCGCCGCTACTTCGAGCGCGACGTCCTCCAGGAGGCGCAGGCCATCTTCCCCAACACGTTCGTGGCCCGCGACTTCGACCATTTTCAAGTGGCCCGTGACGGGGTGACGAGGCGGGCGGCGTGAGGCTGGGATGAGGGGATCAGGGGATTGAGGCTTGGCTAAGGGTATGACGAGGGCGACGGCCGACGTGGTCATCTGCGGGGCGGGCATCGCCGGCATCTCGGCCGCCTACCACCTGGCTGTGGAGCGCGGCGTAGGCGACGTGGCGCTGGTGGACGACCGGCCGCCGCTCAGCCTGACCAGCGACAAGTCCACCGAATGCTACCGCAACTGGTGGCCCGGCCCCGGCCGGGCCATGGTCGCTTTCATGAACCGCAGCCTAGCCTGGCTGGAGCGGCTGGCGGAGGCGAGCGACAATTATTTCGGCCTCAACCGGCGCGGCTACGTCTTCCTGACGGCCGACGCCGAGCGGGCGGCGGCCTACAGGCCGGCGGCCGAGGCCATCTCGGCCCTGGGGGCGGGCCCGGTGCGCGTGCACGAGCGCGACCTGAGCGGCTACCGGCCGGCGCCGGCCGAGGGCTATCGCGGCCAGCCGGATGGGGCCGACCTGGTGCTGGGCTCGGAGTTGATCCGGCAGTTGTTCCCCTTCCTGGCGGCCGACGTGGCCGCCATGCTCCAGCCACGCCGCGCTGGCTGGCTGAGCGCCCAGCAGTTAGGCATGTGGCTGCTGGAGCGGGCCCGCGCGGCCGGGGTGCGCCTGCTGGCCGACCGGGTGAGCGCCGTCCGGCTGGAGAAGGGGCGCGTGGCGGCCGTCGAGCTGGCCTCCGCCGGCCGGCTGGAAACGCGCGCCTTCGTGGACGCGGCCGGGCCGCTGGTGGGCGAGGTGGCCAAGCTGCTGGGCGTCGAGCTGCCCGTCTTCAACGAGCTGCACGCCAAGCTGGCCTTCAACGACAGCCTGGGCATCCTGCCGCGCGACCTGGGGCTGATGATTTGGGATGACCCGATCAGCCTAGCCTGGTCGGCCGAGGAGCGCGAGGAGCTGGCGGCCGATCCGGAGGGGCGGCGCCTGCTGGCCGAGTTCCCGGCCGGGCTGCATTTCCGGCCGGAGGGCGGCCCGGGCAGCCGGGCGGTGCTGGCCCTGTGGACCTACGACCTGGAGCCGCAGGCCCCGGCCTGGCCGCCGCGCTTTGACCCGGCCTACGCGGACGTGGTGCTGCGCGGGCTCGGCCGGATGGCGCCGGGGCTGGCGGCCTACGCCGGCCGGTTGGCGCGGCCGGTCGTGGACGGCGGCTACTACTGCAAGACGGCCGAGAACCGGCCGCTGATCGGCCCGCTGCCGGTCGAGGGCGCCTTCGTCATTGGGGCGTTGTCGGGTTATGGGGTGATGGCCAGCCAGGCGGCCGCCGAGCTGCTGGCGGCCCACATCACCGGCGAGGCGCGGCCGGCTTACGCCGCCGATTTTGAGTTGGGGCGCTACCAGCGGCCGGATTACAGAGCGCTGTTGGCAGATTGGCAGGCAACGTCCGGCCAATTGTAGCCGGCCCGGTTGGAGCGCGGGCATCTTGCCCGCGGCCGGGCCGCAGGCCCGTGGCCGGGGTCGGCCGGCAACCGCCGCCGTCCCGGCAAGCTCGCTTGATGCGGGCTGGCGCCCGCCGACTGGCTGGAAGCCCGTCCCACAAAGCTGCCGAGCGTGATCTCCTCACCTGGCGGCCGCCATTTTGTGGCGCGGGCATCTTGCCCGCGGCCGGGCTGGAAGCCCGTGTCCGAATCGTAGGGGCAGCCCCCTGTGGCTGCCCATCCCTGTCCTACCGCGGCCGGTGGCTGGCCCAGAGCCAGGGCGGGCATGGGGGGCCGCCCCTACACGGCCGGATTGTGCCTCCAGGGCGGCTCTGTTAAAATTGGCTTCCAGCACCCGGCCGCATCCGGCCGCCACAATCCGCCACCCGGCGCCCAGGAGAAACCCTGACATGCGCGAGTTGTCCCGCCTTTTGGCGACCATACCCCCTTCGGTGACGCTGACGGCCAACGACCGGGCCAAGGCGCTGCAGGCGGCCGGCGAGGACATCATCGCCCTGGCGGGGGGCGACCCCGATTTCGACACGCCGGCGGATGTGGCCGAGGCCGGCATTGCCGCCATCCGCGCCGGCCGCACCCACTATCCCGCCCCGGCCAAGGGCAGCCGGCCGCTGCTGGCGGCCATTGCCGCCAAGCTGGCCCGGGATAACGCCGTCGAGGTGGACCCGGAAACGGACGTCGTGGTGACGCCGGGCAGCAAGTGGGCCCTGTTTATCGCCCTGGCGGCCGTGCTCAATCCGGGCGACGAGGTGCTCTACCTGGAGCCGTGCTGGGTGTCCTACCCATCCATGATCCGCTTGGCTGGCGGCGAGCCGCGGCCGGTGACGCTGCCGGCCGAAGAGAATTTCAGCCTGACGAGCGAGCTGCTGCGCGCCCAGCTCAGCCCGCGCTCCAAAGCGCTGCTGGTCAACAACCCCAATAACCCCACCGGCCGGGTGCTGACGCGGCCGGAGGTGGACGCGATTGTGGCCGTGGCCCAGGAGGCTGACCTGTACGTCATCAGCGACGAGGTCTACGAGAAGCTGATTTTCGACAACCGGCGCCACTATTCGCTGGCGGCCGAGCCGGGCATGGCCGAGCGCACCCTGACCAGCAACGGTCTGTCGAAGGCTTTCGCCATGACCGGCTGGCGGTTGGGCTGGCTGGTGGGCCCGACGGCCGCCATGCGGCTGGCGGCCCGGATGCACAGCCAGGCGATCACTTCGGCGGCGACGTTCAGCATGGACGCGGCCGTGGCGGCCCTGACCGGGCCGCAGGATGCGGTGGACGCCATGTGCCGGGCTTACCAGGCCCGGCGCGATTTTATGGTCGAGGCCTTGAACGAGATTGAGGGCATCCGCTGCGCCAGGCCGGAAGGGGCCTTCTATCTGCTGCCGCGCTTTCCGGCCGCGGGCAAGAACAGCCTGGAATTGGCCGAGGCGCTGCTGGCTAAGGCCGGCATTGCCGCCACGCCTGGGGTAGCCTTCGGCCGCAACCTGGATGACTGCGTGCGCTTCTCGATTGCCACCGCCATGAGCGAGTTGGAGCGGGCCGTCGAGCGGCTGCGGCCGGTGGCGGCCGACTTGTGAGGCCGGCTGGGCAGCCATCGAGGTACAACCAGCGACCCATCTGGTAGGGGCGGGCCCCTGTGCCCGCCCTGGTTCTCGGCCCCTACGCCGGCCGCGGCCGCTGCCAGGGCCAGGCGCCCACGGTCACATTGCGGCGCTCGAAGGCCACCAGGGCCAGCAGCAGGCAGAACAGCCCGGCGCCCAGCAGCGTCAGCCCGCCGTCCAGGTCAATCCCCTCGCTGAGCAATTGCCGGCCGTCGAAATAGTGGAAGGGATACAGGGCCTGGAGCCGCTCCAGCCCGTCTGACAGGCCGGCCAGGTTGTTGGCGAAGTAGGTGGCGATCAGCACGACGGTGGCCACCACGGCCGCCAGCCGGCGGCTGGGCAGGTAAGCGCCCAGAAACAGGCTGAGCTGGCCGAAAAACAGGGTCAGCGGCCAGGCGCCCAGGACTGCCAGGGCCACGTCGGCCGGCGCAATGTCCGTCGGGCCGACCTGGTCGCTGATGGCCGCCAGCGCGGCTGCTGCCACCAGCCCCGTCAGCAACAGGACGAGGAAGAGCCCGGCCGCCAGCGCCAGCGCCTTGGCGACCACGATCTGCCAGCGCGCCAACGGCAGGCTGAGCGGGATCTCCAGCGTGCCGTTGTCCTCTACGCCCGCCAGCGTGCCGGTGCCATTGACGATGGCGTAGATAGACAGGATCAGGGGCAGGTAGGCCATCAGGTAAACGTTCAGGTAACCGCTGAGGCTTGCCAGGTTGGCAATCTGGCCGGCCATGGCCTGGTAGATGGGTATGTCGGTCAGGTCCAGTCTGGCCAGCATCGGCTGGATCTCGGGGTAGAGGAAGACGATGTAGGCCACGAAAACGGTCAGGCCGATGCTCCAACCGATGATGGCGCCGCGCCGGATGCGCAGCTCGTGCCGGAGCAGACTAAACATGGGAGCCTCCGTCGCTGCCATAATAGGCCAGGAAGACCTCTTCCAGGGTGACAGGCTGGGTCTCGATGTCGGTGATGCCGTAGCCGGCCGCCGCCTGCATGACGAACGGCAAATTCTGGCGCACCTCCAGGATGAGGCTGTGATCGTCGCGGCTCAGTTCCTGGACGCCCTCAACGGCCAGGGCCGCGGCCGGCGGCGGGGCGTCGAAGCGCAGCCGCAGGCGGTGGAAGGGCTGAGCGGTCAGGGCTTCCACCCTCTCGACCTTGATCAGCCGGCCGGCGCGGATAATGCCCACCCGGTCGCAGATGGCCTGGGCCTCCGACAGGATGTGGGAGGAGAAGAAGACCGTCCGGCCGCCGGCGCGCGCCTCGCGCACCAGCTCGTGGACGGCTTGTTGGGCCAGTGGGTCGAGGCCGGAGGTCGGCTCGTCCAGGATGAGCAGGTCAGGCCGGCCCATGAAGGCGGCCACCAGGCCCAGCTTTTGCTTGTTGCCGCGCGAATATTGGCGGATCTTGCGGCTGGGATCCAGGTCGAGCCGGGCGCACAGCTCGCGAATGGCGGCCGGCCCGGCCCGGTCGCCGCGCACCGCGGCCACCATATTCAAGAAGCGCCGGCCGGTCATCGCCCCCGGCAGGCTGAGCTCGCCGGGCAGGTAGCCCAGCCGGCGCCGGATGGCGACGCCCTCGCGCTGGCAGTCGAGGCCGAAGAGGCGCGCCCGGCCGCGGCTGGGGCGCAAAATGTCGAGCAGCACGCGCTGCGTAGTCGTCTTGCCGGCCCCGTTCGGGCCCAGGAAGCCGAACACCTCGCCGGCCCGGACGGCCATATCCACATCCAGGATGCCGAGCTGCCGGCCGTAAAACACGGTCAGCCCCTCGGTCTCTATCACGTTCTGCGCCATCGTTCCTCCTCAGCCTGCCAGCCGAGGGCAGGCACAGGGGCCTGCCCCTACAATGCCCCTACACCGAAGAATCCATTCATCCCGGCCGTCCGGCCGGCGCGCTCCAATGGCGGGTGGCCTCGATGTCGGCCCGGATCTGGGCCACCAAGGCATCCAGGCCGGGGAATTTGCGTTCCTCGCGCAGGCGGCGCACAAACTCCAGCTCCAGCTCGCGGCCGTACAAGTCGGCGTCGAAGTCGAGCAGGTGGGCTTCGACGCTCAGGCTCTGGCCGTCCACCGTCGGCCGGTGGCCGATGTTGGTGGCGGCCGGGTAACGCCGGCCGTCCACCTCGGCCAGGGTGGCGTAGACGCCGTTGGCGGGCAGGAGAAGTTCGTCCCAGAGCTTGAGGTTGGCGGTGGGCACGCCGATGGTGCGGCCGCGGCCGTCACCGCGCACGACCCGGCCGCGCAGGTGGTAGGGGCGGCCGAGGCAGCCGGCGACTTCGTCCAGCTCGCCGGCCGTCAGGGCATCTCGGATCCGGCTGCTGCTCACCGGCCGGCCGGCCCATTCGACCAGCCGGTCGTAGGGGCGCACCTCGAAGCCCAGCTCAGGCCCCAGAGCCTGCAAGTAGGCCAGGTCGCCCTCGCGCCGGTAACCCAGGCTGAAGCTGGCGCCCCATAGCTGGCGCAGGTCGAGGGCCGCCCGCAGTTGGGCCACGAAGTCGCGGGCCGAAGTCTGGCGCAGCGCCTGGTCGAAGGGCTGGTTGACGACCAGCTCGACGCCGGTCTGGCCCAGCAGGCGAATGCGCTCCTCGAGGGCACACAGGTAGAAGCGGCCGCTCCGGCCGGAGATGACGGCACTGGGATGGGGGAAGAAGGTGAGCGCGGCCGGGCGGGCGCCGGCGGCGCGGGCGGCGGCCGCCATGTCGGCCAGCAGCGCCTGGTGGCCGCGGTGGACGCCATCGAAGACGCCGATGGCCAGGTAGGTCGGCCGGCGCTCGGCGGCCGTTTCCAGCCCGGAGATGACCTGAGATTGGGCGGGCATGGGCCTGATTTTAGCGCAAATCGCGGCCGGGGGGTGGGCCGATGATCGTCGTGATGGCAACCCGCCCTGGTTCTGCGCAAACCGCATGTGGGACGGGCTTCCAGCCCGTCGGCGGGCGCCGGCCCGCAAAACGGAAGGCGGGCAAGATGCCCGCGCTCCAAAAATGGGCGGTGGTTGCCGGCCGCGTAGGGGCGGGCGCCCGTGTCCGCCCTGGTTCTGCTGCCCCTACAAATCGGCCAATATCTTACGCGGCCGAACCTGCCCGCCTGCAACGGCCACCACGCCCAGCAGCCGGCCGGCCGGATCCAGGGCGCGGGCCAGGGGCGCCTCGCCGAGGCCGGCCGGGGCGGGCACGGGC
>JBOGUG010000010.1:0-9248 GCA_050696115.1 Promineifilaceae bacterium (SeqCode) | reverse complement strand
GTCCACGTCCAGCGTCAGCTTGCGCGCCGCCAGCAGCTTGTGCAGGCGGTCGAGCTGGATCTCGACGATGTCGCCCATGTCGGCGCGGCTGAGCCGATTGAACAGCAGGATCTCGTCCAGCCGGTTGAGGAACTCCGGCCGGAAGAAGCGGCGCACCTGAGCCATGACCAGTTCGCGCTCGTGCTGGCCGATTACCGGTACCAGCATGTCGAAGGCGCCCAGGTTGCTCGTCAGGATGATGACCGTCTCGCTGAAGCTCGCCACCCGCCCCTGGTTGTCAGTCAGGCGGCCTTCTTCCATCATCTGCAACAGCACGTCCAGGACGCGCGGGTGAGCCTTCTCAACCTCGTCGAAGAGGACCACCGTGTAGGGGTGCTCGCGGACGTAATCGGTGAGTTGGCCACCGCCCTCAAAGCCGACGTAGCCCGGCGGCGCGCCGATCAGCCGATTGAGGCTGGCCTCGTCTTGATACTCGCTCATGTCAAGCGTGATCATGGCCTCTTCGGAGCCGAACAAGAATTCGGCCAGCGCCTTGGCCAGCTCGGATTTGCCGACGCCGCTCGGCCCCAAGAACAGGAAGGAGCCGATCGGCCGCTTGGGGTCGCGCAGGCCAACCCGGGCGCTCTTGACCGCCCGGCTTACGGCCAGCACGGCCTCTTCCTGGCCGATGATACGCTCGTGGATGTGCTCGACCATGCTGGCGTAGCGCGTTTGCTCGTCAGGGCTGAGGCGGGCGATGGGGATCTTGGTGATCAGGCTGGCAGCCAGCATGACGTCGTCGCTGTTGAGTTGGCCGTCAGCGCTGGCCTCCGGCAGGTTAAAGGCATGCCCCTTAACCACTAGGCTCACCAGGGCGCAAGCCCGCTCTAAGAGCTGCACGGCCGAGGCCGGCAGGGCCGGGCTCTGCATATATTGGTCGGCCAGGCTGGCGGCCGTCTCCAGCGCCTCCGCCCCCAGGCTCAGGCCGTACTCCTGTTCCAGCCGCTGCTTGTGGAAACCCAGGATGGCAATCGTTTCCTGGCGGCTGGCGGCCGGCACGTCGAGGCGCTGGCTGCGTTCGCGGATGATGCGCTGGCGCGAAAGGAGGTCGTAGGCGGCCGGCGTGGCTGTGCCGATGACCACCTGCTCACTGCCCACCAAGGCTTTATGCAACTCGCGGTTGACCTGCTCGGGAAATGGCGCTCGCAGCCGGTCGGCGAAGAAGCGCTCGATGGCCGGCACAAAAAGCACGCCGCCGCTGGCGCGCCGCAGCGCCGCCCGTATGGTCGCCAGAGGGTCTTCCAATAAGGCCGCCTCGTTCATGACCACAAAAGAGCGCAGGCTAGCCTCCTCGGCCGGCCGGCCGGCCAACAACTGGGCCAGCCCCTCGCCCAGGGTGCGCTTGCCGGCCCCCTCGGGGCCGACCAGGATGATGTGGCGCGCGTCGGCCAGCGCCAGCAGGTTCATCGCCTCGCGCAGCAGCGCTTCGCGCTGGTAAACCGGCCGGGCCTTGCCCTGGCGCGCCTCCGCGATCAGGTCGTGGATCAGGGGCGCGTCCCGGCCGCCGGCGTCGTCCAACAGGGCGCCCACAGCCACTGGGGTAACCCCAACCCGCTGCAGCACGGCGTGGGTGGTGACGTTGGGCTGGGCCATGGCGGCAAGGGCGTGGCCGCTGCCTATCTTCAACCCCTCGCGCGCCTGGGCGATGGACAGGGCCTCATCCAGGACGACCAACATCTCCTCGGCCAGAGGCACGTCGGCCCCGAAATCGTCGGTGAAAGCGAAATTGGCGTCCCGGCCGGGGGTGTGGCGGGCCATCATCTCGACCCGGCCGCTCAGGTCATTCCAGTCGAAGCCGCGCTGCTGGGCCAATTGGCGCAGGATGCGGTGGGCAGCCGAGTCGGCCGTGGCCAGAAAGACGCGCAGCAGCAATTGGGGCGTCAGCAGGCGCAGCTTAAAGTCACTGCGCCGGCCGGCGGCGGCCGTCATCAGCCCGGCCAATTCGGGCGTGGCCAAGTTGGGGTTGAGGTTGCCTTGCTTCTGAGTTGCCACCGGCGCAATGGTACCCCGCGGACGGCGCTTTAGGTAGGCCCTATTTCATACCCCGTTGGTTTACCATTGGAGCCCGGCCGGCCGGTTTCATTGACGAGGCGGCCCCCGAATATTGTAGAGTAACGTTGCTGTACAGGTTCAGAGCTGGCCGGGCTCCGGCGAAGGGGAGGATATGATGTCCGCACACGCAGCAGCTACGCGCTCGCCGGCTAGAGGTTCGCGAAGTGGTGGCGCAGCCACATCGCGGTGCGGGTGGCCGGCGACCCGGCCGCCGGCAACGACGGCCTGTCCTACGGCCACAGCGACCACCTGGGCTCGGTGGCGCTGTTGACGACCGCGGCCGGGGCGGTGAAGAGGGCACGACGGCGCGCTACTTCCCCTGCGGGGCTTTCCAGGCCGCGCCCACGGCCGGCATATCCGACCGCGACTTCACCGGCCGCAAGCACAACAATCTGGGGGCCAACGACCTGGGCCTGATCTACATGAACGCGAGGCGCTATGTGCCGGCCGCCTACTGCTTGTGCTCCGCGACAAGATCGCGCTTGAGCACCTTGCCGACGGTCGTGCGCGGCAATTCTGAGCGGAACTCGATCAGCCGCGGGTACTTGTAGGCCGCCAGCCGCTCTATGCTCCAGGCGATGATCTCCTGCCCGGCCGTCGCGTCGCCCGGCCGCTTCACGATCCAGGCCTTGACCGTCTCGCCGCGCTTGACGTCGGGCACGCCGGCCACGGCGACCTCCTGCACGGCTGGGTGGGCCGCCAGCACCTCTTCGACCTCGCGCGGGTAGACGTTGTAGCCGCCGCAGATTATCAGGTCCTTCTTGCGATCCTCGATGTAGAAATAGCCGTCCGCGTCCATCCGGGCGATGTCGCCGGTGTACAGCCAGCCGTCGCGCAGGCAGTTGTTGCTCTCGACCGGCATCTGCCAGTAGCCCTGCATCACGCTGGCGCTCTTGATGGCCAGCTCGCCTAACTCGTTGACCCCCATCTCCCGGCCGGGGTCGTCGGGGTCCACGATCTTGGCCTCGACGCCCGGCATGGGCAGGCCGATGGAGCCCGGCCGGTTCTCGCCAAAAATCGGGTTGGCGTGGGTGGCAACGTGGGCCTCGGTCAGCCCATAGGCCTCGACCAGCTTGCCGCCGGTCAGCTCCTCGAAGCGGCTCTTGGTCTCGGCCATCAGCGGGGCCGAGCCAGACAGGCAGACGCGGATGGAGCGGATGTCGTATTTGCCGGCCGCTACCCCCTCGTTCTTGTTTATGGCGATGTACATGGCCGGCACGCCGGGGAAGACCGTCGGCCGGTACTTGTTAATGCTCCCCAGCACGTCCTTCATGTCGCGCGGGTTGACAATCATGACGAGGGTTGCGCCAACCAGAAAGCCGAAGTTTAGGCCGACGATCATGCCGTAGGAGTGGAACAGGGGCAGCGCCAGCAGCACCGTCTCGCCCCCCTCCTCGACGTTGGTCAGCCAGGCCCGGCAGGCCAGGGTGTTGGCTACCAGGTTGCGATGCAGGGCCACGGCGCCCTTGGACAGGCCGGTCGTGCCGCCAGTGTATTGCAGCAGGGCCACGTCTTCCCTGCCCACCTCGACTTCGGCCGGCGGCGCGTGGCGCCCGGCCACCAGGAAGTCCTGGAACCACATGTCGCCCGGCTGCAACGCGATCCGGTGACCCTCCTGTTTCTCCTTTGCCAGCGTGAATAGAAGCTTGAGGTGGGAAGGCAAATACTCTTTGACGTTGGTGACGATGACCCGCCGGACTGCGGTCTTGCCGGTGGTCTGCACCGCCTTTAACTTGTCATAATACAGGCTCATCACAAAGACCGTTTCGGCCCCGCAGTCGGCCAACTGGTGCTCCAGCTCGCGCTCGGTATACAGCGGGTTGGTGGCGATGACGACGCCACCGGCCTTCAGGATGCCGTAGTAGATCATCACGAACTGGGGCGTATTGGGCATGTAAATGCTGGCCCGGTCGCCCTTCTTGAAGCCGTTGGCAACCAGCGCGGCCGCCACGGCGTCGGCAGCCTGGTTCAATTCGCGGTAGCTGATGCGCGTGCCCTTGAAGATGAGCGCCGGCCGGTCGGGAAAGCGCTCGGCCGACCGCTCCAGCAAAGCATGCACAGGCATATCCGGCGTTTCGACGTCCGGCGGCACGCCCGGCTCGTAATGGCTCAACCAGGGCTTGGCAGCGTACGTGGTCATCTGGCCTTCTCCTGGCGCTCGCTAGCGCCCACTATGCCCCCTGACTGAAAGGAGTATAAATCGGGCTCGCGCGGCCTGTCAACCGGCTAGACGCGCTGAGGCACGCAACCCAATTCGCGCCACTGGCGCAATTGCTCCTCCCAGCCCGGAGGCCGGGCGGCCTCCAGCGCAGCCATCTCCTCGGCCGCTTCGAAGGGCACGCGGCGCGTCTCGGCCGCCCAGCCCCGGCCGCCGGCCGCCCGGGTGAGCACACCGTACTTGGCCCGCGGGTCGCCATCGCCCGGCAGGCTCACTGAGCTGATATTGGCCAGCAGCTTGCCTTGCCAGAAGCGCCGGTTGGGGATGTGCAGGTGGCCGAAGGCCAGCGCGGCCGCATCCAGCCTGGCCAACAACGGCGCAAGCTCGGCGTCCGGCTGGCGCACCCGGCCGTAGAGCTCGCGCTGGCGCGCTTCAGCCGGGAAGATGACCTGGTGGACATCCTGCGGGTTGGCGTGGGTCACCAGTAGGTCGTCGGCTGGCTGCCCAGTCGGCGAGGCGCGCCACCGCTCCCGCTCGCTCAGCTCCCGTAGCCAACGGCCGGCCTCGACACCGAGCTGTTCGGCCGTCCAGCGGGCCAGGCCGGGGTAGCGCTCCTCGCTCGGCGCTTCATAATCGGCCGGCGGCGCCAGCGCCTCGCTGATAACCAGATCCGTATTGCCCACCAACGATATGATGTCCGGCCGGCGCAGGGCGCGGATGCATTCGGCCGGTCGCGGGCCAAACAGGCATAGGTCGCCGGCGAAAATGATGTGGTCAAATGGACCGTTGGCTTCCAGGTGCGCCAGGACGGCCTGGAGGGCGGTGAGGTTGCCGTGGACGTCGGAGAAAACCGCGACGCGCACGCTTAATTCTGGCGTACGAGCACCAAACTGACTAAGCCGTCCAACTCGTCGCGAGCCGGCCCGGCCGGCACCGCCGTCAGCGCCTGGCGCGCCCGGCCAGCCCATTCGGCCCCCTGGGCCAGGGCCACGTCAACAGCGCCCGAATCGCGCAGGCGGGCTAGCATTGCCTGGATGGGGTCGTCTTCGACGACGGCCGCCGGCCGGCCATTGTGCGCCACGCCGACGCCGGCCCCGTGGGCGTGGTCGCTGCCCACTGGCTTGCCCAGCACCTCCGGGTCACCGACGATGTCCAGCACGTCGTCCACGATCTGGAACGCCAGGCCCAGGTTGTGGCCAAAGACGCCCAGGGCGTCGGCTACGGCCGACTCGCCGGCCGCCAGTTCGGCGCCCATGCGCGCGCCGGCCTCAAATAGGCTGGCAGTCTTGCGGGCGATAATCCGCTTGTACGTTTCCTGGTCAATGGCGCCTGCCTTGGCGGCCGCGGCCTGCAGGGTCTCCCCTTCCACCAGCCGGACGCAGGCCTCGGCCATTAGCATGTTGAAGCGCCGGCCATAGGGCGCCATCAGCTCATACACCTTGGTGAAGAGGTAGTCGCCGGCGAGCAGAGCGAAGGTGCGCCCCCAGCGGGCGTGCACGGCGATCTTGCCGCGCCGGGTCAGGCTGTGGTCGTTAATGTCGTCATGCACCAGTGTAGCGGTGTGCACGAGTTCGACGGCCGCCGCCAGGTTGATCGCCTCGGCCAGCTCCCAGCCGCCGGCCGCCAGATATGCCAGCAGAACCAGCCGCGGCCGCAGCCGCTTGCCGCCCGAGCGGATGATGTGCTCGCTGGCCGCCTGGAGCAGTTCGACGTCGGTTCGAACGACCTCGCCTAGGGCGACCTCGACGGCGTCTAGGCTGGATTCAAGCTGAAGGCCGTTCATGGGGAGCTCCAATTTCACAACTTTCAGAAAATTCTGAACGATCTGTATTATAAAGGAGGGCTCCGGCCGGCGTCAAGGAGTTTGTGAAGAATTGCTCAAATAGTAGCCCTCTTTTCATTTTCAAGGCGGGCAGGGGAGATGCTATAATCGGCCGACCATCCCAATAGGCCGCAACTTCTACCACGAACAAAATGCTTTTGCGAACTGAAGCACCCAACCCTACCAGCAAGGCGCTGGCCGGTGAGCCCCCCCAAGCCGCCGGCCGGCACGACACGATTGTCGTGCTCGACTTCGGCTCGCAGACCAGCCAGCTCATCGCCCGCCGGGTGCGCGAGTCCAATGTGTACTGCGAACTGCTTTCCTGGCGCGCGCCGGCCGACCAGGTCATGGCGCTGCGGCCGGTGGGCTTCATCCTGAGCGGCGGGCCATATAGCGTCTATGATCCTGGGGCGCCGCGCCTCCCTGCTTATGTGCTGGAGAGCGGGCTGCCGGTGCTTGGCATTTGCTACGGGCTCCAACTGTTGGCCCATCGGCTTGGCGGCCGGGTGGCCCGTGGCCGGCGGCGCGAATACGGCCCGGCCGAGCTCATGCTCAACGCGGGCGCCGGCCCCCTGTTCAGTGACTGGAACGGCGCGGCCGACGGGGCCGGCCAGGTGTGGATGAGTCACGGCGACAAGGTGGAAGCCCTGCCGGCCGGCTTTGCGCCCCTGGCCCATACGGCCAATTCGCCCTTTGCGGCCGCGGCCGACGCCGGCCGGGGCTACTTCGGCGTACAGTTTCACCCTGAGGTCGTCCACACGCTCCGCGGCCGGCTGCTGCTGAGCAATTTTGTGCGCCACATTTGCGGCGCCCGGGCCGACTGGACGCCGGCCAACCTGGTGGACGAGCTGGAGGCTGCCCTGCGCGCCCAGATCGGCCCCGGCCGGGTGCTGCTGGCGCTCAGCGGGGGCGTAGACTCGGCCGTCGCGGCCGCCCTGTTGCACCGGGCCGTGGGCGACCAACTGACTTGCGTCTTTGTCAACCATGGCCTGTTGCGCCGGGCCGAGGCCGACCAAGTGATCGAAGCGTTCGGCCGGGAGCGGGGTATGCGCCTGCTGGCGCTGGACGCCAGTGAGGAGTTCCTGGAGGCGCTTAGCGGCGTGACAGAGCCCGAAGCCAAGCGCAAGATCATCGGCGAGCGGTTCGTGCGCGTCTTCGAGCGCGAGGCCGGCCGATTGGGGCAGATCGAGTTCCTGGCTCAGGGCACGATTTACCCTGACGTCATCGAGAGCGCGGCCGCCGACCGGCCGGAAGCCCACAGCATCAAGACCCACCACAATGTCGGCGGGCTGCCGGCCGAGCACGGCTTTAAGATCGTCGAGCCGCTGCGGCTGCTGTTCAAGGATGAGGTGCGCAGCCTGGGCCAAGAACTGGGCCTGCCGGAAGCCATCCTGTGGCGCCAGCCGTTCCCCGGCCCTGGCCTGGCCATCCGCTGCCTGGGCGAAGTGACCTGGGAACGGCTGGAGCGGCTGCGGGCGGCCGACGCCATTTACCTGGCCGAGCTAGAGGCGGCCGGCCTGCTGCGCGCCGAGGCGCAGCAGGCCTTCGCCGTGCTGCTGCCGGTGCGAAGCGTGGGCGTGATGGGCGACGGGCGCAGCTACGAGGAGGTGGTGGCGCTGCGAGCAGTGACCACCGAGGATTTCATGACGGCCGACTGGGCCCGGCTGCCGGCCGAGCTGCTGGCTCGCATCAGCCGGCGCATCGTCAACGAGGTTGAGGGCGTCAACCGGGTGGTATTTGACATAACGTCAAAGCCGCCGGCCACGATTGAGTGGGAGTGAGCAGAGGAGACCGACATGGATTACGGACTATTGCTTGCCAGAGCCTGGCGCGTTGTTTGGAACAACAAGTTCATGATATTGCTCGGCTTCCTGGTCGCTTTGGGCTCTGGCAGCCAGGGCTTCAGCGCGAACTTCGGGCCGGACCAGCCAATGGCGCAGGATCCGGAAGCCTTCAAGCGGTTCTTTGAGAACATTGAGCGTTTCGCGGCCGTCGGCCTGCTGGTTGTGTTCCTGGGCCTGCTGCTGGTTGTCGTCTTTTGGCTGGTGCGCCTGGTCGCTGCCGGCGGCCTGATCGCGGCCGCGGCCGACATCGCGGCCGGCGAGGAACGCACCTTGCGCGGGGCGCTCGGCCGGGGCTTTGAAAAGTTGCCTGGCCTGGCTGCCATCAGCCTGATCTTCTGGGGGCCCTTCGTCCTGGTTGGTGGCCTGGTCTTCCTACTGGCCGCGATCACCGGTTTTGCCGGCTTCGAGGCCTTGCTGCGCGGCGCGCCTGACCCAGAGGTGGGCGCGGCCTTTGGCAGCCTGGGGCTGATTGTAGTTTGCGGTATCTTGCTGGCCTGCCTGCTTGCGCCGATCTGGCTCGTGCTCAGCTTGATCTACCCTTTCGCCCAACGCGGGCTGGTGCTGGGCAACCTGAGCCCCACGGCCGGCATCAAGCACGGCTGGGCATTCCTGCGCCAGAACGCCGGCGAGGTCATCATCCTGGCCCTGATCGCGTTTGCGGGCGGCATTTTCTTCAGCGCCGTCGCGGCCGCCGTCCTGTTGCCGCTGGCGCTGGCGGCCGGCCTGCCGGCCATGATGCGAATGGCCGAGGGCGTGACCATGAGCGCCGGCGACGTTTTGTGGCTGGTGCTCGTCTTCTTGATTGGCACCCTTATCGCGGCCGCCGTCAACTCGCTCTACTACGCCCTGCGCTCGACAGCGGCGACCCTGTTTTACCAGGAGCTGACAGCCAAGGGCGCTTTGCCGGCCGAAATGTTGCCTGAGCCAGGCCCGGCCCCGATGTGAAGTCGCGCCGCTTCTCAATCCTCATCCCGACCGCCGGCCGGCCGTCGGCCCTCTCCCAATGTTTGCTTGCCGTTGCCCGCCTGGACTACCCGGTGCGCGACGTCGAGGTCGTGGTCGTGGCCGACGGCCGCCAGCCCGACCTCTACCGGCTGTTGGAGCCGCTGCGCGGTCGGTTGGAGCTGGCCCTGAGCAGCCAATCGCGGGCCGGCCCGGCCGCGGCCCGCAACCGGGCAGCTCAGTTGGCGCGCGGCGAACTGCTCGCCTTTCTGGACGACGACTGCCTGCCGGCGGCCGATTGGCTCAGCGCCCTTGAGGCGCGGCTGGCGGCCGCTGAGGGCTGGGCGGTGGGCGGCCAGACCGTAAACGGCCTGGCCGATAACCCCTACGC
>JBOGUG010000009.1:0-19484 GCA_050696115.1 Promineifilaceae bacterium (SeqCode) | reverse complement strand
GGATAAAGATCTTCGCCGACGGCGCGCTTGGCCCGCGTACGGCCGCCATGCTGACCCCCTATGAGGGCGAGCCCGGCAATCTGGGCATTGTGGTCACCGACAAGGAGGAGCTGATTGCCCAGGCCGGGCTGGCGAGCGCCAACGGGCTGAGCGTGACCGTGCACGCCATCGGCGACCGGGCCAACCACGACGTGCTGGACGCCTTCGAAGTGGTGCGGCGCCAGGAGCGGGAGCGGGGCGGGCACCGGCTGCGCCATCGAATCGAACACGTGCAGGTGGCTCACCCGGCCGACTTCGGCCGGCTGGCGGAGTTGGACATCATCGCTTCGATGCAGCCTATCCACGCGACTTCAGACATGGACATGGCCGAGCGGGCCTGGGGCGGCCGGACGTGGCACAGCTATGCCTGGCGCACGGTCTTGGACACGGGCGCGGCTCTAGTTTTCGGTTCCGACGCCCCGGTAGATCCGATTGAACCGCTGACGGGGCTATACGCAGCCATCACCCGGCGCAGGCCGGACGGCCGGCCGGGCCCCGAAGGCTGGCAGCCAGCTCAGAAGCTGTCGCTGGCCGAAGCGATCCGCGCCTACACCTGGGGCCCGGCCTATGCCAGCGGCCGCGAAGGGCGTATGGGCAGCCTGGGGCCGGGAAAGGTGGCCGACCTGACGATCTTCGACCGGGACATTTTCGCGCTTCCGGCCGATGAGTTGCTCCAGGTGGGAATTGCTGGCACGGTGGTAGACGGCGTCTTTCGCTATCGCGCCTTCTGACCTAGAGCTGGCTTGAAGCAGTTCTGGGCTGTGGCGCCGTCAGCCAAGCCGCGCGAAGGCCCGCACCGGGAATGTGCCCAGGCCTTTGACCTTGACGGGCACGGCATAAAATCGAAATCCCTCGTCAGGCAGGTTAGCCAGGTTTGTCAGGTGCTCGACGATCAGGATTTCGGCGGCTAGCAAGATCGTGTGGACCGGCCGGCCCAAGTCGGCCGTGTCGTCAATGTTGAGGGAATCGATCCCAACCAGCGCCGCGCCGGCATCCCTGAGGGCGACGGCCGCGCCCTCGGTCAGAAAGGGGTTGCCCTCGAAGTAGGCCTCAGTGTTCCAGTTGGCCGACCAGCCCGTATGCACGAGGATCGCCTTGCCGGCCAAGTCGCGGCCGGCGAAAGCCGCTGCGTCAATCACGCGGCCGGGCGCTTGCGCCCGAATGACGACGGCCGGCAGCCCTGCCAACCGCTCCAACGGCAGCTCGGACACGTCCGTGCCGTCAGCATAACGATGGAAGGGTGAATCGAGATATGTGCCGGTGTTGGCCACCATCTCGATCTTGCCAATGTGGAACTCGGTTCCAGGCGCATAATAGTGGCGCGACTCCTCTCGACTGAGGAAATCGCAGATGATTGGCGCGGGCAACCCCTTGTAGGTCACCAGGCCGTCCTTGACCGTATGGCTCAAATCAATGAGCCGGCTCGTCGCAGTCACCTCAGACGATGCCGGCGGCCGTTTCGGCCACCAGACTGTCCACGACGGCCTTGAGCGCTTGGTCGCGGTTGGCGTCGCCGCCTGCTTGCTCGTAAGCCTTGACCTGGCGGTCTGCGCTGGAGCCTTGTTTGAGGATAGTGCGCACGTACTCCACGTCCTGGCGGCTGCCTAACTCGTCCACGACATCGTCAAGGATCTCCAGCAGCTCCTCCATCAGGAAATGGAAAGGCACCGATTCTTCGCGGCCGAAGTCCACCATCTCCCCCTGGACGCCGTAGCGCAGGGCGCGCCACTTGTTTTCGGTGATGTACATGTGGCGATAGTGGCGCCAGGACATGTTATTGAGGCGCAGCTTGAGCAGCTTGGCGCAGATAGCCTGGAATAAGGCCGCGATGCAGACGGCCTCGTCCAAGCGGGTACAGATGTCGGCGATGCGAAACTCCAGGGTGTCGAACAGGGGATGCGGCCGAATGTCCCACCAGATTTTTGCGACGCGGTCGCGCTTGCCGAAGGAGCCCACCCTGTCCAATGTGCGTTCGTAGGCCTGGTACTCGGCCCAAGAGTCGAACGAGTGGGGGATGCCGGTGCGGGGCAGCATCTCGAAAATGACGCTGCGATACGACTTGAGGCCGGTGTTGTAGCCGTGCCAGAAGGGTGAGCTGCTGGAAAGCGCCAGCAAATGGGGCACGAAGTAGCGGGCCTGGTTCATGACCTCTATCATCAGGTCTTTCGCGCCCGGCTCGTTGCCGAAGCCGACGTGGACGTGCATGCCGAAAATCAACAGGCCGCGGGCGACCCGTTGTAGGTCGTCGAGCAGCTCTCGGTAGCGCACGCCTTCGGTGATGGATTGCTCCTCCCATTTGGCGAAGGGATGGGTGGAAGCGGCCGCAATGCGCAGCCCGTTTTCGGCCGCCATCTCGTAGACGGCTCGCCGCATCCGCACGACCTCCTGGCGCACCTCCTTGATGTTGCGGCAAACGTAACTGCCCATCTCCACCTGAGACTGCATCAGCTCGGGCTTAAGGTTTAGGCGGGCCGGCCGGCGCTCGTCCTGAGACAAAAACTCGGAGATGTAGGCGTGGAGGTTGCGACTCTCCGGCTCAATGATTTGGTACTCTTCTTCGACGCCGAGGGTGAGCGGGATTTTGGCTACAGACATCGTCGGTTGCCTCTCAAGCGCGGTCAACTGGGTTCGCCGGCCGGAGCGTCAAACCATCTCGGCCGGTCGTGGCCAACGGCCGGCGCCAATCAGCTTGCCGGGCGCCACCGGCGCAGAAACTCGACCAGCAGGCGCACCCCATAGCCGGTCGCCCCGGCCGGTGTGTAGCCCTTCTCGCCCTCGGCCAGCACCATGCCGGCTATATCGAGATGGGCCCAGGGGTAGTCGGTGAACGCCTTCAAGAAAATGGCTGAACTGCCCACGCCGCCAAAGCGGCCGCCGCTGTTCTTCAAGTCGGCTACCTGCGACTTGATCTTGTCGCGATAGTCGTCCCAGAGGGGCAGGGGCCAGAGACGCTCGGCGCTGCGTTCGCCGGCCGCCAGAAGCTGGTCGCGCAGCCAGTCGTGGCTGCTGAACAGCCCGGCCGCCACGCCCTGGCCCAAGGCGATCACGCAGGCGCCCGTCAATGTTGCCAGGTCAACGACTGCGGCCGGCTCATACCGGCCGGCGTATACCAGGCCATCGGCGAGCACCATGCGCCCTTCGGCGTCGGTGCTGATTATCTCAATGGTCTTGCCATTGCTGGCCGTAATGATGTCAGCGGGCCGATAAGCGTTGGCGTCGGGCATGTTTTCGGTGGCCGGGACGATGGCAACGACGTTCAGCGGCAATTCCAGCTGGCCCACAGCCTTCAGCGCGCCCAGCACGGCGGCCGCCCCGCCCATGTCTGACTTCATGTCCCCCATACGCTCGCCCGGCTTGATGCTTATGCCGCCGGTGTCAAAGGTGATCCCTTTGCCAACCAGCACAATTGTGTCCGCTTCTGGCCGGCCGGCTTTGTGTTCCAGGACAATGAAGCGCGGCTCTTCGCCCGCGCCCTTGGCCACCGCCAGAAATGCCCCCATCCGGTGGTCGGCCGCCCAGGCGCGGTCGCCGACGGTGATCCTCATCCTGTGCGTGTCGGCGATCTCGGCCGCTTGCTGGGCCAGATAGGTCGGCGTGGCGATGTTGGCCGGGAGATTGACCAGGTCGCGCGCCAAGGCCACACCCTGGGCGATGGCCTCGGCCTCCCTCGCGCCGGTTTCCACCTCGCCCAATTTCTGGCCATCCCGCTCGGTGACCGTCAGGGCCTCGAGGCGACTGGGATGGTCGTCTTCCTGCGGGGCGTACTTAATGCGATAGTTCGCCAGCAGGCTGCCCTCGACCGTTGCCTGGGCGGCCGCCTGGGCCGGTAATTCGCCCACCCCAGCCCCGTGCACGATGGTCGCCACGTGGCTGGCGCCAAGCTTGCGGGCCTGTTTGACGGCCGCGGCGGCCGCCAGACGGACCCCCTGCAGGTCGAAGGTCTCGGCCTGGCCCAGGCCGGCGACAATTACGCGCCGGGCCGGAATTGCGCCGCGCGGGTAGAGCACGGCCGTCTCGCCGGCTTTGCCCCTGAAGTCGCCGCCCTCGATCAGGTCGCGGATGGCGCCGTTCAGCGCCTGGTCAACCGCGCCTGTAGCGCCGCCTGGATGGGCCACGCCCTCAAACAAGTTGACGACAATGGTGTCGGCCTGGCTGTCCTGAATTCGGGCCTGTTGAACTTCGACTCGCATGGCTACATTCCTTTGCCCGACTCGGCGGCCAGCTTAGGCTAGTACGGCTTCCAACTGCGCCGCCAGCCAGTCGATCTCCTCCTTGGAGATGATCAGCGGCGGGGCAATGCGAATCACGTGCGTGTGGGTCTCCTTGGCCAGAATGCCCCGGTCACGCAGAGCCTCGCAAAACGGCCGGGCCGGCTTGTCCAAGACGATGCCCACGAACAGCCCCTGGCCGCGCACCTCGCGGATGTGCTCGCTCTCGATCCGCTGCAGGCGGCCAAGCAGATAGGCGCCCAATTCGGCCGAACGCTCCACCATACCCTCCTCGACCAGCACCCGGAGGGCGGCCCGGCCGACGGCTGCGCCCAACGGGTTGCCGCCAAAGGTGCTGCCGTGGTCGCCCGGCCGGAACAGGCCCAGGACTGCGTCGTCTGACAGGACGGCCGAGACGGGGTAAAAGCCGCCGCTCAAGGCTTTACCCAGGATGAGAACGTCCGGCCGGACGCCCTCATGCTGGCTGCCAAACAGCTTTCCCGTCCGGCCGAGGCCGGTCTGAATCTCATCCGCCAGCAGCAGCACGTTGTGTCGCTGGCACAGCTCGGCGGCCTCCTTCAGGTAGGCGGGCGGGGGCACAATCACGCCGCCCTCGCCCTGGATAGGCTCCACCAAGAAGCCAACTGTGTTGGGCGTGATGGCGGCCTCCAGCGCGGCCGCGTCGCCGTACGGGATCATGACGAAGCCGGGTGTGAAAGGGCCAAAATCTTGCCGGTATTGCGCCTCAGATGAAAAGCCGACGATGGTGGTGGTGCGGCCGTGGAAGTTGCCCTCACAGACAATAATTTCCGCTTGGCCTTCGGGCACGCCCTTCACCTGGTAGCCCCATTTGCGGGCCGCCTTGATGGCCGTCTCCACGGCCTCGGCGCCGGTGTTCATCGGCAAAGCCAGCGGGTAGCCCGCGAGCTGGCACAACTCTTGCAGGAACGGGCCGAGTTGGTCGTTATAAAACGCGCGCGAGGTCAGCGTCAGGCGCTGCATCTGCTCAATGGCCGCCTGCAAGATGACCGGGTGGCAGTGGCCCTGGTTGAGGGCGGAGTAGGAGCTCAGGCAATCCAGATAGCGCCGGCCATCGGCGTCGTATACCCAGACGCCTTCGCCACGGCTGATGACGACGTCCAGCGGATGGTAATTGTGGGCGCCGTAACTTTGCTCCAGGGTCACGTAGGCCTCACTGGCCTTGCCGGCCGATTCTGACCGATCGGAGCGGACGCCGGTTTCAAAAGTAGCCACTTCACTCATACAAGACACTCCTGAGATAGGCCTGCATTCTACCTAACCCGGCCGACATTTTCACCTATCAGCGTCTGTCCCTCGGCCGATTGCAGCCAGGCGAGCCAGGCGCGCAAAGCGCCCTGGGGCTCGGCCGGGCTGACGAAATAGAGCGGCGCCGTGAGCGGGTACGCTTGGCTGGCCAGCGTCTCCGGCCCGGCCGCGACGCCATCCAGCTCCAGCGCCTTGAGCGCGCCCAGGTTGCCACGCATCAAGGCGCCAAGCGCTCCCGGCTCGGAGGCGACCTTTTCGCGCAGCGCCAGGTCATAGCTCACAATCAAGGTGTCGGGGCTGACGCTCTGGCCGGACAGCAACCGCTCCGAGAGAATCCGGCGCAAGCCAGCCGAATTCTCGCGCAGTATCAGGACAACTGGCTGCTCATCGCCGCCAACGGCCGGCCAGTCGCCCACCTTCCCGGTCAGCAGCCCATGGGCCTGGGCCAGGCTAAGCTCATCAACTGGGTTCGAAGGGTGTACCACGAAAACGATCCCATCCAGGGCAACCGGGTTAAACCAGAGCTCACTGTCGGCCGGCAGCCAATGCACCAGGACGGCGTCGAGCCCGCCCGCTTCCAGGTCGTCCAGCAGCACCCGCTCATTATTGTGGCTGAACTGCAAGTCGGCCTGGGGCCGGCCGTCTCGGGCCGGCTTCTCCAGGGCCTCGGCTAGCCAGCCAGCACTGCTGGTCAGCCCAATATGTAGGCTGGCGGCCGCTGGAGTCACCGTCGCCGAAGGCGGTGGCGGGGCCGCTTCCTGCCGGCAGGCAACCAACAGGAGCCCCAGGCTAAGCCAGGCGGGCAGGCGGAACTTTAGCGGGCGGGACTGTTGATAAGATAGAGGCTGGCGATCAGGACGCAATAGACGGCAAAGAGATACAGGCGGCGGCGGCGCAGCCAGGCCAATAGAAACGCGATGCAAGCGTAGCCCACCCCGAAGGCCAGCGCAAAGGTCAACAAGAGCAGTCGCCATTGAGAAGCCGGCCCGGCCGACTGGAGTAGGTCGAGCAGGGCCAACAGGCCGGCGCCGGCGATGGCCGGGACGCCGAGCAGGAAGCTGAATCGCCCGGCCGCCTCCCTCTTCAGACCGAGGCCCAGACCGGCGGCGATAGTGCTGCCGCTGCGCGAGATTCCCGGCAACAGGGCGAACGCTTGGGCGATCCCAATCAGCAGGGCATCGGCCGGCCGCATCCCCTCCAAGGCGAGGCGTGGGCGATAAAGTTGCTCGGACGCCACCAGCAGGGCGGCCGTGGCATACAGCAGCCAGGCGGCCGTCATGGGCTGGCCGAAGAGGCGCCCGATGGGCGCTAACAACAGATAGCCGGCGACGACGGCCGGAAGGGAGCCGAGCAGGATGTACCAGCCGAGGCGGCTATCGGAGCTGACCAGCGGCCGGCGCACGCGCAGGCTGCCGAGCCAGGCCCAGGCGATAGCCCACAAGTCGCGCCGAAAATAGATCAGCACGGCCAGCAGCGTGCCCAGGTGGGCGATAGAGATGGCTTCCAGGCCTGGTTCTGGCAGGTTCAGCAGGCTCGGGATCATGATGACGTGCGCCGAGCTGGAAATGGGCAGGAACTCGGTCGCGCCCTGGACGATGCCCAGGATAATGGCCTCAAGCAGCGTCAAGGTGCGGCGTCCTGGGGGGCGCTGGCCCAGCCGGTGAAGCCAATGGCCTGTCCAGCGCAGAGTAGTGTCGCAGGAAGTCGGCCGCGAAAAGCGCCGTCTGGCCCGCCATTATGGCGGCCCGCAATTGGTGGGTCAGGTCGAGCAGGAAATGGACGTTGTGGGTGCTGAGCAGGACGTGGGCGAGAATCTCGCCGGCCTTCACTAAGTGGCGCAGATAGGCGCGGCTGAAATGGCGGCAGGTGTAACAGGCGCAACCCGCGTCCAGCGGCCGGGGATCGGCGGCGAATTCGGCGTTCTTGATATTGAGCCGGCCGCCCAAAACCAGCGCTGCCCCGTGGCGCGCCAGGCGGGTTGGCAACACACAGTCGAAAATGTCTACCCCGCGCAAAACAGCGGCGACAATGTCCTCGGCCGTGCCCAGCCCCATCAAGTAGCGCGGCCGGCCGGCCGGCAACATCGGCTCCAGCAGGTCGAGCGTCGCCAGCATGTCGGCCTTGCTCTCGCCGACAGACAGGCCGCCAATGGCGTAGCCGGGCAGGTCTAGCGCAGTGAGGAAGCGGGCGCTCTCCTCTCGCAGGTCGGGGAAAATGCCGCCCTGGACGATGCCAAACAACGCCTGGTCGGCGCGGCGCTTGGCTGCCAGGCAGCGCTGCGCCCAGGCATGGGTGCGGCCGAGTGATTGCCTAACATAATCGTAATCCTCGGCCGGCGGGCATTCGTCGAAGGCCATAATAATGTCGGCCCCCAGGTTTTCCTGAATCGCGATCGAGCGTTCAGGCGTGAAACGGTGCTGGGAGCCGTCAATGTGCGATTGGAAGGTGACGCCGTCGGCGTCAATCGCGCGGATCTTGCTCAGGCTGAAGACCTGGTAGCCGCCGCTGTCGGTCAGGATGGGGTCGCCCCAGGCCATGAAGCGGTGCAGCCCGCCCAGGTCGCGCACCAGCTCATCGCCCGGCCGCAGGTAAAGGTGGTAGGTGTTGCTCAAGATCAGGCTCGCGCCCATTTCTTCAAGGTCGGCCGGCTTGAGCGCCTTTACCGTCGCCTGGGTGCCGACCGGAGCAAAGACGGGGGTATGTATCGCGCCGTGGGGGGTGTTAAAACGCCCGGCGCGGGCCTGGCCGTCCCGCGCCAGTAGTTCAAACTCAAACATCTTGCCGATTATAGCCGCTCGGCGGGCCTGTGGCAGTGCAGCCGAGATCGCCGGCCAATCGGCGCGTGAACCGGCGTTAATTTGGGGTTGAAAGCCGGCCCATTTAGGCTTTAACCCCAGCCGTTGATCCGGCCGCGGCCTTTGCCCATAATGGCCCGAGCTTTATCACATTCGACGAGTGCAGCTGGAAAGCCGGCGAGTATGTTAGGAGAGGAGATGCAGCGTCAATTGCGCTTTTTTGTATTAGTTTGCCTGGCGGCCGGTCTATATTTGGCCGCCTGCCAGAATGGCAGCAGCCAGCCGGCCGGCGACACCCCGGCGGCCGAGCCACAGCCTGACCCCCAACCTGATCCGCAGCCCGACCCCGAAGCCGATCCGGAGGCGGACGGAGAGGATCTGGATGGGCAGTTGGTGATTTATTCCGGCCGCAGCGAATCGCTGGTCGGGCCGATTATTGAGCGCTTCCGTGAGGAAAGTGGCATTGACGTTGCCGTCCGCTACGCCGGCACAGCCGAGCTGGCCGCCACCCTCTTGGAAGAGGGCGAGGCCAGCCCGGCCGACGTCTTCTATGCCCAGGATCCCTCCGGTTTGGGCGCAGTCCAGAACGTCGGCCTGTTCGCTCCGCTGCCGAATGGCATTCTCGGCGCTGTGCCGGCCCGCTTCGCGGCCGAAGACGGCAGCTGGGTGGGAATCTCCGGCCGGGCGCGGGTGGTGATCTACAACACCGACGCGCTGAGCGAGGCCGACCTGCCGGCCGATATCGAGGGCTTCACCGACCCCGCCTGGACGGGGCTGATCGGCTGGGCGCCGACCAATGGATCCTTCCAGGCCATGGTGACAGCCATGCGCGCCCTATGGGGTGAAGAGCGCGCGGCCGACTGGCTGGGCGGTATACAAGCCAACGAGCCATTGGTCTACGACAACAACACGGCCATCGTGGCGGCCGTTGGCGCCGGCGAGGTCGAGGTAGGCTTCGTGAACCACTACTACCTGTACCGCTTCCTGGCCGAAGAGGGCGAAAGCTTCCCCGCGCGCAATTACTTCTTGCCCTCGGGCGGCCCTGGCTCGCTGATCATGGTCTCCGGGGCCGGCATTCTTGAAAGCGCCCAGCACCCGGTGAACGCCCGGCGCTTCCTTGAATTCCTGCTTTCGGCCGAAGCGCAACAGTACTTTGCCAACGAGACCTTCGAGTACCCGTTGATCGCGGGCGTCGAGACAAACCCGCTGCTGGCGCCATTGGCCGAGCTGGACGCGCAGGCGGCCGACATCGCGCCAGCCGAGCTGACCGACCTGTCCGGCACGGTGGAGCTGCTGTCTGAGCTGGGAATCCTGCCTTAACCGGGGTTCAATCTGGCCTGCACCGGCCTGCACTTTCGCTTTGCCCTGGGAACAATTGCAACTTAACGGCCTGCCTTGATCCCCCTTTCACAAGCTCCCATAATGGCCCTAGCCTGAGAAAAGCGTGTCGGCCGCTATGTGAAGCGGCCGGCGCGCCCACCAGACACGAACGATGAGCGTCATCCCTATACCCGGTTCCAGCAGCGAGACCTGGCCCCTTCCGCGCCTGGAGCGGCCAGCGCTGCCCTGGCGGCCGCGTTGGTCGCGCTGGCTGCTGCCGGCGGCCGCGCTCCTGGTGGCGGCGCTCATGCTGCTGCCGCCCATTTACCTGGTCGTTCGCACCAGCCAATCCGGCGCGGCGGCCCTGGAGATTTTGACGCGAGCCAGCACGTTGGCTGCGCTCGGCCGGACGACAGTCTTGATGGCGGCCGTCACCCTGGCTTCGGCGGCACTAGCTGTGCCCTTGGCCTGGCTGACCACCTGTAGCGATTTGCCCGGCCGGCGCTTTTGGACGGTTAGCCTGGCGCTGCCGCTGGCGCTGCCCAGCTTCGTGGTCGCCTACCTTTTCGTCTCCATCCTGGGTCCGCGAGGCCTGGTGCAGCAGCTAGTCGAGCCCCTGACAGGCTGGCAGCGGCTGCCCGACCTGTACGGCTTCCCATCGGCTTTCATCGTGCTGACCCTGATAAGCTATCCCTTTGTCTTTTTGGGCGTGCGCGCTGCCCTTTTGCGCCAGGACCCGTCGCTGGCCGAGGCGGCGCGCAGCCTGGGCCTGTCGTCACGGCGCGTCTTTTGGCGCGTGACGCTGCCCCAGCTCCGGCCGGCCATCATTGCCGGCAGCCTGCTGGTCAGCCTGTACGTGCTGCGCGACTTCGGCGCGGTCACCCTGCTGCGCTACAACACCTTTACCAGCTTGATTTACCTCCAGTATCGCTCTTTCTTGGATCGCTCGCTGGCGGCCGCCCTGGCGCTGATCCTGGTGGGCATCACGGCCGCCATTTTGCTGGCCGAAGCGCGCACCCGGGGCCGGGCAGCCTACGCTCGCTCCTCGGCCGGCGCGCCGCGCCAGCCCCGGCCGGTGGCCCTTGGCTGGCTGCGTTGGCCGGCACTGGCTCTGGCCGGGTTGGTGATGACGCTGGGCCTTCTATTGCCGGCCGCCGGCTTGGGATACTGGCTGTGGCGCGGCCTGGATGAAGGCCGTGTCCTGGCGACGCTGGCGCGCCCGGCCTGGAACTCTTTCGGCGTGTCGCTGGGCGCGGCCGGCCTGGCCGTGATGGCGGCCGTGCCGGTGGCGGTGACCTCAGTGCGCCGGCCGGGCCGCCTGGCTACCTTCATTGAGCGCTTGGCCTACAGCGGCTTCGCGCTGCCCGGCATTGTCGTCGCCCTGGCTATGGTCTTCTTCGGCATCACCTACGCCCGCTCGCTCTACCAGACGCTGGCGATGCTTTTGGCCGCCTACGTCATCTTGTTCCTACCCCAGGCGGTCGGCGCCCTGCGAGCGGCCATGCTGCAAGTGCCGCCAGGCCTGGAGGAGGCCGGCCGCAGCCTGGGGGCTAACCCACTGGCCGTTTTCGGCCGGGTGACGCTGCCCCTGCTTCGGCCAGGGCTCCTGGCCGGCGGCGGACTGGTCTTCCTGACGGCGATGAAGGAACTGCCGGCCGCGCTGATTGTCAGCCCGATCGGCTTCCGTACTCTGGCGACTTCGGTGTGGGGCAGCATTTCCGAGGCCTTTTTCGCCGAGGCGGCCGCGCCAGCGCTGTTGCTCATCCTGCTTTCCTCCATCCCCCTAGCCGTCCTCAGCCTGCGCGAAAAGTAGGGCCGGCCGGGCGACTGGCTCCGGCAGGGATGCGCAGCGGGATGATTCTCCAAGTAGGGGCTCGCCCCGGCGCTAACATAACTCCAATACACGAGCGCTTAAAGCGTGCTATACTAGGCCTGTCTGGGGATGACAGGCTTCGACGGGGAAGGCTGGTCCCGGACTGCAAGCCGAGCACGCTTGTCAACTCGTTAAACTGCGAGCACACGCATAAGTGCCAACCGCACTGTTGCTTACAACGCTCTTCCTTTGGCTGCCTAAGCAGTCAGGAAAGCGGAGGTTCCCAAAGAACCGCGTCTGCCCCGGCCGCTCGTTGGCCGAACGGGTGTCAGGCGACAGAAAAGCCAACGTGCTCCTGCTCGACACCGATAGAGCCGGCTAAGAGGTCTTTTCGGGGACTATCGGATAGCGCGCCGCAATGACCCCGCCGGCCGGGGCAGCGGGCGTGAAACACATGAAATGGGCCGGCTAAGCTTGTAGACGTTCGGCGGCCGAATTTTTCGGACGTGGGTTCGATTCCCACCATCTCCACTAAATTTGATTTGCTTCCGAATCGGCCGCGCCCGCGCCAAAGGCGCGGGCTTGGGCTCCGGTTTCCGCCAAGAAGTTCCAAGGGGTTTTGAGTTCCGCCACAAGCATTCCCGCCGCGAGGCGGCGGTTCGAGCCGATGGAAACAAGCGAATCTCTCATCCGTGAGGGATTTTCTTGTTTAGTGAGATTTACGGCTTGGTTGGCTTCGATAATCCAGTTGCGCATGAGTTCGAGCCAATGATTACCTTTTCGCTCAAAATCCGATGAAGTAATCCAAGATTTGGCAAAATACAATGATGAATAAGGTAATATGTGGCATCGCAATGTCTGTTGATGGATTTGTCGCCGGACCAAACATGTCTGAACAAAAACCCTTTGGCGACTTGCCTGAAAGCTTCCTACAGCGTGGGATACCTGGTGACCCTGAAGGATTACTGCATCGATGGTTTTCTGAAGAGCCTGAGAAACATGAAGCTGAAATTGCTGAACTTAACTCTGTTGCAGGTGCGTACATAATGGGTCGCAATATGTATGGTCCAAGAGGCGAAAAGTATGACAAAACCTGGAAAGGTTGGTGGGGAGATGACCCTCCATTTCATGCTCCTGTATTTGTGTTAACTCACAAATCACGAGAACCAATCCGAATGGAAGGGGGAACTACTTATACTTTTATCGCTGATGGCATCAAATCTGCGCTACAGCAAGCACAAAAATCAGCAGGTAAAAAACCTGTGGCGATATCCGGAGGCGCAAATGTTGTGAATCAGTATTTAGCAGCGGGACTTATTGATGAGCTTTGGCTACACATCGTACCAGCGACAATTGGCAAAGGGCAGAGGTTATTTGACAATGTACCAAGCCTTAACATGGAACCGATAAGTTGCAGAGGAACAGAACTTGTCACCCACCTAAAATATAAGGTTATGAAAAGTAATATTGAACATGAAGTGTAGTGCGAAGCTAGGGGTTCTGCTCGAAATGGGTTCTGACTTTTTCAAACAAACACCACCTACCTCAAGGCTCCCGCGGTTGGCTCAACCCGGGAGCCTTGCCATTTGATCTGGGGCCAAGGCGCTTTGGGCGGGTTGCCGAGTCTAGGCCAGGCGTGTTAGAATATGGAACTTTCGTTCTAGCGGGCCGGGCCCACGTTCAATCAAGCAGGCGAGAATGCAATGCCTAAATTACGGGTTGTCTCTGATTTCCAGCCCACCGGCGACCAGCCGGCCGCGATCGCCAAACTGGCCGAAGGCATCCGCCAGGATCATCGCTACCAGACCTTGCTGGGCGCGACCGGCACCGGCAAGACGTACACGGTGGCCAAGGTCATCGAAGCCGTTCAGAAGCCGACTCTTGTCATCGCCCACAACAAGACGCTTGGCGCCCAGCTTTACACCGAGTTCCGCGAGTTCTTCCCCGACAATGCCGTCTCCTATTTCGTCAGCTATTACGATTATTACCAGCCGGAAGCTTACGTGCCGCGTCACGACCTCTACATCGAAAAAGAGACGGAGATCAACGACGAGATCGAGCGCCTGCGGCTGGAGGCGACCACCAACCTGATGAGCCGGCGCGACGTGGTAATTGTCGCCTCCGTATCGTGTATTTACGGCATTGGCAGCCCCGAGGCCTGGGGAAAAGTCACCGTCAAGCTGGAGCGGGGCAAGAGCTACCGGCGAGACACGGTCCTGCGCCACCTGGTGGACATCATGTATGAACGCAACGACCTGGAGTTGCGGCGGGGCGCTTTCCGCGTGCGCGGTGACACCCTAGAGGTTCAGCCAGCCTACGCGGAGGTCGCCTACCGAATCGAATTCTGGGGCGATGACGTGGAGCGCATCACCGAGATTGACACCCTGACCGGCGAGGTGGTCGCCGACCACGCCAGCATTGAGATCTTTCCGGCCAAGCAGTTCATCACCGACTCCGCCAAGTTGGCCGGGGCGATCAATGACATCGAGAATGAGCTGACCGAGCGCATCGCCCATTTTAAGGAGCGCAATATGCACCTGGAGGCCCAGCGCATCGAGCAGCGCACCCAGTATGATCTGGAGATGCTGCGCGAGGTGGGCTACACCAGCGGCATTGAGAACTACAGCCGCCATCTGGATCGGCGCCAGCCGGGGGAGCCGCCCTGGACGCTGGTAGATTACTTCCCGCGCGACTTCTTGTTGGTAATTGATGAGAGCCACATGACCATCCCCCAGATACGCGGCATGTGGGCCGGCGACCGCAATCGCAAGCAGACGCTAGTGGATTACGGTTTCCGGTTACCGAGCGCCCTGGACAACCGGCCGCTGGAATGGGCGGAATTTGGGCAGCGGATCAACCAGGCCATCTTCACCAGCGCGACTCCAGGCCCGTTTGAGCTAGCGAACGCGGCAACAGTCGTCGAGCAGGTTATCCGGCCGACGGGCATCGTGGATCCGGCCCTGGAAGTTCGACCGGTGCGCGGCCAGGTGGACGACCTGCTGGGCGAGATAAAGGGGCGTACCGAAGTCGGCCAAAGGGTGTTGGTGACGACGCTCACCAAGCGCATGGCCGAAGACCTGAGCGACTATCTATTAGAGATGGGGATTCGGGTGCACTACCTACACTCCGAGATCGCCACCCTGGAACGGACTGAGATCCTGCGCGACCTGCGCATGGGCGTTTACGACGTGGTTGTAGGCATCAACCTGCTGCGCGAAGGGCTGGATTTGCCTGAGGTGTCCTTGGTCGCCATCCTGGACGCCGACAAAGAAGGTTTCTTGCGCTCCAATACGGCCTTGGTGCAGACGATCGGCCGGGCCGCCCGCCACGTGGACGGCAAGGTGATCATGTACGCGGATAAAACCACGGATTCAATGGCCCGCGCCATTGAGGTCACCGAGCAGCGGCGCGACAAGCAGATCAGCTACAACCGCGAGCATGGTATTGAGCCGCGCAGCATCGTCAAGGAGATCCGCGACCTGACCGGCGAGCTGGCCGCGCGACGCGAGGCGGCCGTGGCTGAGGAGAAGGCGGCTTACACCACCACGGCCGCGCTGCCCAAGGAGGAGCTGAGCCGACTAGTGCGCGAGTTGGAGAAGCAGATGAAGGCGGCCGCTCAGGCGCTGGAGTTTGAGAAAGCCGCCCTTTTGCGCGACCAGATCTTAGAGCTGAAGCAGATCCTGGTGCTCAAGGACGCCGGCAAGGGGGATGAGCTGCCGGCCTGGGAGCGCATGCGCCGCCTGGAAGCGGCCGGCGTCGAGCTGGAATAGCGCCGGCCGTCAGGCCGCCAGGGCAGGCTGGCTCTCGGCCGCGGGCTGGGGCGCGGCCGCCTTGCGGAAGCCGACAAACATCAGTACGGCCGCGACCAGTTCGCCGACGTACAGGTACTCGCCGTTTCCCAGTCGGGTGAGCGTGCTGGCGAAACCGATGCTCAGGGCGCCGGCCGCAATGAGGATGTTCCCTAGGGCGCGATTGGGCAGGATCCGCTTGCGCCAAAAGAGGAACGTTGACCATAGCGCGCCACCGACCAGGGTCAGCAGGCCGTAGATGTTGAAGAACGGCGTGGTCTGCCGAACCGTCGCCCCAGCATCAATGGCTGGCATGATCTCCTGATACTGCTTGCTAATAGGCAGCTCCGGCGTGAAAGCGGTTACGTCAAGGCGGGGCATGATCTGAAGCATCAGGTACAGGGCGATCAGGCTGCCCACCACCAGAACGACCGTGAGCAGGCGCGAGAGACGCGGCCGGGCAAGCAGCCAAACAGTCCCGTGGCCAATCCAGGCCGCGTTCAGCACGGCGCCGAAAAAATACCATACGAAGAAGATGGCCGCGCTCCAGCGCAACGCCAGGTAGGCCTCGCCAAAGCTGCCGGCGGCAAACATCGCCAAGCCCAGCGCCCAAAACAGGAAGTAAGGTCTGCGCCGGGACAGGTAGCGCTCCAGTACGTAGCCGGTAAAGACCAGCATGATGGCCGTTGAAAGGAATGGCAGCCAGAGCAATAACGGCATCGGCATCCTCCGTAGGTGTTAGGACCGTCAGCTTGGTATCAGGCGCAACAGGACGGCCAGGGCAAACAAGATCAGGACGACTGTGACGACGCCAAGCAGTATAAGCAGCGTCGGCAGGGCACGGTTGTAGAACCCGGAATCAGTGGGCATGCGATTTGCGCCCTTGGGGATTTTCGGCCGCTTCCTCTTCATTCCGCTTGCCGCCAGCCTATCCTATCCAATGCATCGGCACGGTCCGGAGTATAGCACCATATGTACAGATTTGTCTAGGTTTCTCGTCAGCCTGCGCCGGCCTGCTGCCTAAATTTGGGCCGCCGCGGCCGAGCACGGCCAAGCTTGTGCTATACTCCTGAGGCATGGAAGCCATTCTAAGCCACGAGCAAGAGGAGCTGCTGAAGCTCACCCGCGAGACGATGGGCCGCTTGCGCGACGCACTGGCGGGGGCCGGCGCGCCGGCCGAGGAGCGGGCTGCCTTGGCGGACTCCATCCGCCAGCTGGATGAACTGTTCTTGCTTGTGGTCGCCGGCGAGTTCAACTCCGGCAAGTCTGCCTTTATTAACGCCCTCTTGGGCCAGCCGCTGCTAGCCGAGGGCGTCACGCCAACCACCAGCCAGATCTATTTGCTCAAGTACGGTCAGGAGGCCGAAGTCAAGCCGGCCGAGCGTGGCCTATGGCTCCAGACGGCGCCACTGGAAATGCTGAAAGAAATCAACATCGTGGACACGCCCGGCACCAACGCCATCCTGCGCGAGCACGAGGCCTTGACGACGGAGTTCATCCCGCGCAGCGACCTGGTACTCTTTCTGACCTCGGCCGATCGGCCGTTCACCGAGAGCGAGCGCAGCTTTCTGATCCAGATCCGCGACTGGGGCAAGAAGATCGTCCTGGTCGTCAACAAGGTTGATATTTTGGCGGATGACGAATCGGTGCGGCAGGTGGTCGAGTTCGCCAGCTCGGCGGCTGACAGGCTGGTGGGCGGAATCCAGGCCATATTTCCGGTTTCGTCTCGCCTGGCGCTGCAAGCCAAGCGCGGCCAGACCGACCTCTGGCCCGAAAGCGGCTTTGGCCCGCTGGAGGAGTTCATCCATGCCACTCTGGACGATGACGGCCGCTTCCGGCTCAAGCTGCTCAACCCGCTCGGCGTCGGCGGCCGGCTGGCCCAAGGCCATTTGGCCTTTATCGAGGCCGAGCTGAAAGGGCTGCGCGCCGACAGCCAGTTGCTGGAGGACATCAAGAGTCAGACGGTGCTGTACGACGAGGACATGCAACGCAATTTCCAGGCGCGCTTGGGGGAGATTGACAACATCCTCTACGCCATGGAAAAGCGCGGCCGCGACTTCTTCGACGAGACCTTCCGCCTCGGCCGGATGCCCGACCTCATCCGCGGCAAACGGGTGGAGCAGGCCTTCAAAGACCAGGTGGTCGCCGACACGCCCCAGCAGATTGAAGGGCGCATCGCAGAATTGGTGGACTGGATGGTGGAGCAGGAGCTGCGCCAATGGACGGCCGTCGGCGACCACATGGCCCGCCGCAAGCGCGAGCATGAGGAGCGCATCGTCGGCCAGGGCGGGCCGCGCGAAGGGACGCTGGCCTATGACCGCCAGCGCCTGATTGACTCCATCGGCAAGGCATCGCGCCAGGTCATCGGCAGCTATGACAAGGAGCTCGAAGCGGCCGAGCTCGCCGAGGAGGCGCGGGCGGCCGTGGCCGGCACGGCTGCATTCACCGTCACCGGCCTAGGGGTCGGCGCGGCCGTGGCTGCCCTGGCGACGGCCACCTGGGTGGACGTGACCGGCATCCTGGCCGGCATCAGCTTGGTGGCTCTGGGCCTGTTCGTGCTGCCGGCTCGGCGGCGCAAGGCGGGCCGGGAGTTGGAAGAGCGGCTCAACGACCTGCGCCAGCGGCTGATGAGCGGCCTGAGCGAGCAGTTCCAGCGCGAAATGCGCCGCAGCGCCCAGCGAATTGAAGACACGGTGGCGCCCTATGCCCGCTTCGTGCGCTCTGAGCGGGCGAAGCTAGATCAGCAGCACACGCTCTTGTCTGAGTTGGAGGCGCACATCAGCGGCCTCCGTTACCAGCTCGGCGCCGCCCGCAAGCTGCCGCCGGATGGCTCGAAGCCTGCCGAAGCCTCAAGCCCGGCCGACGGCGCGCTTGCGCCTGCGCCAGCGGCGGGCGACCGCGATCCCCAGCAACAGGACGAAAAAGAATAGGATAATCCCCAGCACGGGGATCAGGATCGAGAGCAGGGAGACGATCGCGGCCGTGACGTCTTCCAGGATGCTCACCAGCCAGTTACCGCTGCCCAGCGTCGTGGCGGTCACCGCCGGCCGGATGGTGGCTTTGGTGGCGTGAACGCTGCCGGCCAGTAGCAGGCCGGCCACCAGGGCCAGGACCGGGCTGATGTCGGTCACCACGTTGGCGTTGGCGGCAAACAAAATGGCCCCGGCCGCCGGCCGGATGAAGGTCTGGATGGCGTCGTTGATGCTGTCCACAGCCGGGATCTTGTCCACCGTAACCTCAATCAGCAGCAGGACGGCCAACAGGCCCAAGGCCCAGGGGTTGGACAGCGTGTTATACGGCTCGGCCAGCGTCAGCAGGGGGTCGCCGGCCGGAAAGCGGCCGGCAAGCCCCACGATTAGCAAGGGAATATAGGCGTTGAGGCCGGCGCTGCCCGACAGGCCAAACGCCGAGCCGATGCCGCCCAGAGCCAAAATCGGATCCATCTGCACCCTCTCCTCACTCCGCCGGGCTAAAGCTGGCTTATTGCGCCGCGCCGCTCAGCTTCGCCCTCTGCCCTTAGACGCCTGGCAAGCCGGCCATGACGCCGGTCAGGCTGTAGCGGACGAAAGCCACAGCCCCAATTTGGGCCAGGGCCAGCGCCAGCCCGGCCACCAGCGGCCCGGCCGCGCCGGGCCAGGATGTCGCCTGCCCGATCCGGCCGCTGATAGCCAGCGCAAAGACGGTGTAAATTGCCGTCAGGATAGCCAGCACGCCCAGCGCACTCACAAGAGCCAGTACGTAAAGGAGCAGCGGTTCGTTGCTTAAGACCAGCAGGACGGCCCCGGCCGCCAGCCCGAAGAGGCTGGCCCACTCGGCCGGGCTGCCCAGCGGCGGTCGCGGGTTCGTCTGACGCCACAACGTCTGGCTTAGCAGCGGCCAAACGATCATCCCCAGCGCAACGCCTCCGCCCATTCCGGTTGCGAGGCGCAGCCAATTGCGCGGCGCGTACAGGTGGGGCAGGCTGGGGAAGAAGTGGCTGTAGGAGTTCAGGCCGTCTACTCCCATGACGACCAACAACCCGGCCAAAAGCAGCAAAGCTCGGCCGCGCGGCAGGCCGGCCCGCCGGCCGCGGCCGGCCAGCGCCAGGAGCGCAAAAGTCAGGCTCACGCCCAAATACATTCCGGTGCAGCGGGCGCAGAGCGGCATTTGCCGGCCGGCGATGGAAAATGAGCGCTGGCCTATCCGGTGGCAGACAGAGTAGCCGGCGAAGTCGGCCAGGGCCAGTGGCCCGCTG
>JBOGUG010000008.1:0-3306 GCA_050696115.1 Promineifilaceae bacterium (SeqCode) | reverse complement strand
AAGCGGGCCCGGCGGCCGGAGACGACCTATTCCAAGCACGTCCGGCTGACCGAGTTCGGCCGGGAGAAGATCGAGGCCTGGGCCCAGGCCAATGGGCTCAACTTCAGCGCGGCCATCGAAACCCTGGCCCTCATGGGCCTGGAGGATGAGCGCAGCCTGTACGCCATCCCGGCCCTGCGAGCAATCACCCTCCAGGGCATCCGGCTGTCGTTCAACCGCCTGGCCCGGCTGCTGTCCGACATCGCCATCGAAGCGGCCGTTTCCCGCACCATGAGCGAGGGCATCATGCTGCAATTGGTGCGTGAGCTGGCCGCCGAAAGCCCCGACGATTTTGAAACCCTGCTGCGCGTGCGCCGCGACGGCCGTTCGCCAACCGATGCCCGCATCCGCCACTTTCACGATGACCTCAAAGCTCGCGTCGAGCAGGAAGCGATTCGCCGCCTGAAGCGATCGCTGTCCCGCGTGGACGAGCTGTTCGGCGGCGATGAGGAGGCGATCCCATGAGCCGTCAACCGTCCAGGGCCATCGTCCGCGGCGAGCGCATCGATAATGTATCCCCCAAAGGCGGCCGTTCCTACGCCCGGGTGCGCGGCCTGTTGCAGTATTTCGCCTACGGCCGTTACGCCGACCAGATAGGCCAGGAATCCAAACAGCGCGGCGCCTGGCTGGACCAATCCGGCCGGGTTCATCCCCACGATGCCGTGCAGCAATGGGCCAAAGAGAAGGTGCACCACTTCGGATATGACCATGCCTACCAGCTACTCCTTTCCACCCGCGACGGCCAGTTATCGGCCGCCGAATTCAACCGGGCTCTGCAGCAAGGCAGCGACATCAGCCGGGTATGGGAGTGGCGGCTGATGATGCACGACGACAGCGATCACCAACACGCCCACGCCATCCTGTTTAGCCACGAGAAGTTGGCGCCGGCCCGCTACAGGGAATGGCAGCAGGCGATGCAGGCCGAACTGGAACAGCTCCAGGCGGGACGGCAGCGGCAGCTGGAAACGACGCTGGCGCTGGAATCAGAGCCCCCGGCCGGACGGGAACAGGCCCGCGGGCAGATCTTCAGCCAGGACTGGGAGCTGGCCAATGACTGAAAACCCGGGACCCATGAAGAACGGCCACTACGTCAGGCAATGGTGGCGGGAGCTGGCGCCGGCGGCCAAAAAGCGCGGGTGGCTTGCTCTCGCCATCTTGAGCACGCTCTGGCTGGCCGGCGCCTGGGTTGCGCCCCGGGCCGTGGCCGGCATCGGCCGGCTGGAAGGGCTGGCGCGACTTCTCATGTCCCTGGGCATGGGCGGCTTCAGCTTCCCATGGGGCGGCTTCAAGGCGCTGGGCGTTATCCAGGAGACGGCCCAGGACCCGAATCTGCTCTGGATACCCTTGGCCCTGGCCTTGCCGGCGGCCGTGTATGGCTTCATTGTCCTGCTGGACCGGCCGCCCAATCCCCTGTTCGGCATACAGAAAAAGCTTGCCGGCCTTGCCTATTCTCAGGGGCATGTCGCCGAGGATGACGTCGCCCAGAAGCTGATTATCACGGCCGGCGTTCCGTTCGCCACGGTGGCCAACGCCAGGAAGAAACCTGTCAAGGTGGGCCTGGATTTCGCGGCCGGCGAGGGGCACGTGCTGGTCACCGGGCCCACCCGTTCAGGAAAAGGGTTGCACCTGACGGATACGTTGCTGACTTGGCCTGGACCGGCGCTGGTGGTGGATCCTAAGCGTGAGCAACTGGGACGAACGGCCGGCTGGCGTAGCCAGTTCGGCCCCATTTACTGCCTGCCCGGTCACCGGGTTGCGCTAGCCGGCTATTACCGCCAGCTTCTGGACCGGGACGACATCGCCGAGCTGCACACTCACCTGATACGGCCGTGGGACAGCCGCGAGACAATCTTTGCCGAGAAGGCGATGTCCCTGTTCACGGCCGCCGGCCTGTATGCCCGGGCGCGGGCGCTGGATCCGCTGCGGGTGCTGCTGGATCTGGCCGAGAGCGACCCGGCCGAGGCGCTGACCGGCCTGGAAACCGTGCCCGCCGCGCGTCGCCACGTGCGCGTCTTCACCAACGGCGCCAGCCCAACGGATTACCGGGAAGACAAGTTCGTCACCTCGGCCTATGGCAACTTCACCACGCGGCTGGCCACCTACCAGAAGCACATCGACACCATCGCCCCGTCAGGTGGTCGGCTGGTGATCGACCCCAATTGGGCGCGACAGAACGGCACCATCTATCTCACTTACTCGCTGCAGGACTTGCAGGGCGTGGGCGGCGTGGTAGCGGCCATTATCGCCGCCATGCTGAGGTATCAAATGCAGCAGGAGCGGCGGGAGCGGCTGCTGGTGGCCATCGACGAGCTGCCGGCCGTCGGCCTGCGCAACGTGGCCAATTACCTGGCCACGGCCGGCGGCTACGGCATTACCCTGCTGCTCTACGTGCAGTCGCTTTCCCAAGTGAAGGAGCTGTACGGGCCGGAAGGCAGCCAGGCCATTCTCTCCAACTGCGCCCACCAAATCTGGTATCCGCCGGCCGAGTACGAGACGGCCGCGGCCATCTCCAACCTGTACGGCATGACTTTGCGCGCCAACCCGGTTCACTCATTGTCGCGCGGCGCCCGCCAGCAAAAGGACAGAGAGGGACGCGCCCTGAGCCAGACCAACAGCAATCAGGGCGCCTCCTGGTCCTGGCAGGAGCGGCCGGCGCTGCTGCCCAGCCAGGCGCTGGCGCTGACTAAGGAACAGGTGCTGGTGTCAACGCTGGCCGGCCGGCGCTATGTATTTCTGGGCCAGCGGCTCAACCCCATTCCCCTCTTTGACCGCTTGCCGCCAGCGACGCTGCTGCGCCTGCCCAAGCCCGTGTATGGCGAACGGCTCTATACCCGCTGGCAAGAGATGGGATCAGGCTCGGCAGGGACCACGGGACAAGAGGCGGTCAGCCGGGAGGTCGTACCCGCAGCCGGAGAGGCGCTGAACGACACGGATGCCGGCCGGAGTCTTGCCGGCCAAGCCCGGGTTGCCGATGATGGCGAGAGCGCGAGGGATGCTTTTTGACGACCCGAACCTCCCACCGCTGGGCGAGTAAGCCCGGCAGCTTCGACACCTTGCACGCGGCGCAGTTGTTCCCGTCAACGAACCGGTATGGCATCCCCGACCTGCTCCACACGGCGGCGGGCTGCATACCGGCCTGGCTGGTTCCTTACCGGACACGCATCCGGGCCAACGAGCCGCCGGACGACGGCGCGGTGCACTTCTTTCTTGAGGAGTACCGTTTCGAGACGGTCTGGAGCCGGCCGGTCAAGGCGCTGGAGGCGCTGG
>JBOGUG010000007.1:0-25915 GCA_050696115.1 Promineifilaceae bacterium (SeqCode) | reverse complement strand
GCGCCCATGTGGGGGGCGCGCTCTACGGCGACGAACTGCGCGACCAAGAGGTCGCTGAACAGCGCCAGCAGGAAAAAGCCGGCGCCCAGCAGATAGCAGACGCGGACAAACAGGCGCCGCCGCCGGGAAACGTCGCCGGTGGTTGCAAGCAGGGCGTCAGCCAGATGAAACTGGGTCGCCGGGACCATGGCAATTCCGACCCAGCCCAACCGCACCCACCTTTCAGCGGCCGCGCTGGCGGTGGTGCGGGTGGCCATCAACTCGCACAGGAAGACGACGACGGTAAAGAGAACGAGCGCATTGAAGGCCCGGGTCACCCGGTCGCGCAAGCTGTGGCGGAGGTTATAGAGGACAACCGAGACGCCAAATATAACGATGATTGACTGGAGGACGTCGTTTGCCAACGACAGCAGGGCGGGCCAGCTTTCAACCACGGCTCATTCTTGAGTTTGGCAAGACGATACGCAGGCAGCGCCCGGTCGCCCTCGTGACTTTCCTATGCGGCCGGCCGCGGGCCGCTAGGCCGGGGAAGGTGCGGGCGGTAAGTCGAGCGCCGGTGGTTTCCATTCCCGGCGGCCACTGGGCTCGGCCTTGCGGGCGGGCTCGGGGGGCTGGGCGCGGCCGGGCGGTGAGGAAATCGGCGGATCGGCGCCCTCGATCAAGGCCACGAACTCATCGGCTTCCAGAGTCTCGACCTCAAGCAGGCGGTTGGCGATCAGGTCAAGCACCTCGCGCTGCTCGCTCAGGATGCGCTTGGCGCGCTTGTATTCGCCGTCAATGATCTCCCGCACCTGTTGGTCAATTTGCTCGGCAACAGCGTCGGAATAATCGCGCTGCTCGCTTATCTCGCGGCCGAGGAACACCAGTTCCTGCTTGTCGCCATACACGCGCAGGCCAAGCTCGTCGCTCATGCCATATTGGGTAACCATGGCCCGGGCCATTTTGGTAACCTGCTGGAGGTCATTGCTGGCGCCAGTCGTAACTTCCCCAAAGACTATCTCCTCGGCCGCCCGGCCGCCGAGCGCGCTCGCGATGAGGGCCTTAAATTTCGACCGGCTCAACAAGAGGTTGTCTTCTTCCAGATACCAGGTCAGCCCCCCGGCCATGCCGCGGGGTATGATGGTGATCTTGCGGACGGTCTGGGCATGGGGCAGGAAATGGCTCACCAGGCCGTGGCCAGCCTCGTGATAGGCAGTGATCTCCTTCTCTTCATTGCTCATGATGCGGCTCTTGCGCTCCGGCCCAAGCTGGACGCGCTCGATGGACTCGTGCAGCTCGTCCATGCCAATGACTTTCTTGCCGCGGCGGGCTGCCAGAAGCGCTGCCTCATTGACCGTGTTTTCGATATCGGCGCCCACAAATCCAGGTGTGGCCTTGGCCAGGGAGACGATGTCCACCTTAGGCGCGAGTGGCTTGCCGCGCAAGTGCACCCGGAAAATCGCTTCCCGGCCGCGCACATCGGGCCGGTCTATGATAACGCGGCGGTCGAAGCGCCCCGGCCGCAGCAGGGCCGGATCCAGAATGTCCGGCCGGTTGGTGGCGGCGAGGATGATGACGTGCGTGTCGGTGCCAAAGCCATCCATCTCCACAAGTATCTGGTTCAGCGTCTGCTCTCGCTCGTCGTGCGAACCGCCCAGGCCGGCGCCGCGCTGGCGGCCGACGGCGTCAATCTCATCTATGAAAATGATGCAAGGGCTGTGTCGCTTAGCCTGTTCAAACAGGTCGCGCACCCGGCTGGCGCCCACGCCTACAAACATCTCGACAAACTCGGAGCCGGCAATGGAGAAAAAGGGCACGCCGGCTTCGCCCGAGACCGCCTTGGCCAATAGAGTCTTGCCGGTTCCGGGACTGCCGACGAGAAAGACGCCCTTAGGGATGCGGGCGCCGAAACTCACGAACTTATCCGGCTCCTTCAGAAACTCAACGATCTCATGCAACTCCTCCTTGGCCTCGTCGCAGCCGGCCACATCTTCGAAGCTTACCGTTGGGTGGTCGCCAGTGAACATCCGGGCCCGGCTCTTGCCGAAGGATAGCGCCTGGTTATTGGTACCCTGCGCCTGGCGCATGATAATGTAGATGAAGCCGACAATCAGCAGCGCCGGCACAAAAATTCCGAGCAAACTGATCCAGCCGATAAGCTGGCTCGGTGGCTCATATCTGACAACCAGCCCCTCCTGACCATAGAAGGATTCGTCAACACCGTAGGCTGCCAACAACTCTTCGACTGGCGCGCCTGCGCCAACCTGACTTACCGCTGGCGCCGCGCGGCGATCCTTGTAGGTGACGGTTACCTCCCGGCCGGCGCCGCCAACGCGCAATTCGGCCACCTCGCCGGCCTTGATCTGCTGGGCAAGGTCGCTGATCGCCAGCTCGGCCTGCCTCTGCTGCGCCGCGCCAAAAGCCCACAGAGCAGCAACAATGGCGCTGGCGATCAAGAAATAGATCAGCCAGCGGGTTATGCGACTTGAACTCACCGCTACGCCTCCACGACCAGATCTGGGCCGGCCGCAACCAGCCCCACCTGGTCTATGAGCCAAGGTGAAGATCCCCGAACCAAAAGCTGAGTATAGCAGAACAGAGAGGGCAGGGCTAAGGGTTGCGACCGTCCGCCGTCAGCCCACATAGCGTAGATAAACCAGATACCAGAGGGGAATTAGTCCCAGTAGGCTGACGAGCGCCAAGATTCCGAGCAACACGGCCGTCCAGTCGGTGGTGCCGGACTGGCCTGCTAGCGGTCCAAGGGCGCGCTCGTTAGGGCGAATCCTTATCGGGTCCACCTGACTGACGGCCGGCGGTTGGGCCAGCCGCGGCACAGGGGCGGCTGCTTGGATCCAGGACGCTTGAGTGACCAACTCCGAGGTTGGCCGCTGCCTGGCCGCAGGCAAGGGAGATGGGAAGAGCGTGACTTCACCTCCCTTCTGACCTTGGAAGGCGCGTAACACCCGGCCGAACTGGTCGGCCGTGCGGTAGCGGCCGGATGGCTCCTTGGCCAATACCTTGCTCAGGATGCGCTCGATCTCCACCGGAAGTTCCGGCCGCAGTACGCGAATGTAGGGAGGTTCGGCGCTTACATGCATCACGGCCAACTCGGCTGGCTCTTCGGCCGCGAACGGCAGCCGGCCGGTTAACATCTCAAAGAGAATCACGCCAATGCTGTAGACGTCGGAAGCTGGTGTTGCCGGCCGGCCCTGGGCCTGTTCTGGACTAAAGTATTGGGGCGTGCCCCACACCTGGCCGTCTTCCTGGCCGCCGGCCGCGCTCAGAGCGCGAGCGATGCCGAAATCTGCCACCTTAACGCGCCGGTCGCTGGTGATAAGGACGTTCTGGGGCTTAAGGTCACAATGCACCAGGCCAGCGCGATGGGCGTAACCTACTCCGTCGCAGATCTGGACTGCGAGTTCTAAGGACTGTTCCAGAGGGATTGCGGCTCCGCTTCGATCCCGCGCCGCCCACAGCAGGCTTTTGAGCGTTAGGCCCCTCACGAACTCCATTACGATGTAATAGTTTCGGCCGTCCTGGCCGATGTCGTGGACGGTGACAATGTTGGGATGGGCCAGGTTGGCGGCCGCGTGGCCCTCTTTCTGAAAGCGCTGTAAAAATTGCGGATCGCCGGTCAGGCTGGGGTGAAGAAGCTTGACCGCTACCAGACGGCCCAAGAGGAGGTCCTGAGCTTGATAAACAGATGCCATGCCCCCGGCCCCGGCCGGGGCGAGCAGCCGGTAGCGGCCGTTGAGGACCTGTTGCTGGGGAGCCGACATAATGTAGGCTATTGTAGCCCAAGCCTAGACAGGCATCCAACCTGTGATCGGCCAGTCCTGCCGGCCAGCAACGCTCGCTCACCGGCCGGGCGCCGGTTGCTTCTCAAGGGCCGATATGGTAGCATCTGGGCCGTGTGGCGGATGTGGTGTAGGGGTTAACACGTCTGGTTGTGGCCCAGAAGATCGTGGGTTCGAATCCCACCATTCGCCCAATGGGCCGACGCAACAGCCGGCCCATTTTTTTGGTTTGCGCCCGTAGCTCAATGGACAGAGCACCTGGCTTCGAACCAGGTGGTTGGGAGTTCGAGTCTCTCCGGGCGTACAGCCGTCGCGCCCGACTGGTTGCTTCTTAAGATGCGCCGGCCGCCTGGCCGGCCTGACTTTTATGCGCTCCTGGCCTGCATCGCGTTTTCTCATCGGGCACGCTAACCGGTCGAGCCAGCCCACGGGCTGTACTGTTTTTCTCTGCCCGACGGGCACCGTCGGGAGCGTGGACGTGCGCGGGCCGGCGCCGGGCAGCCGCGAGACGGCGCTGCTCGATCCGCTGCGGCCGAACTTGACCATCAACGCCGTCCTGCTGACCGGCGGCAGCGCCTTTGGCCTGGCGGCGGCCGATGGCGTGATGCGCTTCCTGGCTGAGCGGGACATCGGCCACCCGACCCCGGTGCGGCCGATCCCCATTGTGGCCGCGGCCGTCATTTATGACCTGTTTCTTACCCAAGGGGAAGGTATGCCCGACGCCGAGCTGGGCTACCGGGCCTGCCTGGCGGCCTCGGCCGGCGAGCCGCGGCAGGGAAATTTCGGCGCTGGGACCGGCGCCACGGTTGGCAAGTGGGGCGGTTTCGAGGCCATGATGAAAGGCGGCTTTGGCTTCGCCGCGCTCCAAGTTGACCAGCTCGTGGTCGAGGCCGGCGCCGTAGCTAACTCGGTCGGCGACATATTGAACCCCGATGGCAGCGTGCTGGCCGGCGCCTACATGCCAGATGGCGGCTGGCTGGTGGAGCGCGACCCGCTGCGCCGCTTTCCCGAGCTGCCGCCGGCCGAGGCGATCGCCAATACGACCCTGGTTGTCCTGATGACCAACGCCCGGCTGGACAAAGTCGGCTGCAACCGGCTTGCCAGCCGGGCCCACGATGGAATGGCCGCGGCTGTCAAGCCGATTCACACCACCCACGATGGCGATACGGCCTTTGCCCTGGCGAGCGGTGACGTCGAAGCCTCGTTTGACCTCGTTGCCAGCGCGGCCGCGGAAGTTGTCGCTGAGGCGATCCGCAGCGCCGTCCGCACGGCCGAGAGCCTGGCTGGTGTCATGGGGCTTGGCAGGGCGCGCTAAGTCAGGCATGTGGTTAGGGCAAGGAGCGAAGTGGAACCCAGACTCATTTCGGTGTTCGGCAGCAGCACACCCATGCCCGATAGCGACGACTACTTGCGGGCCTGGGAGGTAGGCAATCGCCTGGCCCAAGCCGGCTTCGCCGTCGCTACAGGCGGCTACACGGGCACAATGGCGGCCGTCAGCCAGGGCGCGGCTGAGGCCGGCGGCCTGGTCTATGGCGTGGCTTGTGAGCGCATCGAGTTATTTCGCCGCGGCAGTGGCCTGAACCAATGGGTCGGCCGCGAGGTGCGTTATCCGTCTCTGGAAGAGCGCGTCTTGCACCTGGTCAAGGACAACCAGGGCATGATAGCCCTGCCGGGAGGCGTCGGAACTCTCTCGGAACTAGCTCTGGCATGGAGCTTTTTGCAGGTCAACGAAATGCCCGCCCGGCCTTTGGTGCTTCTTGGCGCCTTCTGGCGCGATTTCCTGGCTGCATTTGTGCGCCCCGATTACATCCATGAAAGCCACCTGGAGCTCGTCACTCTGACTGACAGCCCGGCCGAGGCGGTCGCCTACATCCACGAACACGCCGCGCCGGCGGCCGGTTGAGGTTTTGCCGGCCGTGATCTTCTTAAAGCTGGGCGGCTCGCTGATCACCGACAAGAGTGGCCACGAGGCGGTGCGCATGGCGACGCTATCCCGGCTTGCGGCCGAAATTGCGGCGGCTAGGGCCGCTCAACCTGGGCTCAAGTTGCTCCTCGGCCACGGCAGCGGCTCCTTTGGGCACGTGGCGGCCGCGAAGTACGGCACCCGGCAGGGGATCACCGCCGACGAGGGCTGGCACGGCCTGGGCGAGGTGGCCGCCGCCGCCGGCCGCCTCAACGCCATTGTCTGGCAAGCGCTCCTGGAGGCAGGCGTGCCGGCCATCAGCTTCCAGCCTTCGGCCTCGGCCGTCTGCCGCGAGGGACGGCTCCAATCGCTTACCTGGGAGAACATCGGCCGCGCCCTTGACGCGGGGATGCTGCCCGTGGTCTATGGCGACGTCGCCCTTGACACAGAGTTGGGCGGCACCATCATCTCGACCGAAGAAATCTTCGGCTACCTGGCGCCCGCGCTGCACCCGCGCTGGCTGCTGCTGGCGGGCGAGACGGAAGGGGTGCTGGACGCGGCCGGCCAGCCGGTCGCGCTAATCCAGCCCGATTCCCTTAGCGACCTTGGGGCGGCGCTGGGTGGGTCGCGCGGCACGGATGTGACGGGCGGCATGCTCGCCAAGGTGCAGGCGACCTTGGCGATGCTCGAAAGCAGCCCTGGGCTTCGGGCACGCATTTTCTCGGGCCTCGAGCCCGGTCTGGTCGTGCGTTTGCTGCTGGCGCCTGAAACCGACGCCGGGACGAGGTTGCAGGCCGGGCCGGTGGGCTAGAGGGCGTAGATGTCGGCCGAGAGCAGGCGGGAGGCGCCCAACGCCTCGATTAAGGCCGTGGCCAACGCCGCGTAAGCGATTACTTTTTGGCCGGCGACCTGTACGAGCAGGCCGGGCGCACTGCTAATTCCCGGCCCGCCGAAAAGCAGCCATACGTAAAGGCTCAGCAGCAGCGCAAAACCGGCGAATATCAGCCCAAAGCGATTCGGATAGCCGGGCTGCATCAAGATGGCGAATTGAAAGCAGACGACGGCGCCCAGAAAGGCCAGAAACGCCAGTCGGACGAAGTTACTGTGCGCCGGTCCAAACAGATCGGCTGGGGTAAGCGCCACCCCAACGTAGCCAATCCCCGATGCGACGCCCATCAGAGTGCCGGCCGTTGCCAGCGCCCTGCTTGCCGGCCGCCGAAACATGCCTGCCAGAGCTGCGAAGAAGAGCATCAGCGCCAGGCCGGCGATCGTAAGGGCTACCCCGAATAGGAGCATGGAAAGAGTGTTAGGCTGGCCGTTGTGGGCCAAAGTTCGGCCGAGATCGCTGAAAAAGTTGGCGAAGAAGCGGTAACCTTGAGCGCTCCGGTCAAGGTAGGTGCCGCCCGGGTAGAGCAACATTGCCAGCCCGGTGAGGACTGGGAACTGGACGACACCGGCCGCCACCAGCCGGAATGCCCGCCGCCGCCAGTGCTCACCAGAGTTCCGAGCGCCTGCTTTATTCGCCATGCAGCGCATTGAGGTCCAATATCTCGGCCAGCGAGTCCGAGGGGCTTTTACCCGTAGTGTCCAGGACAAGGGCATCGGCGGCCGCCACCATGGGTGAGGTTTGGCGGCTGCCGTCGTATTCATCCCGGCGCACCAGGTCCGCCAGAATCTGGTCATAGCTGGCGTCAGGATCGCGCCGCAACCGCTCCAGCCAGCGCCGCCGGGCGCGGGCTCCGACTGAAGCCACCACGAAAAGTTTCAAATCGGCCTCAGGCAGGACGATGGTGCCGATGTCGCGGCCGACCATGACGACGTTGCCGCGCGAGGCAATCGCCCGCTGGCGCTGCACTAGATCGCTGCGCACGCCGGGATAGGCGGATATTAGCGAGACATTCTGGTCAATTATCGGCTGGCGCAGTTCCCAGGTTACGTCGTGGCCGTCGAGCAGGACGGTGGACAGCCGGCCGTCATTGTCCCCATTACTGGGCAGAAATTCCAGGCTAAGCGCCTCCGTCATGCGCACGACGGTCGCTTCGTCGTTCAGGGGCGTGCCCCTCTCCAGCGCAGCCAGAGTTACCGCCCGATACATCAGGCCGGTGTCAATGTATACATAGCCGAGGCGCTCGGCTAGCAGACGGCCGATGGTACTCTTACCTGAAGCGCCAGGGCCATCAATGGCGATGATCACGGCCGGCTGGCGCCCGCTGGGCGTGGCTGCCCGCGCGCCACCGCCGATTTCAGGGCGCTCAGCTCGGCCGGCGCCAAATGGCGCCATTGGCCCGGTTCGAGCTCGCCCAAGCGCAGTGGGCCAATCTGCTCGCGGATGAGGCGCTCCACCGGGTGGCCCAGCAGCGCCGCGATGCGCCGAATCTGGCGCTTGCGCCCTTCGCTCATAGTTATTTCCAGCCAGGTGGCTTCCCCATCTGTACTCAGAATCCGAACCCGGGCGGGAGCGGTGTAGCGCCCGTCGAGCTTGACGCCCTGCTCCCACTTACGGAGCGCAGGCGGGGACGGCCGGCCGCTGACGGCCACACGGTACACTTTTTGATGCCCGAAGCGAGGATGGGTGAGGCGGTGGGCCAAGGCGCCGTCGTTTGTCAGAAGTATCAGCCCTTCGCTCTGCTTGTCGAGCCGGCCGACGGGGTACAGGTTGCCCGGGAGTGGCACCAGATCAAGTACCGTTGGCCGGCCCTGATCGAGTTCGTCCTCAGTGGAGGAAAGCACGCCCCGGGGCTTGTTCACCAGGATATAGCTGTGGGCCATAATCTCGACCGGCCGGCCATCTACCTCAATCTGGTCCCGGGTGGGATCGGCCTTGTCGCCGATATGCGCCGGCCGGCCATTGACCCGGACGCGGCCGGAGCGGATCCAGACCTCGGCCTTCCGCCGTGAGCCTAGGCCGGCCTGAGCGATGATCTTTTGCAGCCTTTCCGCCATGCTGGGCGCTTCCGCGCCTGGCTAATCGGCCGTCTGGTCTTCTGCGCCGGGGTCACCGTCTCCGGCCGGCAAGGGCGGTAGCTCTGTGAGCGCGTTCAGGCCGAAATATTGCAGGAATTCGGGCGTCGTGCCATAAAGTATCGGCCGGCCCGGGCCCTCAGAGCGACCCACCTCCTCGATCAGCCCTTGGCTTAGCAGGGTGCGTAACGAGCTATCCGAATTGACCCCCCTGATACCGTCCACTTGGGGCCGGGTGACCGGCTGCAAGAAGGCAACGACTGCAAGCACCTCCTGAGCCGCGTGGCTTAGGCGGCTGGCGAGTTCCAGCCCCAAGAAGCGCTCTATGGCCGGGCTGTTCTCGGGGGCTGTCGTAAGTTGGACACTGCCGCCGCTGCGCTGGAGGCGCAGGCCACGGCCGCGATAGTCGGCCTCTAGCTGGCGCAACAGGGCCTCCACGGCTGCGGGCGTCGTCTCGAGAGCCTTGGCCAACCGAGCGGCCGACACGGGCCCGCTGGCGACAAAGAGGAGGCTCTCAAGCAGGGCGGCCGGCGCCAGCGCAGGCTCCTCAGCGGGCTTAGCGCCGTTCGGAGTACTCAGCCTTCGGCCCTCCCCGCCCAGGCCGAGGCCCGCGCGTCGCCGGCGGCAATTGCGTGCGGCATGCCGGCCGTGTTATGTGCTATGCCAATCCCGCCGGCCGCGTCAACGGCGATTAGCCCGCCGTGGCCGTGAACCCGCTCCGCCAAGGTGTGGATGGCCTGGTCGCAGGCTGCTTGCGCCGACTGGCCGGCGGCCACCAAATCGCAGACGATTTTGCTGATGACGACCTTCATCAGGCCTTCGCCGTGGCCGGTGGCGCTCACGGCCGCGCTGGCATTGTCGGCATATGCGCCAGCGCCAACCACTGGGCTGTCGCCCACCCGGCCAGCCATCTTGCGCCGGGTACCGCCGGTCGAGGTGGCGGCCGCAAGATTGCCGGCTGCGTCGAGGGCCACGGCCCCAACGGTATCGCCGATGGCCGTCGTTGAGAGTGGGCTCGGGGCGCGCTTTGCGCCCTCCCGGCCCCAGTTGCGAAGCGCCTCAATTTCGTCGCCGGCCAACAGGTCGCTTAGCTCACAGCGGGGAAAGGCAATGGCGTCGGCGAAGGCCTCGGCACCGGCCGCAGCCAGGAATGCGTGCGGGGTATCGGTCATCACCCGCCGGGCGAGCGACACGGGATGGCGCACGCGCTGGACGGCCGCGACAGCCCCGAAATCCAGGCTGGCGCCGTCCATGATAATTGCGTCCATTTCGATCTCGGCCGCCAGGTTGAGGTAGCTGCCCCGACCGGCATCCAGTACGGGCGAGTCCTCTAGCAGTTGAACGGCCGCTTCGACGGCATCCAGGGCGCTGCCACCCCGGAGAAGAATCGCCTGACCTGAAGCCGCCGCCGCCCTACAGTCGGTCATGGCCCGCTCTAAACGGCCGCCCTCCGCCGACCAATTCCCGGCTCCGCCATGGACGATGATAATAGGCCTGATACTCTCGCTCATGCGCCTTGATGGTAACAAAGTTCGGGGCTTAGCCAAGGGTTATAGACCGGGGAAGCCGGCCAAATTTGCGTTGACAGGCGGTCCCGCCTTGCTATACTAGCCTGTCGTTAATCGAGCGGCATTCCTCAGTAGCTCAATGGCAGAGCAATCGGCTGTTAACCGATGGGTTGTTGGTTCGAATCCAACCTGAGGAGCTAGGTGAGGCGGTGGGCAGGCAGGCTCAGCGCCTCTTTTGTTGGCCGTCGGCCGGCCGCCTCACTCCCAACGGAGGTCTCCATGGCTGACCTAAACTTGATGCGCCAGTTGGCGCGCCCTGATGGGGGCAAGATCATCCTGCTGGTGCTCGATGGGCTTGGCGGCCTGCCGCTGGGCCAGGGCAGCCCCAGCGGCGAATACACCGCCCTCGAGCTCGCGCGAACGCCGAACATGGACCAGCTGGCTCGGGCCGGCTGTCTCGGGCTCAGCTACCCCCTTGGCCGGGGCATCACGCCCGGCAGCGGGCCGGCTCATCTGGCCCTGTTTGGCTACGATCCCATCGCCCGGCCGATCGGCCGCGGCGTGCTCGAAGCGCTGGGCATTGGACTGGAGTTGCGCCCCGGCGACCTGGCGGCGCGGGGCAATTTGTGCACTGTGGACGAAGATGGGGCGATCATTGACCGGCGCGCCGGCCGCGTCAGCACCGAAATGGCCGCGCCGGCCGTGGCCCGCCTGGCGGCCATTCGGGTGCCTGGGCTCGAAACGATCGTTAGGGCAGTCAAGGAGTATCGCATTGCAGTCATCTTTCGCGGTTCCGGCCTGCGCGACGAACTCGGCGAAACCGACCCCCAAGTCACCGGGGAGCCGCCGCTGCCCGTCGAGCCGCTCATCCCCGAAGCGGCCGCCACGGCCGTGCTGGTGCAGCAGTGGATAGACGCGGCCAAAATGGCCCTCTACGATCTCTACCCGATCAACATGATCACGCTGCGCGGTTTCGGCCAGGATCCCAGCCTGCCGTCGTTCACCGACAGCTACAAGTTAAGGGCGGCCTGCGTCGCGGTCTATCCAATGTATCAGGGCGTGTCGCGCCTGGTTGGCATGGACGTGCTGGCCACGGCGGCCGACTTCACACCGGCCGACGAGTTCGAGCGCGTCGCCGAGCATTGGGACGCGTACGATTTTTTCTTCGTCCACATCAAGCCCACCGATAGCCGCGGCGAGGACGGCAAGCTAGAGGCGAAGGCGGCCGTCATCGAGAGCGTGGATGCGGCCTTGCCTATTCTGCTGAAGCTCAAGCCGGAAGTGCTGGTCATTACCGGCGACCACTCGACGCCCGCCAAGCTGATGTTTCACTCCTGGCATCCGGTGCCCACCCTATTGTGGGCCCCGGCTTCGCACCTTCCCGATGCCGCTCAGGCGTTTGGCGAGCGCGAAGCGCAGTGCGGCGGCCTGGGCCACTTCCCCGCGGCCGACTTGATGCCGCTGGCCCTGGCACACGCTCTGCGGCTAGACAAGTATGGGGCTTAACGATGGACTTAGCCGACCTTTAGGAAGCTTCAGGAGCCCTTAGACAGAGGCTATGTCCGGCCGAGCAGGTCCCGCAGCGCCTGTTCGGGGTCATGGAAGCGGAAGGCAAAGCCCGCCTGCTCCAGCCGCTGTGGAATGGCGCGTTGACCATCTAGCACCAGGTTTGCTACCTCGCCAAAGAGCAACTTCATTGCAAAGCCTGGCACCGGAATCAGTGCCGGCCGGCCTAACGCTCTGCCCAGGGCGCGGGCGAAATCGCGGTTGCGCACCGGCATCGGGGCCGTCAGGTTATACGGCCCGCTGGCGGCCTCGTTCTCGAGCAAGAAGCGGATGGCGCGGACTTCGTCCATCAGGTGAATCCAGGGCCACCACTGGTTGCCTGAGCCAAAAGGGCCGCCCACAAATAGCTTGAAGGGCGGCAGCATGCGCTGCAAGGGCCCGCCCTCAGGCGTGAGCAGCAGGCCCGTGCGCATAATGACGCGCCGAACGCCCAATTTCTCGACTTCGGCCGTGGCTGCCTCCCAATCCACGGCGACAGAAGCCAGCCAGTCATCGCCCGGCACGGCCGACTCGGTAAGCACTCTGTCACCGCCATAGCCATAGTAGCCGACGGCCGAAGCCTGGATAACCGCAGCCGGCTTGTTTTTAGCCCCGTAGATGGCCTCGACCACCGCGTTGCCAGCGTTTAGCCGGCTGGAGCGGATAGCCTGGCGCTTCTCGTCAGTCCATCTCTCAGGCAAATAGTTGTAGCCGGCCAGATTCTCGCCGGCGAGGTTCATGATGGCAGCGGCCGTCTCGACCACGTCTGCCCAGCCCTCCGCGGTGCGGCCGTCCCACTGGCGCAAGGCCACCCCTGCCGCCATTCGGCCCTGCTGCCGCTCGGGCGAGCGGCTCAACACGGTCACCTGATGGCCGTCTGCAATCAGGTTCTGGGCCACTGCCTGTCCAATTAGGCCAGTACCGCCTGCCAAAATAACGTGCATAACTGCCTCCAAAGGCTACCAGGGTAACCGAGACTGAACGCCCACCGGCCGGCCCTCTAACCTCAGCAGCCAGGCCTTGGTCGCGACGCCGCCCGGAGCGGCATAGCCGCGAAGCTCGCCGTCAGAGCCGACGACGCGATGGCAGGGCACGATGATCGGCATCGGGTTGGCTGCCAACGCCCGGCCGACGGCCCTGGCAGCGCTCACCTCATGACCCAAGCTGGCTGCCAGCCGGCCGTAGCTGCGCACCTGGCCGTACGGGATAGCCATGGCGGCCTCAAGCACCTGGCGCTGGAAGTCATCCATTGGCCCCCATAGCAGCGCAAGCTCGAAGGCCGGCCGTTCGCCCGCCAGATATTGCCTCAGCTGTCTTTTCAACTCCGCAAGGCTGTCCGGCTCTGAGCGCGGCCGCAGGCCCCAACGCCGTTCTAACCGAGCAGCGTAGCGCCGGCCGTCACCGCCGATCTGCACACCGAGCACGCCGGCTTCAGCCGCGGCCAGCCACAGGCGGCCAAGCGGCTCGGCGTTCAGGGCGCTCAAGCTGATAACGGCCGGCCGCTCTTGGCGCGGCGGTTCAGGTTGTGCTAACGGGCTCATGTTTGGCAATCAGTCGCCGTCTCGGCCGAAATCCGCTCTTGGCGGTGGTAATTATGAAGACGGCCGCCACGATAATGCCGGCCGCTGCCAACGTTTGCGTGCCCAGCGCTTCGTCAGCCAACGCCCAGCCGAGAAATACGGCGACGACCGGATTGACAAAGGCGTAGGTGGCCGCCTTGTCGGCCGAGGAAACCCGCAGAATCCAGATGTACGCCGTGAAGGCGATCAGGGCGCCAAAAACGATCAGGTAAAGCAGGGCGAGAGCCGAGCGCAAGGAAACGGCCGCCAGCTCAAGGCGGCCCCATTCGCCGCTCAGCGTGGCGAGCGCCAGCAAGGCCAGCCCGCCGTTGAGCATTTCGACGGCCGTCGCCATGAAGGGGGAGCCGGGAAGGTCCGCGCGGCGCGAATAGACCGAGCCGGCCGCCCAAGACAGGGATGCCATGACGATGACGGCCGGCTCAAGCAGCCCGAAGCTGCGCTCAGCGCTAATCTGCTGGGGGCCGATGAGAACCACTATGCCCAAGATTCCGAGGGCGACCCCGGCCACCACCTTGCGCCCAGGCCGCCGGCCGCCGGGCGCCAGCCACTCGAGGAGCACCACCCATAGCGGGGTGGTGGCGATGAGCAGCGCCGTAATGCCGGAGGGCACCACCTGCTCGGCCCACGTCACGCCGCCGTTGCCGCCCACCAGTAACAGAAGCCCGATTATCGCCAGCGAGCGCCACTGCGGCCGGGTTGGGTTGGGCGCGCCGCGCGCCCGCGCCAGGCCATATAGGAGCGAACCGGCCACGATGAACCGCACGCCGGCCATAAGGAAAGGCGGCAGCGTCTCAACCCCAAAGCGGATCGCCAGGTAGGTCGAGCCCCAGATGAGATAAACGGCCGCGTAGGCCAGCACCACCTTCAGGCGGAACGATTCCAAAGCTAAAGCCTCCGGGTAAACGGCTGAATGGCGCTATAATCAGCGGCCGCTGGCAATTTTACCCGAACAACTTCTTTTCATGCATGAGCTTGTTCACCAGGATTAATCAACGGCCAGGCGTAGGCTGGATCGTCTTGGGCTGCCTGATCAGCCTGGTTCTGTTTCTCTCGACCCTGCAAACGGTCGTCAACGGAAGTGACAGCGCCTATGCCACCGATATCGGCGAGATCCAGAACGCGCTGCCGCGCTGGGGCACGCTGCACTTTCCGGGCTACCCGCTCTACAGCTTGACCGGCTCGCTGGCAGTTAGCGCCCTGCGTCTGCTCGGCGTCCAGCCGGCGGCCGGTTCGTCGCTCGTGTCGGCCGTCTGGGGCGTGGCCACAATTGGCCTGCTGATCTTGGCTCAGCGACTGGCGTACGTGCCTCCGCTTACGAGCGTCCTGACCGCGCTGCTTTATGCGGTGAGCACCTCGTTTTGGATAGACGCCTCCGTGGCTGAGGTGCACACGCTGACCGTGGCGCTGGCGCTTGCCTCCTTCTGGCTGGCAATACGCTTTGGCCGCAGCGGCCGGCGCGCCGACTTGGTTGCTCTGGCGCTGGTTTCCACTCAGGCCGTCTTTCACCAACGCGCCCTTGTTTTTCTGGGGCCGGGGTTGCTGTTGCTCGCCTTGCAGCAGCCGACCGCGTTGCGGCAAGGCCTAGGCCAGGCCGTGCTGGCAGCCGCGGCCGGCGCCCTCATTTACCTCTACCTGCCTCTGCGCGCCTGGATGGGCGCGACATGGACCTTCAGCCAGCCGGGAACGTGGCAGGGATTCTGGTCGCTGCTGCTCGACACCAAGACCGAAAGGATTCTGGCGCTACCAGCCAGTCTTGGGGAATGGCTGGCCCGCGCCAGGGATGTGGCCGGGCTGCTCAGCAACGAATGGCCGTTGTGGCTGATGTTGGCCGGCTGGGCCGGCACCTTGTGGTATGGCGTTCGCCGCCGCCTTGAATCAGCCGCGCTGGTGCTGCTCTGGCTGCCTTTCCCAATCTTGTCGTTGACCATCTGGGTGGGCAGCGTCGGTGATGCCCTGCTGGCCGTCAATTTGCCGGCGGTGGCCCTGGCGGCCATTGGCCTGGGCTGCCTGGTGCGCGCAGCTTGTGCCCGCTGGCGGCCTGTCGGGCCGCTAGCGAACCTCTTCCTAATCGGCATGCTCGGCCTCATGTTTCTCCAGCACCGGCCGCTCGTGCTCACGGTTACCCGCGACTTGGGCGCGCAGCGCAGGATCGCTCTGGCAGAGGAAATCGAGGCACCGCCGGCCGGCCGGCCGCTAACGCTCATGGCGCTCTGGGGCAACGACTATTGGGCCCTGGCCTACGCCCAGGCTTACTTAAATCGCTTGCCGGGCCTCAGGCTGGTTGACCACAACGCCGACGCCGGGGCAATCATGGCCTCGAACGCCCGCCTTCTGACCTTAGACCAGACCTTTTATGAACGCCCATTGAGCTGGTGGCAGGAGCGCTTCGGCCGGATCTATTTGAGCGCCCTGGCGCCCCACGTGGTCGAGCTGGACACGCAGCCTTCCTGGGGCCCACAGGACGTCTCGCTTGGAAATCCCTTTGAGCTAGGCAACGGGGTCGAGATCCACCAGCCGACCCTGGCCTGGGAGGGGCAGCGACTTCGCCTTGAGCTCTTTTGGCGGGCCGCTTTAGACCACCTGCCTGACCAAAGCGTCGCCGTGCATTTGGTGCGCGCCAACCCGCCGGCCGGGCCGCAGGACATCGTAAGCCAGGCCGACCAGCGCCATCCGGTGGCCGGCTGGTACCCGACCTCCGGCTGGACGGCCGGCGAGATTGTGCGCGACGCCTACTATCTCGACGCCAGCGCTGCGCCGGCCGAGGCGTGGGTGCGCCTGACGATGTACGAGCAGACGGCCGGGGGCAATTTCAAGAACCACGCCTGGCTGACGCTGCCGGTGCCGGAGCGGGCTACGCAGGCGGCGCAGAAGCCTAACTGAACCTCGGCGCCCGCCAGCGCGGCCGGAGGCCGGCGGCTGCGCTGCCGACGGCCAGGCCGAGGGTCAGGCTGGCGTATAAGAGATAGCTCAAGTGCCAGGCGATGGCGCGCAACGCAAACCAGGGGCCGCGTTTGCGCAGGAAGAAGCGGTACAGATCGCCGTTCAGGGCCCCGATTAGCCCGACAAGGCCGAGGCCAGCCGGCCCGGCCCAGGCAAGCCAAGGGGCAGAGATGAGCCCGGCCGCGGCCGCCACGGCCAGCAGCGCGCTCAAGCGGCTTCGGCTGCCAAGGTTCAGGTCGCTGGGCGCCCAGCGTCTGGCCAGGATCAGCCGGCTCCAGGGGAGCGCCCGGTCGCGGATATCGCTGATCAGCAGGCTGGCTAACGTCCAGCGCTTCAAGTGCTGAACCTGCAGGCCCTTCTCCAGCCGAATTTGGTGCCCCGCCTGGCGCAGGCGATAGCCCAGCTCGATGTCTTCGATGCTCGGCCGGCGGTAGGCCTCATCGAAGCCGCCAAGCGCCATGAACACCGGCCGGCGAGTGGCCCCACAGCCGGCCCAAAACGTGGCAGCGTTTTCCCTGGCTGTTTGGTGCACGTAGTGGTGGAAGAGGTTCTTGACCTGCGAGGAAAAGTTCGGTTCGGCCGGTTGGTCGTCGTAGGAGCCAAAGCAGGCAGCCAGCTGCGGTTCTGCGGCAAAGGCGGCCCGCACCCGCCGCAAGCAGTCCGGCTGCGGCCGGACATCGGCATCCAGGAAAAGAAGCAGTTCGCCGCGCGCCGCGCGGGCGCCCACGTTGCGGGCCGCAGCTGGGCCGCCTCGGTCGGCGGCCGTGCCCAGCACGCGCGCCCCCCATTGCCGAGCGACTTGGACCGTCGCGTCCTGGGAAGCGTCGTCCACCACGATGACCTCGGCCGCCGCCAGGCCGGTCGCAGCCAACGCTTTCAGGCAAACGGGCAGGTGTTCGGCGCTGTTGTGGGCTGGAATGACGATGGAGATCAGCGCCTCGTTTTGCACTGGGTCGGCTTGAACTACTCGCCGTCTTCGTCCGGCGATCGGCCGTTATGTTCTGGCTCCGGCAGCGCCTCGGGCCCGGCCGTCTCGCCCTCCAAAGAGCCAACGCCCAGGGGCTGCCATTTGTGGGCCAAATCGCCGCTGCGCAGCCGGTGTTCCTTGCCACCCCGGGCGTGAACCTGGCTAAAGCCGGCCGGCTCGATAAACATCTTCTCGCCCGCCAACAGCGCCAGCACTCCCTCTTGGCCCGGCTCCGGCCGCTCCTCGATACGCTTATCCTGGATCTCAATCGCGGCCGGATCGTAATCCAGCGGCTCCTGGTAGGTGGTGATAAAACCCTCGAAATTGCGCAGCACAACCCGGCCGGGGGCCTGCGATATGACGTAGTTGGGCATAACGGGGATCTTGCCACCGCCGCCGGGGGCATCTACCACGTAGGTGGGCACGGCGTAGCCCGAGGTGTGGCCGCGCAGCCCTTCGATTATCTCGATGCCCTTGGAAACCGGGGTGCGGAAGTGGCCGGAGCCCTCGACCAAGTCGCACTGGTACAGGTAGTACGGCCGGACGCGGATCTTGACGAGCTCGTGCACCAGCTTCCGCTGAATGTGAACCGAGTCATTCACCCCCGCCAAGAGCACGCTCTGATTGCCCAGCGGCACACCGGCTCGAGTCAGCCGGTCGCAGGCGGCCGCCAGTTCCGGGGTAATTTCCTTGTGATGGTTGACGTGGATGTTCAGCCAGAAGGGGTGCGCCACGCTGAGCATGTTGCAGAACTCTTCGTTGACGCGCATCGGCAGAAAGACCGGAACCCGCGAGCCAATCCGGATGATCTCCAGGTGCGGAATCGCCCGCAGGCGCTCCAGGATCATCTGTAGCAGCTTCGGCGCCAGCACCATCGGATCGCCGCCCGACAGCAACACATCCCTGATCTGGGGCGTGTTCTCGATATACTCAATCTGGTCGTCAAACTCTTTGCGGCTGAAGGTTTGGGTCGGGTCGCCGACGATGCGCGATCTGGTGCAATAGCGACAGTAGCTGGCGCATTGGGTGGTGACCAGCATCAGGACGCGGTCGGGGTAGCGATGCACAAGTCCCGGTACCGGCGAGTGCTTGTCCTCGGCCAGCGAGTCTTCCATCATGGCCTGAAACGGCACCATTTCAGTGTCGGTCGGAATCACTTGGCGTCGCACCGGGCAAGTCACGTCGTCGGGGTCGATCAGGCTGGCGAAATAGGGAGTGATGTCCACCCGGAATAAACCCTTGCTTGCCAGTGCGCGCTTTTCCGACTCGGTCAGGTTTACTACTTTTCCCAGCTCTTCTACGGAGTTTAGGCGGTGGCTCATCTGCCAGCGCCAATCCATCCACTGCTCGTCGGGCACATCAGCCCAGTAAGGGGCGCGGGTGTAGACCTTGTCGGTTAGCGGGGTGGCGGCCAGGGACATGCTCATTCTCGGACTCCTATTTCTCGGCCGGCGCGGAGCGAAGCTGCCCGGCTTTTGGGTCTGTTATACCAGTTTGGAGGGGCATTTCCAACCGCCCCAGAGTCCTGGTCGGCCGGCCGCTCCTCGTGGTATTCGCCTTCGGCGTTGACAGCCCAAACGTCGTTGCGCTCGCCATATAGGAGGTTGCGGGCGGCCAACAACCCTGTCAACATGGCGTGGTCCTGGTTGTCATAGCGGTGCAAGCCGTTCCGGCCTATGGTCTGAAGATTTCCCATTCCTTCGAGCCAGCCGCGCAGGATGGTCAGCGCGCCCTCGTAGGCCTGGTCGTAAATCGGGTACGACCTGGGCAGCCGGAAAACACAACCATCTATTTCCTGTGACCCACGCGCCAGTCCTAGGCGCGCAAACTCCTCGCGCGCAAGCGCAATGAGCTCGGCCTCGCTCAGCCGCCAGAGGTCATCGCCCTCGTCGCAAAAATACTCCAGTCCCACGTGGGACGTGGCCGAGTCGGCCGCCATGGCTGGACTCCAATTCTTGTAGTTCTGAATCCGGGCCACGCGTAGGCCGGGCTCATGCACGTAAATCCAGTTGTCAGGAAACAAGTTGGCCTCATTGACGATCAGACCAACCACAATCAGGCTGCGGTAGCGCAAGCTGGCGGAGGCCGCCTGAACTTGGCCCGGCGCAGCCGGCTTGAAAAGGCGCGTCAGATCACCGAGCGGCATGCTGGAGATATAGGCGTCGGCCGCCAGCGCGATTGCCCGCCCCTGGCGCACGGCCGTCAGGCTGGTCACGCGCCGGCCGTCCCACTCGAATCCGGTCACGGGCGCGTTCAGCCACACCTGGCCGCCAAGGCGCTCGATCGCGGCCGCAAACGCCTCCCACATCATGCCTGGGCCTAACGCCGGGTAATGAAACTCCTCGATCAGGCTGGCTACCTGCCGGCCAGGCCTGCGAAAAGCTGCCAGCAGCGCCGCCCTCAACGAGAGGTTGCGAATGCGTTGGGCGGCCCATTCGGCGCGTATCTCGCTGCCCGGCCGGCCCCACACTTTCTCGGTATAGCTCTGAAACAGCTTCTGATACAAGCGCCGGCCGAAGCGATTCGTCACCCACTCCTCGAAGCTGGATTCCTGCTTGTGGGGCGCAATCCGCCAGCGCAGATAGCTGGCCAGAATACGGGCGCTTTCGACCGGCCCCAGGTTCGCCAGCGTGTTCCAGGGCTGGAGCGGGTAATGAAAAAGGCGCCCGTTGAAATGGATGCGGGATAGGCGCGGCCGGCGCAGGAAGCGCGCGCCCAGCATGAGTCTCCAGAGTTCGTTGACCTCGGCCGACTTGCTGAAGAAGCGGTGGCCGCCGAGATCGAACGTGTAGCCACGGTAGCACTCCGAGCGGGCCAAACCGCCTGGCCTGTCCCGAGCTTCCAGCACCAGAGGCCGCGCACCCTCGCGGGCCAGCTCATAGGCGGCTGTCAGCCCGGCCGGACCGGCGCCGACCACGACGACCCGGCAACTATCATCCTCTGATTGGTGGCCGCATTCTCGCATAGCTCGAAGGCAATAAACAAGGGCAACGGAGACAGTTGCGCCGTTGCCCTTGCCGCAAGTGAGCGAGTGACGGGATTCGAACCCGTGACATTTAGCTTGGGAAGCTAACGTTCTACCTCTGAACTACACTCGCAACACTGGGCCGAATTATAGGGGCGCCGGCCCGGCCGGTCAAGCGAGCCGGGGCAATTTCACACCCATCTAGACCTCAATGATCGTTTCAGATCTCTAAGCTCTCGCGATTGCCCGGTCAAGCAGCCCTCGCCTTCCTTAAAGCGGTGCTATAATCGCGGCCGGCTGTTGAGGAGAGGCCAGTATGCGGGAGGCAGTGATCGTCCTAATTGAGGGCAGGGGAGTGGGGGAGCGATCGTTGCGGCCACCCCTGCTACGCGAGGTGGACGACGTAGCCCGCTTCCACACCAGCGGCGCCGCCCTGGCCTGGCTGAGGGAACACTCGGCCGATCTGTTCGTGTTTGACGCCTCCAGCATGCGCTCCAATGGCGTTCAAAGTTGCCGCCAGCTGCGCCAAGCGCTGCCCAACGCGCCCTTTATATATTGTTTTGACCAGGAAAGGGGTGGCGAGCTGGCGGCCGGCGCCGACAGTTATCTCGCGCGGCCCTTTACCGCCCGCAAGCTCCTTAACCGCATCCGCGCCCTGCTCCCCAGCGACGATCTGAAAGAAGAGATCGTCAGGGCCGGGCCGATCACCTTTTACCTCTCGAAGCGCTCGGTCGTGGTCGGCCGCCAGGCGGAGAAGCGACTCACGCCCAAGCTGGCCCAGCTGCTCGAGAAGTTCCTGCGCCACCCGAACGAGGTCATCGCCCGCCAGGAGTTGATGCGCCAGGTTTGGGACACCAGTTATTTTGGTGACACGCGCACCCTGGATGTGCATATGCGTTGGCTACGGGAGGTAATCGAAGAAGATCCGGCGCGGCCGCGGTTCCTGCGGACGGTGCGCGGCATCGGCTACATTTTCAGCATTCAGCCAGCGAAAACGGGCTGAGCCGGCTCGCCGGCCCGGCCAGACAAACAAAAACGCCGCCCGGGCCCAGGTGGCGTTTTACGTTACGGGAAGGCTGACTTGGCTTACTTCGTCGTCTGTTGGGCGGCCGCCAGCCGCTTGAGCAGCCGGCTCTTGCGCCGGGCGGCGTTGCGCTTGTGGATGACGCCCTTGCGGGCCGCCTTATCCAGCGTGCTGATGGCCTGGCGGCCGGCTTCTTGAGCCGCTTCTAGGTCACCGGCGCGCAAAAGTTCCCGGGCCCGACGCACGTAAGTGCGCGCGGCCGAGCGGAAAATCCGGTTGCGCGCGTGCCGACGTGCAGAAATGCGAATCCGTTTCTTCGCTGATGCTGTGTTTGCCAACTTCCAAATTCCTCCGAACTTGCCAATAAACCACTGCCGTCTCAGTTCGGGTGTGAGAGCGCCTCAGAGCATATCACAAGCTCAATCCGCCGTCCACCTTTGTAATACGGCCCCAGGCTCGGTCAAGGTTATCCTGAGCAAAGTGGCGTCTGCGTGCGCCTGCCAGCCGAACACGCCCAACGCGGCCGGCAGCAGCACAAAGCCGAGATGGTCGAATTCCGCCTGCTCGCCCGACGATCCCAAGCTGGCCCGGCCGGCCACAAGGGCCCATATCTCCAGGCTGCTGGCCTCGGTCTGTCGCTCCAGTCCCCCTCCGGCGGCCACGTGATAACGTTCGACCTGAAAGTAGTCGTTGGCGCATAGGCGCTCGGCCTGCCAACCTCGGTCTTCGTCATGGGCCAGCGGCTCAACCGCCGGCAGACCCGGCCGGACTTGCCCGAAGTCAATCACCTCCAACGCCTGGCGCAGGTGCAGCGGCCGGCTGGCCCCTGGCCGGCCCCAGTCATACGCCCTGTAAGTGATGTCGGAGTTTTGCTGCACTTCAACCAACATAATATCGCCAAGGATTGCGTGTAGCGATCTAGCCGGCACACACACGAAGTCACCAACCTGAACGGGTAGGTGGTGCAGCCAGGGCATGATATGTCCCTCAGTCAGCGCGTGCTTGAATTCAGCGCGATCAAGGGGCGCTGACAGTCCCAGGACAATCTTGGCATCGCGACCGGCCTCCAAAATGACCCACATCTCAGTTTTGCCCAGACTGCCGTTTTCGTGCCGGCCGGCGTAAGCGTCGTCGGGATGAACCTGGAGCGAGAGCCGGCGTTCGGCGTCCAGCACCTTGACCAGCAGGGGGAAGTGCCCGCGCCGCAAATACGGCCGGCCGTGAGTTCCAAGTAACGCCTCGCCGTAAGCCGCCATCAACTGGCCCAAATCCAGTCCCTTGCAGGGGCCGGCAGCGACCAGCGAGCGGCCGTGTGGGTGCATGGCGACCTCCCAGCTTTCGGCCACCCGGTCCGGCGGCCGGCGGCCGGCGCGCATCTCGCTCAGCCGCCGGCCGCCCCAGACGTAATCCTTCAGCACCGGCTCGAACAGGAGGGGGTAGGGAAATTCGCGCACGGTTCACCCCGCCCGGCCGAAGAAGAGGGCGCTTAGCGGCGGCAAGGTGACCTCAATTGCATAGGGCAGATTGGGCACATCCGTCGCGACGGCCTCAAGAGGGCCCGTGTTGGCCTCTCCTCCGCCGCCGAAATCAGCCCGGTCGCTGTTGAGCAACTCCACATACCGGCCGGCCTGGGGCAGCGCCAGCCGGTAGCCCTCACGCCGTACCGGGGTGAAATTGAAGACGGCTGCCAGCAGCCGGCCGGCGGCCGGGGCGAGGCGGGCGAAGGCCAGGATGCTGCGCTCTGCCTCATGCACATCGAGCCAGCGAAAGCCCTGCCAGGAGAAATCGTCCTCAAACAGCGCTGGCTCATCCAGATAGAGTTTGTTTAGCGCCTTCGCATAGGTGTGCAGCCCGCGGTGCAGCGGGCTTTCGTCGAGCAGGCGCCAATCCAGTTGCCGTGCTTCCGACCATTCCTGCCACTGGCCGAACTCGCCGCCCATAAAGAGCATCTTCTTGCCCGGGTGGGCGATCTGGTAGGCCAGTAGGCAGCGCATGTTGGCGAACTGGTGCCCCACTTCGCCGGGCATCTTGCCCAACAGGCTGCGCTTAAGGTGGACGACTTCGTCGTGTGAGAAGGGCAAAAGGTACTTCTCGCTGAAGGCGTATACCAGCGAAAATGTCAGACTCCCATGGTGGTGGGAGCGGAAAAGTGGGTCGTGGCCCATGTAGCGCAGGGTGTCATGCATCCAGCCCATGTTCCATTTTAGGCTGAAGCCCAGTCCGCCCTCAGCCACCGGCCGGGTGACGCCGGGCCAGGCGCTGGATTCCTCGGCAATGGTCAGCGCGGCCGGATATAGGGCCTGGACAGCCTGATTGAACAGGCGCAGGAACGCGATGGCTTCCAGGTTTTCCCGGCCTCCCAGGCGGTTCGGCAGCCATTCGCCCTCCCGCCGGGAGAAATCCAAGTACAACATCGAGGCCACGGCGTCTACCCGCAGCCCATCCAGGTGGTACTTGTCGAGCCAGAAAAGGGCGTTGTTTATCAAGAACTGGCGCACCTCATGCCGGCCGAAGTTAAAGATCAGCGTGCCCCAGTCGGGATGGGCGCCCTGGCGCGGGTCGGCATGCTCGTATAGATGGGTGCCGTCAAAAAATGACAGCCCATGCTGGTCACGGGGGAAATGGGCCGGCACCCAGTCAAGGATGACGCCGATGCCGGCCTGGTGGCAGGCGTCTACAAAGGCCTTGAACTGGTCTGGCGTTCCGTGGCGGCTGGTGGGCGCGAAGTAGCCCGTGACCTGGTAGCCCCAAGAGGCGTCATAAGGGTGTTCCAGCACGGGCAGCAGCTCGATGTGGGTGTAGCCCATCTGCAGGACATAAGGGATGAGGATCTTGGCCAGCTCCGTATAGTTGAGCCAGTCGCCCTCGGCCGTGCGCCGCCACGAGCCGAGATGCACCTCGTAGATGTTCAGCGGGCGGTCGAAGGCCTGTCTCTGGGCGCGGCCGCTCATCCACTTTCGGTCGCGCCAGTGGTAGCGGCTATGATCCCAAACAATCGAGGCCGTGCCCGGCCGAAGCTCGCCGTAAAAGCCGACAGGATCGGCCTTGGCCACGGCATAATCTCGGTAGCCAGTGCGGATCTCATACTTGTAGACGGCGCCGGCCTTCAAGCCCGGCAAGAACAGCTCCCAGATGCCGCTGTTGTGCAGGAAGCGCATCGGGTGGCGCCGGGGGTCCCAGTTGTTGAAGTCGCCGATCACGCTGACGCGCTGGGCGTTGGGCGCCCAGACCGCAAAGCGCACACCCTTGCGGCCGTTCACACTGATCGCGTGGGCGCCCAGCTTCTCATACATCCGGACGTCGGTGCCTTCGGCCATTAGATATTCGTCAAAATCGCCCAGCGTGCTGGGAAAGGCGTAGGGGTCGAGCAGGCGCCGGCTACGGCCGTCTACCAGCCGGATCTGGAAATAGTAGTCCGGCGGCCGGTCCTGGCCAAGTAGTTGGGCCTCGTAGAGCCCGGCCGGATGTAGGCGGGCCATCTCGTAGCGCTGCCCGCTATCGGCCAAGACGACGGCCGCGGTGCGCGCCTGGGGCAGAAAGGCGCGGATGCTGACGCCTAAGCCATCCACCACGTGCGGGCCGAGGGCGTTGAAGGGATTGGCGTGGGCGCCCTCGACGATGGCCTGGATCTCCTCTGGGCGGAGTGTGCTGTTTGCTTGCATCCAGGTTCATTGTAGCCGATTTTGCGGGTCGTGGAGCTTAATGTGTCGCCTCGCATCGCTTCGTGCGGCTGAAGCAAGGGTCAGGCGCCTCTGGGTAGTCGGGTGAGATTATCTCCAACCGGGAGGCTGATGAAGTTGCACTACGCCGTGCCTAACACCTCAGCCATTGAACGGCGCAACGGCACGGCTCGGCCGATGAGCGCCAGCCAGCGGCAACCGGCGCCCGGAGTGGTACATCACTCCGACCGCGGCTGCCAGTACACCGGCCGGTGGTATCAGAAGTTAGTGGCCGGCCACCAGATGATGGTCAGTATGAGCGGCGCCGGCAATGCTATGACAGCGCTCCGGGGGAGAGCTTCTTCGCCACTTTGAAGAGAGAACTGGTTCACCGGCGACGGTATCGCTCCCGTGACCAGGCCAAGGCGGATATAATCTTCTACATCGAGGCGTTCTACAATCGGCCGCGCCGGCACTCGGCCTTGAGCTACTTGAGTCCTGTTGATTTCGAACAGCTCCATGCGCCGCTGCAGGCATCAGCCTTAACTCTATGTCCATGAAACTGGGGGAAGATCAATCTGCTGGACCTTTAATACCTGGGCGTCAATTGAGGCTGGCAGGATAAGATCGTCATTTATGAACGCGGGCATGGGCCACTGGATCTCGCTGGCCATGAGCCGCAACGAATCGGGCGCATAGCGGGAGGGCTGAGATGAGAGCGAAGACGATTCGGCCGTGGACCCACTTGACCTGCCTTTTGCTGGCGCTGCTTGCAGCAGGCTGCCAGGCTGAGACGCTGCCGTCGCCCCAGCCGTCGCCCACCGCCTCACTGACCGTGGCCCCGTCCGCGCCGGCTGCCGCCTCTCCGGCGGCCACGGCCACGGCCACGGCCACGCCGACACCCACGCCCACGCCCACGCCCACCCCTTCGCGCACCCCTCGGCCGAGCCGCACGCCCAGCCTGACACCCTTCCCCACGCTCGCGCCGGAGGCCGCCCACGCGCTGGTGACCGAATTGCTGCAAACGAACGGCGGCTGCCGGCTGCCCTGTTGGTGGGGCTTCACGCCTGGCCAGACGAGCTGGGCG
>JBOGUG010000006.1:0-2948 GCA_050696115.1 Promineifilaceae bacterium (SeqCode) | reverse complement strand
GCGGCGCGGCCGGACGGGGCGGCCCGGCGCGGCCGCCGCCAGCGCGGCGCCCCAGCAGGGGCTTGACCTGGCTCGCGGACTGCTCGCGCTGGCCTACGGGCTGCGCCGGCCGGCCGCCATTCGCCTGCTGGAAAAGACGCCGGAGAATTGCCTTCGGCTGGATTTCCTGGCGGCCCTGTTACCGGACGCCTCGGTGATTTTCCTGACTCGCGACGGCCGGGCCAACGTTCACTCGCTGATGGAAGGTTGGCGCCAACCCCATCTGTTCGCCGGCTACACCGTGCCGGAGCCGGTGACGATTCCCGGCCTGGCGCGCCGGCGTTGGGCTTTCACCCTGATCCCCGGCTGGCGCGCGCTGCGCGACCGGCCGCTTGAGGAGGTGTGCGCCTGGCAGTGGGCGCGCTGCAATCAAGCCGTGCTCGATTTCGCGGAGCGCACGGCCGGCCGGGTTCCCCTGCTGACCGTGCGCTACGAGGCGCTTGTCAGCCAGCCGGAAGCGACGTTGCGCACCATCGCCGAATTTGTGGGCCTGGACTACGCGGCCGAGCTGAGCCGCCAGGCCCAGGCCCTGCCCGAGATCAACGTCGTCTCGACGCCCGCGGCCGAGAAGTGGCGCGGCCGCGGCCGGGAGTTCGTTGAGCGGATCGCGGCGATCATCCGGCCGACGATGGAGAAATTGGGATACGACCTGGAGGGTTAAGCAGGGGTAGGGGCTCGGCGCGCTGCGCGCTACGCCTGCGGCCGGGCTTTGCCGCCCGACAGAGTCTTGCGGTAGACCTCAACCGTTTGGCGGGCGATGGCATCCCAATTGAAACGCTCGACGGCCGTACGCCTGGCGTTTTGGCCCATCTCCTGCCGTTGCGAGGCCGAAGCGAGCAACTCTTTCAGCGCGGCCGCCAGCGCGACTGGATCACCGTAGGCTACCAGCCGGCCGTTGACGCCGTCCTGAATAGCGTCATGTTCGCCCCGGCCGGGAAAAGTCGTGACCAGTGCCCGGCCGCAAGCCATCGCCTCCAGCACCGCCAGCGACAGCCCTTCGGCCCAGGAAGGCAGCGCAAAGATGTCGCAAGATTGGTACCAGAGCGGCAGTTCGTCCAGCGGCCGGAAGCCGGCAAAGTGCACGCGCGAGGCAAGGCCGCGCTCGGCCGCCAGCCGTCTGAGCGGCTCCTCCTCGGACCCGTCTCCAAGCAAGACGAGCCGGGCGGGCTTGGAGGCGTCGGCCAGGTCGGCGAAAGCTCGGACCAAGACGTCGGCGCCCTTGCGCGGCACCAAATTCCCGCAAAACAGCACCATTAAGACGTCTGGCGGCAGGCCCAGCTCGGCCCGGGCGGCCGCCTGCGGCCCCGGCCGAAAGCGCGCCGAATCAACCCCGCTGGGGATGACCGTCATTCTTTCTGGCGGGGCGCCCCGTTCGGCGGCTACCTCGCGCACGAAGTTGCTCACGGCGACGAGGTGATCGGCCAAGCGGTAATTTTGCTCGGTCATGCGCGCCAACCAGGGCGCAACCGGCCGGATCAGCTCATTGACGCTTTGGAGCGAGGCCACAAGCGGTAGGGGCGTTCCTAACACCGCCTGACACAAAAACTGGCGCTGGCCGGCCTGCTGGACGTGCAGCAGGTCGGCCGGGTGGCGGGCCAGGAAGGCCTCGAAATTAGCAGCCAGCCCGAGGTAACGGATCATCTGGCCCGGCGGCGCGGCCGCGCGCAGGCGGCCATGCGCCATCACTTTCAACCCCAGGCGCGCCCAGCGGCCGATGCCCAGGCGTAGGAGCGCCAAGGGCGACTTTCGCACCGTTTCCAGGGTCAGGCTGCTGCCCATGGCCGGCGGGGCGGCCGCCAGCCTGCCGGCCGGGACGTTGTCGGCCAGATATGAGACCCGGACGCCGAGGGCCAGCAGCCGGGGCAAGATCGCCTCGACGTAGGTCGCGATGCCGCCGCCGCGCCATTTGGCGCCGCCGCCCCAATGGGGCGGCACGGGGCCGATCATGGAGACCCTCAGCGCGCGCATGCAGCGGGCTCAAGCGGCCGCCAGCCGCTTCAGCTCCTCATAAAGCGCCAGGCTTTCCGCTTTCAGCCGGCCGGAAATCCAGCCTGGCCACCTGGCGTCTTGCTTAAGGGCCGGCGTCTCATAGGCCTGGCGCAGGCGCTCAGCTGAAAACTCATGTCCAAACCAGGCGGATAAGCGGGCGGCAAAGGCGGCCGGATGGTCAAGCGTCGTTTCCAGGGCAGAGACCAGCGTCCGGGCCGGTTGGCTGGCGCAGAGCGCGAGGCAGGCCCGATTGTAAAGGAGCCACTGGCTGAGGTAGAGGTTGAGGCGCCAGGGCCAGTAAAGGCGGGTGCGGTGGCTTCTCCTGGCGAGCGAGTCTACGACCTGGGAAGGATGGCGAACCACAAACAGGAAATGGCTTTCGGGCAGGATTTCGTTCCAGAGGTCAAGAAAGAGGCAGGTGCGGGGCTCTTTCCAGCCCCACAGCGCTTTCTGGGTTCTGGCGGCGGCCAGTTGGCGGGCCTGAGCGCGATCGTCTGCAATCAAGAGGGGCGGCCGCCTTGCCCACATCGAGTGGCCGCTTTCGCGCCGCAAGATCTGGCTGTGAAAGGCCAGGATCTCCACATCTTCGAAGTAGCCGAACGGGTTGTACTGGCGCGCGCTCAAGAGTTGATCGCCCAGGTCAACGCCGGCCAGATGCGCGAAGCGGGCCAAGAGCGATGTGCCCGAGCGGTGCATCCCCGCAATGATCAGCGCTTTTTGGCCCATTGGCTTAAAAGTCCGGCCGCGAGCGCGTCCCTAGCAATTGAGCAGGTTAGCGAAAAGGCGCTGCCCCTGGAAGGCTTCGGCCGGCCTGGGCCGTTGGCTGAGCTCATACGCAGCCAGGAGTATGCCAGGAACGCCGCTTGAATCAAGCGCAGTCGGCCGGCTTGGGCGCCGGCCGCACCTTTGCTATCATCGGC
>JBOGUG010000005.1:0-14909 GCA_050696115.1 Promineifilaceae bacterium (SeqCode) | reverse complement strand
GGGCGACAACGTCAACCTGCACGTCAAGCTGATCATGCCGGTCGCCCTGGAAGAGGGCAGCCGCTTCGCCATCCGCGAGGGCGGCCTGACCGTCGGCGCTGGCGTCATTACCAGAATCCTGAATTAGGCAGCCCTTGGAGCGGCTGGAGTGAGCGATTGAACCATGGCAAAGAAGGCGGTGCGCGACCACATCACGCTGGCCTGCACAGTTTGCAACGAGCGCAATTACATCAGCGAGAAGAACCGGCGCAACGACCCCGGCCGGATCGAGCTGCAAAAGTATTGCCCCTGCTGCCGCAAGCACCAGTTGCATCGTGAGACACGCTGATTACAATGGCATAACCTGGTGGTTATAGGGGGTTAGCTCAACTGGCAGAGCGACGGTCTCCAAAACCGTAGGTTGCGGGTTCGAGTCCTGCACCCCCTGTTCAATAAGATAACCTGAATCCCTGACCGGCAGTAATCCCGCAAGGGACTGCCGGTCAGCCGCCGAAGGACGTGAACGTGACCCAAATGAAGTCGGAGAATAGAGCTGCTGCGACCCAGCCCAACACGATCGCCCGCTACGTGCGCGAAACACGAGGCGAGCTGCGTAAGGTGACCTGGCCCTCGGCCGAAGAGTCGCGCCGCCTGACCGCTATCGTGATTGGGGTCACCATCGTGATGGCAATTTTCCTCGGCTTTTGGGACCTGGTCTTTTCCAGGCTGGTCGAGGCCATCATCCGGCTCCTGGTCGGCGGCTAATGGCAAAGAGTATGAGCGAAGAGACAGAAGAACGCCGGCCGCTGGAAGGCGAAGAAGAGGAAGCTCCGCAGCAGCCGTTGCTGGACACCTCACTCGATATCAACGGCGAGGCGGCCGAAGTGGAGGAAGGCGGCCCTCAATGGTACGTCATCCACTGCTATTCGGGCTATGAAAACAAGGTGCGCGACAGCATCGAGCAGCGCATCCGCACCATGGGCATGGAGGACAAGATCTTCGACGTCGTTGTGCCCACCGAGGATGAGATCGAGATCAAAGAGGGCAAGCGCCGGCCGGTCCAGCGCCGCGTCTTCCCCGGTTACATCCTGGTGCAAATGCTGATGGACGAAGATTCCTGGTACGTGGTGCGCAACACGCCCGGCGTCACTGGCTTCGTGGGCATGGGCAACGACCCCACCGCACTCCGGCCGGAAGAGGTCGCCAAGATCATGAACCGCATGGAGGCCGAGGCGCCGAAGGTCAAGTTCAGCTTCCATCCGGGCGAGAAAGTGCGCATACGTTCCGGCCCCTTCAGCGATTTCATTGGCACCGTTTCCGAAATTGACATAGATCGCACCAAGGTGCGCGTGCTCGTGTCGTTCTTCGGCCGCGAGACCCCGGTCGAGCTGGACTTCCTGCACGTTGAAAACATCTGATACCAGGCCGCCGGCTGGCGGCCGCTAAGGCAACAAGAGATGGCAAAGAAAATCAAGGCAGTCGTCAAAATTAACGTCAGCGCCGGCAAGGCCACACCCGCCCCGCCCGTAGGCACGGCCCTGGGGCCGCACGGCATTAACCTGATGCAGTTCTGCAAGGAATACAACGCCCGCACCTCCAACCAGGTGGGGCAAATCATCCCGGCCGAGATCACCATTTTCCAGGACAGCAGCTTCAGTTTTGTGCTCAAGACGCCGCCCACGGCCGACCTGCTGCGCAAGGCGGCGGGCCTGACCAAGGGTTCGGCCGTGCCCAATCGCGACAAGGTGGGCGCCATTAGCCAGGATCAACTGCGCGAGATCGCTGAAGCCAAGCTGAAAGACCTTAACGCCCTGGACGTTGAAGCCGCGATGCAGGTCGTGGCCGGCACCGCCCGCAGCATGGGCATCACAGTCAAGAAATAAGCAAGCTCGTGGGAGGGTCGCTTGCGGCCCGCCAACACCACAAGGAGAACCAATGGCACACAGAGGACGCAAATATCAGGAGGCGGCCGCCAAGGTGGAGAGCGAGCGGCTGTACAGCCGAGCCGAGGCCGTCAAGTTGATCAAGGAAACCGCATACACCGGGTTCGACCCCACCGTTGAGGTGCATATGCGCATGGGCGTGGACCCGCGCCACGCCGACCAGCAGGTGCGCGATGTGGTCGTGCTGCCGCATGGGCTGGGCAAGAGTGTGCGCGTGCTGGTCTTCGCCGAAGGCGAGGACGCCCGCATCGCGCAAGAGGCCGGCGCGGATCACATTGCGGACGACGAGACCATTCGCAAGATCCAGGACGGCTGGACTGACTTCGATGTGGCCATTGCCGTGCCATCTATGATGGGCAAAGTCGGCCGGCTGGGCCGTGTGCTGGGCCCACGGGGCCTGATGCCGAACCCGCGCGCGGGCACCGTCGCCCTTGGCGGCGACCTGCCGCGGCTGATTGATGAGGCCAAGGCTGGCCGCGTCGAGTTCCGGGTGGACAAGCTGAGCAACATCCATGCACCCATCGGCCGGGCGCGGGCCTTCAGCGAGGAACAGCTGCTCGAGAACCTGAACGCCCTGCTTGACGCCATCAAACGGGCCCGGCCGGCGGCGGCCAAGGGCGCCTTCATTCGCAAGATCACCCTGGCCAACACGATGGGCCCGGGCATCAAACTGGACACAGTGGAGGCAGGCGCGTAAAATAGGCGCTAAATAAGAGTTGTCACTCACCTGAGACAGCGGGCGCCCGGCCCTAGTGCGGCCGGGCTTAAAGTTGCCAGCCGAGGTGGGGATCGCAGCCCGTAGCTGGCGGCGGCGTCCAAAGCGCCCTGCCTGCCATGCGGTTAAAGATCCTCTCGCCCGGCCGGCGTGAGGATTTTTGTTTTTCTAGAGGAGGTGATTCCTTTTGGCAATCACGAAAGAGCGGAAAGAGGCACTTGTGGCCGAATACGTTGAGCTGCTGGGCCGCAGCCGGGCCGTCTTCCTGACCGAATACAGCGGCCTGAGCGTCAAGCAACTGGAGGCCCTGCGCGGAGACGTCCGCAAGTCGGAAGGCGCCTTGCACGTCACCAAGAACACGCTGCTGCGCTACGCCTTGGAGCAGACGGGCCAGCCGGCGCCGGGCGACCTGCTCGCCGGCCAACTGGCGGCCGCCTTCGCCCTGGCTGAAGCGCCGAGCCTGGCCAAGTTGCTGGTCGAGTTCGCCAAGGGCGACGAGCGCTTCAAGATCCGGGCCGCCATCATAGGCGAGCAGGTGCTGTCGGCCGAGCAGGTTGAGGCGCTTGCCAAGCTGCCCTCACTTGACGAGCTGCGCGCCCAAATCATCGGCCTGATCAGCGCGCCGGCGCAGCACATCGCCCTGGCATTGGCCGGGGGCGTGCGCCAGGTGGTCAATGTGCTGGACGCCTACGCCCGCAGCGAGGCCGAGGCCGCCCCGGCCGGTTAAAACTAAATGACAGCTGCAGGGCAGGCCCATTCACGCCTGCCCTACTCGACATTCTGAGAAACCATTGGAGGAAAAATGGCAGACCTGACGAAATTAATGGACGACCTCAGCAGCCTGACGCTGCTCGAGGCGGCCGAACTGACCAAGATGTTGGAAGAGAAATGGGGCGTCAGCGCGGCCGCGCCGATGGCTATGGGCATGATGCCCATGGCAGGCGGAGCGGCCGGCGTGGCCGAAGAGGTTGAGGAAAAGACGGAGTTCAATGTCATCCTCAAGGAAGCCGGCCCCAAGAAGATCAACGTCATCAAGGAAGTTCGCGCATTGGTCTCCGGCCTGGGCCTGAAAGAGGCCAAGGATTTGGTGGACGGCGCGCCCAACACCGTCATGGAAGGCGTCAACCGCGAGACTGCCAACGAGGCCAAGGCCAAGCTGGAAGAGGCCGGCGCGGTCGTTGAGATCCAGTAAGCTGTTCTGTGTGCGATGTGTCAGCCAAGCCGGCCCTCCGCCTGGCAGGGCCAGCTGGCTAGACGCCCGGCCGATAAGGAGCTGAGATGAACGACGAGCCGTTGAAAGTTGACGTTGAAAACGAGGGGGCGTCGGAGGTGGAGGACATCAAAATCCGCCTGGGCGAGCCGGTCGAAGTGACCGAGGACGAGCCGGCCGCCAAAGCCGAGTCCGGGGCCGGCGATGTGACGTCCGACCTGGGGCGCTTCGGCCGCCAGCTTGGGCAGAGCATTAAGGCCGCCTTCAACAGCCCGGAATGGGAGCGCCTGGAGCACGACTTCAAGGCCGGGGCCAAGGCCTTTGCCAGTGAGGTCGAGCAGGCAGTCCAGGAATTGCGCGCCAGCCCGTCCACCCAGCGGGCTCAGGCCGAGGCGGCCGAGATCCGCGGCCGGGTTGAGAGCGGCGAATTGGCCGACAAGACCCGCGCTGGCATCATCGAAGGCCTACGCCGGCTTAGCCAGGAGATAGATAGGGTGGCTGACCACTTCGCGGCCGAGAAGGGCGCGAAGCCGCCGGCCGACGAGCCGCCGCTTATGTAAACTTTGGCGGCAGCTTGCGCCGCCGGGCGTCCCTGCCCGGCCGAAAAAAGCGCCCGTCGAAATGACGGGCGCTTTTGGGTCTAGAGAGGAAGGAGGGGGCTCAAGCCGCGGCCGGCTCCAGGTGGGGCAACAGGTCGGCCAGGATGCGATCCTTCGGCCGGGCGCCGGTTATGCGCGCCACCACCTGGCCGTTCTTGAACAGCATCAAGGTCGGGATGCTCATAATTCCGTAACGGCCCTGGGTAACCGGATTCTCATCAACGTCCAGCTTGGTGACCTTGAGCACGCTCTTGTGTTCCTCGGCGATCGCTTTCACAGAGGGCGCGATGGCGTGGCAGGGGCCGCACCACTCAGCCCAGAAGTCCACCAGCACCGGCTTCTCGGCCTGCAACACTTCTCTATCAAACGATTCATCGCTGATGTTCTTTAACTCAGCCATTTCTCTCCTTAATGCATTGCTACCACAGATAATTCCGGCCGGCCCGGCACCCAAGGGTCCGGCCTACAGGCAAAGTGTAGCCCAGGCGAGGCGGCCGAGTCAAGCAAAGCGCCAGACATTAAATAGACGCTCATCAATGCGTTTTCGGGGCGGCCGGATTGCCGGGCTCTGGCCAGACCGCTAGAATCCGGCCCCATGCCTGACCTGCTCGTCACCAACGGCCGTCTGGTCACCTGGGGCGCGGCCAACACGATCATCGAGGGCGGGGCGCTGCTGGCCCGTGAGGGCCGCATTGCCGCCCTAGGCCCGGCGGCCGAGCTGGAGCGCCAACACCCGCTGGCCAAGCGCTGGGACGCGGCCGGGCAACTGATCATGCCGGGCAACATCTGCGCCCACACCCATTTTTACGGCGCGTTCGCCCGGGGCATGGCAATCCCCGGCCCGGCGCCAAAGGAGTTCCCCGAGATTCTGGAGCGGCTTTGGTGGCGGCTCGACCGGGCGCTGACGGCCGAGGACGTCCGCTACAGCGCGCTGGTTTGCCTGGTGGACGCGGTCAAACACGGGACGACGCTGCTGTTCGACCATCACGCCAGCCCGAACGCCATTCCCGGCTCGCTGGAGCTGATCGCGGCCGCCGTCGAGCAGGCCGGCTTGCGCGCGGTCCTATGCTACGAGGTCAGCGACCGCCACGGCCGCGATGGCGCCCAGGCCGGCATCGAGGAGAACGTGCGATTTTTAGAGGCCGTAGCCGAAGGGCGGCCGGCGCTGCTGCGGGCGGCCTTCGGCCTGCACGCCTCGCTCAGCCTGGGCGACGAGACGCTGGCAGCCTGCGCGGCCGCCGGGCGGCCCTTTGACGCCGGCTTCCACGTTCACCTGGCCGAGCATGAAGCCGACGAGGATGACGCCTTGCGCCGCAGCGGGATGCGGGCGGCCGAGCGGCTGGCGGCCGCGGGCCTGCTTAACCCGAAGAGCATCGTGGCCCACGCCGTGCACGTGAACGCAGGCGAGATGGAACTTTTGCGCGACTGCGGCGCCTGGGTCAGCCACCAGCCGCGCAGCAACATGAACAACGCTGTCGGCGCGGCCGACGTGGAGGGCATGCTGCGCCTGGGCATCCCGGTCTGTTTGGGCAACGACGGTTTCAGCAACAACATGTGGGCCGAGTGGAAGGCGGCCTACCTGCTCCACAAGGTCGTCCATCGGGACCCGCGCCGGGCCAACGGGCAAGATGTGGCCCGCATGGCGGTGGCCAACAACGCCCGGCTGGCGGGCGCGTACTGGCCGGAGCTGCCATTGGGCGAGCTGAGCGTGGGCGCGGCGGCCGATTTCATCCTGGTGGATTACCAGCCCACCACCCCGCTGACGGCCGGCAACCTGCCCTGGCACATCCTGTTTGGCTTTGAGAGCAGCATGGTGACGGCCACGGTCGTCGCGGGCCGGGCGCTCATGCGCGAGCGCCAACTGTTGAGCCTGGACGAGGCCGAGATCAGCGCCCGCAGCCGTGAATTGGCGGCGGCCGCTTGGCAGCGCATGGAAGCGCCCGCCTGACTTGGCGGGGTTCCAAACCCGGCGAGGTCTGGCACCAGGAGCATTCGGCACGAGTACGACATGAAAATCGCCATCCTGGGCGGCACTGGCGACCATGGCTTTGGCCTTGGCTATCGATGGGCGCGCGCCGGACATGAGATCATCATTGGCTCCCGCTCGGCGGCCAAAGGGGCGGCCGCGGCCGCCCGGTTGTTGGAGCGCGTGCCCGGCGGGCGCGTTCGCGGCTTGGACAACCTGGGCGCGGCTGGCGCGGGCGAGATGGTGGTGTTATCGGTGCCCTACGAGGCCCAGGCGGACACTTTGGCGGCGGTGCGGCCGGGGCTGGCAGGCAAGCTGCTGGTCAGCGTGGTCGCGCCGCTGAACCTGGAGAAAAAGGGCCGGGCCCGGCGGCCGCCAGGCGGTCTGGCGGCGGCCGAAGAGGCCCAGGCGCAGGTCGGGCCGGAGGCGCGGGTGGTGTGCGCCTTCCAACACATCTCGGCCGATCACCTGCTGGCAGACGACGGGGCCCCGGCCGGCGACGTCCTAATCTGCGGCCAAAGGGCGGCCGACAAGGCGCTAGTGGCCGAATTGTGCGCCGACGCCGGCTTGCGCGGGGTGAATGCCGGCGGCCTGGCCAACGCGGCCGTCGTTGAGGGGCTGACGGCCGTCTTGATCAGCATCAACGTTATTCACAAGGTCAGCGGCGCAGGCATCCGGGTCACCGGCCTGCCGGACACCGGCCGGGAATGAGCGCCGCGGCGGGCGGGCCCCCCAGCCTGACGCTGACCGGCGTGCCTTGCCTGCCCGAAATCCGGCCGGGCGATGACCTGGCCGGGATTATTTCAGCCGGGCTGGCGGCGGCCGGGATGGCCCTGGCGGCCGGAGACGTGTTGGTCGTGGCGCACAAGGTGGTCTCCAAGGCCGAGGGGCGCCTAGTGCGCCTGGACGAGGTGAGGCCCGGCCCGCGCGCGCTGGCGCTGGCGGCCGAGGTGGGCAAAGACCCGCGGCTGGTGGAGCTGATCCTGGCCGAGAGCGCCGCGGTTTCGCGCTGGCGGCCGGGCCTGCTGATCACGCGCCACCGGCTCGGCTTTACCAGCGCCAACGCCGCCATTGACCGCTCCAACGTGCCTCAAAATGGCCCCGGCGAGTGGGTGGCGCTCATGCCGCTCGATCCCGACGCCTCGGCGGCCGCGTTGAGGCGGGCCCTCTACGCCCACAGCGGGGTCCAGCCGGGGGTGGTGATCAGCGACAGCCACGGCCGGCCCTTCCGGCGCGGCACGCTAGGAGTCGCGGTGGGCGTGGCCGGTCTGCCGGCCGTTTGGGACCGGCGCGGCGAGGCCGACCGCCAGGGCTACGTCTTGCGCCACACCGAGGTTGGCACGGCCGACGAGATTGCGGCTGCGGCCGGCCTGGTCATGGGCCAGGCGGCCGAGGGCGTCCCGGCCGTGCTGGCGCGCGGCCTGCGCCTGCCGGCGGAGGAGGGCAGGGCGGCTGACCTGATCCGGCCGCCAGCGGACGACCTGTACCGGTGAGCGACTGGCGGGCCACCCGCCAGGGTTGTCGTCACACCGGCCGCAGGCGCAGCCCTCAGCTCGCTGCCCATTTAGAGCCCAGAAATGGAAGGCCTCTGGCGTTGCAGCACTGCGCTTACGGGCGGGCAAGGCCATGTGCTAAAATAAAAGGGTGCGCGATCGCAAGCGCCTGTTGTCATGGACCCTTTACTGCTGATTACCAAGGTGCGGATTCCGCCCCAGCCGTGGCATGAGGTGCCCCGCGGCCGGCTGGTTGATGCTCTCGAAAGCGCCCTCCCCAGACACAAGCTCCTTCTGCTCTCGGCCCCGGCCGGCTACGGCAAGACAACGCTACTTTCCCAATGGGCTCGTGGAAGCCGCTTCCCGATCGCCTGGCTTTCCCTGGACGAGGAGGATAACGATCTTGAGCGCTTCTTCCGCTATCTCCTGAAAGGCTGGCAGGAGATTCAGCCAGACGTCCTTGAAAGCCCTTTGGGCTTGCTGCTGGGCGCCCGAATGCCGGATGTCCAGGCCGTCTTGTCAGCCTTCATCAACCTTGCCAGCGAGGTTTCCGGCCATATGGCCTTCGTCCTGGATGATTATCACCTGATTGAGGATGCGGCCATCCACGAGTCGCTGACCTTCTTGCTGGATCACCTGCCTCCGGCCGTCCACCTCGTGTTGGCCAGCCGATCCGAGCCGCTCTTGCCGCTGGCCCGCTACCGGGCGCGCGGCGAGCTGCTGGAGTTACAAATGGCGGATCTCCAGTTCATGCCTGAGGAGACGGCCGCCTTTCTAACTGAGCAGATGGAACTCAAGCTGACGCCTGATGAGGTGGCCAAGCTGCAGGGCAAATCGGAAGGCTGGATAGCCGGCTTGCAATTGGCAGCCCTTGGCCTGCGGCGCGAGCTCGCCGGGGCCGACAGTCTGGCGCTGAGCGGCCGGCAGCGCTTCATTGCCGATTATCTGGCTGAGGACGTGCTGGCCCCCTTGGCCAGCGATAGGCGCCAATTCCTGCTCCAGACAAGCATCCTCGACGCGCTGAGCGCGCCGCTGTGCGAGGCGGTTACCGGCCGGCAGGGCGGCCAGGAGACCCTGGCCGCCCTGGAGCGAGAGAATTTGTTCCTGCGGCCGCTGGACGATCGCCGCGAATGGTTCCGCTATCACCCCCTGTTTGCGGACTTTCTCCAGAGCGAGCTTAGCCGTCACAAGGCTGATGAAGTGGCCGAGCTTCACCGCCGGGCCGGCCGCTGGTATCTGGCCCAGGATATGCCCGAGCCGGCCTTCGAGCACGCGCTAGCCGGCGAACAGGTACAGCTGGCGCTAGAGATCTTCGATAAGCACTTCCTCGCCAAACTCAACGCTGGCGAGCTTGGGGTTGTGAAGCGCTGGCTTGGCGCGGTCCCGGCCGACTGGTACGCAGCGTATCCAGTGATTGACCTGATGCGGGCCGGTCTCATGGCGGTCGCCGGCCAGTTCGAAGCTATTGTCGGTCTGCTGGAGGAAATTGAGCAAAGGTTAACGGCGGCCGAGGGCGAAGAGGCAGGCTGGCAAAGGCGTTGGCTAATGGCCGTGCGCTGTTTCATGGCCTGTGTGCAGAACGACGTACCGGCCGCAGAGAGCTATGCCGATCGGGCGCTGCACGAGCTGCCAGATGACGACCGCAGCATTCGACCCGGCGTTCTTGGCGCTCTGGGCGATACCTACCGCCGCAATGCGCGCTGGCAGGAGGCCAAGGCGTGCTACCTGAAGGCGCTAGAGCTGAGGCAGGCACCCCCTGTGCGCCCGCAAGCCACGCATCTCTTTGGCGCCCTGGCCGACCTCGAATTGCGCCAAGGCCGATTGCAAAAGGCGGCCGGTTACTGGCGCCAGGCAGTCGCCGCCATGCAAGCGCCGGAGAATTGGGGCCGTCTGGAGCTGCCGCTGACCGGCTGGGTGTATATTCGCATGGCCGAGCTGCTCTATGAGTGGAACGAGCTGGCCGAAGCCTGGGATTTCCTGTCGCCAGGGCTGGAACGGGCCGAATTGGGCGGCGACGCGCGCGCGAGGATGGCCGGTTATCTTTTGGCCGGCCGGCTGAAATTGACGGCCGGCGATCTGGTCGCGGCCGGTGGCTTCCTCGAAAAGGCTCGACCCCTGCTCGAGGGCGCCCCTTTCCCAGATTGGACCGGCCGCTTTAGCCGCCTCCAGCTTGAGTTTTGGCTGGCCCAAGATCGGCTGCGGGCGGCGGTCAGCTGGGCCGATGCAGGGCGGCTCGACGAGGCTGGCCACGGACCTCTGGAAAGCGAGGAGGCCCAATTGGCGCTGAGCCGCGTGCAGATCGTCAAGGGCGATCGGCCGTCAATCGAAGGCGCTTTGGTTTTGCTTCGGCGCCTGCTCCAGACGGCCGAGGCGGAAGGTCGGGCGGGCCTGGTCATCGAGGGGTTGGCCCTGGAGGCCCTGGCCCACGGAGGCCTCGGCGACCTGGCCGCCGGCCTGACTTCTCTGGAACGCGCCCTGCGGCTGGCCGAACCCGATGGCTTCGTGCGCCTCTTTGTAGACCTGGGGCTGCCCATGGGCCGCCTGCTCCAGGAGGCCCGCTCTCGGGGTGTGCGACCAGATTACGTCGAAAAGTTGCTGGCAGCCTTTAGCGCCGGCTTGAGCCTGCGCGAGCCGGCGACCAAGGCTTTGCCAGAGCCGCTGACCGAGCGGGAAAACGAAGTCCTGCGGCTGATCGCCGCCGGGCTGACCAACCGCGAGGTGGCCCAGCAACTGGTCGTTTCGCCAGAGACAGTTAAGAAGCACACCAGCAGCATCTACGCCAAGCTCGGCGTCAGCAGCCGAACCGCGGCCGCAGCCAGGGCCAGGGAGCTGAAGCTGTTCAACTAGCGGCCGATACGCGCCGCTTCCCAACGTTGCCAGAACAGAATACCCCGCCGAAATACCCCATTTAGGGCAAGACCCCGCGTTGCTGCGCCTGTATTCTTGCCTTAACAGGCCAAGGAACGGATGAGGGTATGACCATGGATGTAGACGTGCCAATTGTCGCCGGAGCGATCTCCACCATCATCTTTGCCGCCAGCACGCTGCCCATGCTGTTGAAAGCCTTCCGGACGAGAGACCTGAAATCGTACAGCCTGGGCAACATCCTGCTCAGCAACGTGGGCAATGTCATCCACGCCATTTACGTCTTCCACCTGCCGGCCGGCCCCATCTGGCTGTTGCATGCCTTCTACCTTATCACGACCGCCCTGATGTTGGTCTGGTACCTGCGCTTTGAATTGCGGCCCGGGATTTAGACGCCGCGGCGGCATCCTCGGACAAGCGCCTTCAGCTATTGGCTGCGAAAGGTTCGCTTTCAAAGGAGACTAAGAACATGGAACACATAGAAACCGTGGTGGTCGGTGGGGCCCAGGCTGGGCTGGCCACCGGCTATTTCCTGCGGCAGCAGACAAGCGATTTCGTGATTCTCGACGCCCACGAGCGCATTGGCGACGCCTGGCGCCAGCGGTGGGACTCGCTCCGGCTGTTTACCCCGGCGCGCTACAACGGGTTGCCAGGGATGCCCTTCCCCGCTCCGGCCGCCACATTTCCGACTAAGGATGAAATGGCTGACTATCTGGAGGCCTACGCGGCCCGCTTCGAGCTGCCGGTGCGGACGGGCAGCCGGGTGGACCGGCTCGGCATGCAGGACGGCCGGTATTTGGTCAAGGCGGGCGACCGGCAGTTCGAGGCTGAGAATGTGGTGGTGGCGATGGGAACTTGGCAGCGGCCGAAAATCCCGCCGTTCGCCGCGGAGCTAAGTCCGGCGATCGTCCAGCTTCACTCCAGCCAGTACCGGAATCCTTCCCAACTGCGAGACGGCCGGGTGTTGGTCGTCGGCGCGGCCAACTCTGGGGCCGAGATCGCCCTGGAAGTGGCGAGAAGCCAGCCAACCTGGCTGGCGGGCCGGGAGCCGGGCCAGATCCCGTTCCGCATTGACAGCGCTGTGGGACGGCATATCTTGGTTCCCCTGGTCATCGGCATCCTCTTCCACCACGTTCTGACCGTGAGGACACCGATGGGCCGGAAAATGCGGCAAAATGTCCTGGCCGGACATGGCCCAGGGCGCGTTCGCGTCAAATCAGCCGACCTGGCCGCGGCCGGGATCGAACGTCTCCCCAGGGTCGCGGGCGCGCGCGATGGCATGCCGATGCTGGCGGACAAACGCCGGCTCGATGTGGCCAACGTCATCTGGTGCACGGGGTTCGATCCCGCCTTCACGTGGATTGACCTACCAGTCTTCGGGGAAAACGGGCCGCTTCACCGGCGGGGGGTGGTTAGCAATCAGCAGGGGCTGTACTTCGTTGGCCTGCCCTTCACCTATGCCGCATCTTCGATGATCATCCGGGGCGTCGGCCGGGACGCCGCCTTTGTCGCCGACCAGATCGGCCGCCGGACGGCCGCGCGCCAGCAAGACAAGCCCGAAGTGGCTTACGCCATCTCGCCGTGAGCGGCCGCACAGGCGCATTCACTGGATCGCAAGCAAGCGTGTGCGCTGAGCCGACCTCACTCCCAGGGATAGGGCTGCAGCGGGGTGACGCCGTAATAGGCCTCGACGATGCGGCGGAAGATGGGGGCGGCCACGGCCGAGCCTTCGCCGCCAAATTCGACCATCACCGCCACGGCGATCTCCGGCCCCTCGGCCGGCGTGCCGTCCGGCCGGGTGAACGGCTCGGCCGGGGCGTAGCCGATGAACCAGGCGTGTGGCTCGCCAATGACGGTCTCGGCCGTGCCCGTCTTGCCGGCCACCGGCACCGGCAGGCCCACAAAGCGGTGGGTGGCTGTGCCCTCCGGACTATTGGCAGCCGCGCGCAAACTCTCCTGAATCACGGCCAGGTTTTCGGCCGACAGCGGCAATTGGCCCTGGGCCTCGGCCGGAAAGGACTCCTCCGGGGCCCCGCCGCCGGCGCCGATACGGTCCACCAGCGTCGGCCGGTAAAGCGTGCCGCCGTTGGCCACAGCCGCCACCAGTCGCGCCATCTGCAGGGGCGTTACCTGCAAGAAGCCCTGGCCGATGGCCAGGTTAACCGAATCGCCCGTCAGCCAGCCCTCGCCCACATTGGCCAGCTTCCACTCCGGGTCGGGCACCAGGCCGGCCGCTTCGGGCACGCCAACCACGTCGGTGGGCGCTCCCAGCCCGAAGCCGCGCGCGGTGTTGGGCAGCAAAAAGGGGTCGAAGGCGTCCAGGTGAAAGCCCACGTCGTAAAAACAGGAGTTGCAGGAGACGACCAAGGCCTGGCGCAAGGTGACGTTGCCGTGGCCGCCCGGCCGCCAGTCGTACTTGATGAAATTAGGTCCCAGCCCGCTCCAGGAGCCAGTGCTGTTATACCGGCTGCCGGGCGAATAGAGGCCGCTGTTCAGCCCGGCCGTAAAGGTGACGATTTTGAAAGTCGAGCCGGAGGGGTATTCGCCCTGGGCGACGCGGTTGAGCAGCGGCCGAGCTGGGTCGTTTAAAACCTGGCCCAGGGCGATTTGACTGGTGGGTGAGAGGGCGTCAAAAATGGCAGGGTCATAGTCGGGCAGGCTGGCCAGGGCTCGGATGGCGCCGGTGTGGACGTCGAATACGACGGCCGAGGCGCCTTCTCCCAGGGAGTAGGTCGCCAGGGCGTCCGCCAGCGCCTGCTCGACCGCCAGTTGCAGCTCCGCGTCCAGGCTGCTATAGACGCTGCGTGCCTGCTTCGCCTCCGTCTCGGCCACCACAGCCAGCTGTTCGCCGTTGGCCCCGATGACACTCAGCGTGCCGCCGCGCGTGCCCGCCAGGTACTTCTCGCCCCACAGCTCCAGGCCGGCCAGGCCGACTTGCTCGTCGCCGGTGTAGCCCAAGGCCGTATATTCGCCCAGCCGCTCGGCCGGGATGGGGCCCATGTAGCCGACGGCGTGGGGCGCAATGCCTCCAGGTGGGTAGAGGCGCACCAGCCTGTCTTCTGTCACCAGCCCCTCGCCGATAAAAGGCGTCAGCCGGTCGAAATTGGCCTCGATATCCTCGGCCGTCACGTCGCCGAGGGGGATATACCAGTCCGGCAGGGCGTTGGCGTAGGCTGCCTTAAGCTCGTCGCCCGACCGGCCGAGCAAGGGGCTGATAGTCGCCAGCAGCCCGGCTTCGTCGGCGATCAGGCCCGGCACGACGCCCAGGGTGACGACTGCGCCCTGAAAGGCCAGGGCCTGGCCGTTGAGGTCGTAGATATTGGCCCGCGCCGGCGCGCGCACCGCCAGGCTCAGCCGGCCGCCGCCTTCCAGCTCCGGCAGCACCAGGCCCTCGTCCCAGACGACGCCCCAGCGGCCGTCGGCGTAGGCCAGTTCCATGCGCTGGTCGCGGCTGATGGGGCCGAGGACGGCCGTCTCCCAGACCACCTGGGCGCGGAACTCGGCGCGCGCGCCCTGCTGGTGGGCGGCCAGCGGCCGGGCCGCCACGGCCTGCACGGTGGCCGTCTGCATGGCATCCTGGTAGTAGCGCGTGAAGGTGCTGCTGTCTACCAGGGCCTGGCTTTGGGGGGCCAGCAGGCTGTACATGCCCAGGTAATCCCCCTGCTCCCAGGCCCGGTAGAAGGCCAGCCCGATGCCCTCGGCCCCCTCCCGGATCGGGGTCGGTGAGGGCGCCGCGGTCGCCGTCGGCAGGGGCGTCAAGGTGCTTTCGCTGTAGGCGTCCTGGATGGGCGGCAGGAGCCGGCCGCAGGCCGTCAGCCCAAAGAGCAGGGCGAGCAGAGGCAGGTGTTTGAGGCCGATCATACTTCCAGGCGGGTTCGCGGCCGCGATTATAGCCCGGCTGGCGGCCGGGGCGAAACCGGCCGCGTTGCCTCATTTAAGGCGTTAACGAGCGGACTTCAGCCTTTGGGCCAGCCGAATGAGAACGCTTGCGCCCCGGCCGGCGGCGGCTATGCTTAGCAACAGGCGATGCGCAAGCGAACTCTATGCCTCCTGCTGGCTTTGGGCCTGATCAGCGCGCTCGGAGCCTGCCGGCCGGACGCGCCGGCCGCCGGCCGGGCTGAGGTCACGCCTGCCCGATC
>JBOGUG010000004.1:0-4376 GCA_050696115.1 Promineifilaceae bacterium (SeqCode) | reverse complement strand
CTTGTGGGACGGGCTTCCAGCCCGTCAGCGGGCGTCAGCCCGCGTCCTGACCACCCCGGGCCTGCGGCCCGGCCGCGGGCAAGATGCCTGCGCCACAAAAAGGCGGCCGGCCGGCCGATCCTGTAGGAGCGGGCCCCCCTGTGCCTGCCTTCCACCCCCGTGCCCGCCCTCAGAATTGGGCAACCACGGGGGGTTGCCCCTACGAATACGCGTTCGCATCCGGCCGGCTACCTTGTGGGACGGGCTTCCAGCCCGTCGGCGGGCGCAGCCCGCGTCCTGACCACCCCGGGCCTGCGGCCCGGCCGCGGGCAAGATGCCCGCGCCACAAAAAGGCGGCCGCCGGCCGGGTTTGCCCCCCCGTGCCCGCCCTGGTTCTGCTACAATCGCGCCGGCAGGTTAGGGCCCGCCCTTCGCATGCAACTATTCGTGGTGATCAACCCGGCCGCCGGCCGGGCCCAGGCCGAAGAGGTCAGGCGGGCGCTGGCCCGCTACCTGCCGCCGCCCAAATGGCAGCTGACGACCTATGAGACCAGCGGCCGCGAATCGGTGCCCGACGTGGTGCGCCAGGCCCTGGCCGACGGGGCCGAATGGGTGCTGGCGGCCGGCGGCGACGGCACCGTCTCGGCCGTCGCCGACGGGCTGGCCGGCAGCGGCGTGCCGCTGGGCATCATCCCCGCCGGCACCGGTAACGCGCTGGCCCAGGAGCTGGGCATCCCCCAGAACATCGAGCGCGCCGTCCAACTCTTGGCCGGGCGGCCGCCGGCCCGCCCCCTGGACGCCATCCAGTGCGACGGCCGCCATTTCGTCCTGGCGGTAGGCACCGGCATGGACGCCTATGCCATCAGCGGGGCCAGCCGCCAGGCCAAGCGCCGCCTCGGCCGGCTGGCCTACCTGGCGTCTACGCTCAAGGTGGCCCTGGGCGTCCAGCCGCGCGTCTTTACCTTGGTGGCCGACGGCCGGCGCCGGCGCGTGCGGGCGGCCGCCATCCTGATCGCCAACATCGGCACGCTCACCCGGCCGATGCGCTGGGGCAAGCACATCCAGCCCGACGACGGCTGGATTGACATCTGTATCCTGCGCGCCAGCAACTTGCTCGACATCCTGCTGGTCGGCTGGGACATCCTGATGCCCGGCCGGCCGCGGCGCGATCGCAACCTGCGCTTTTGGCGCGCCCGGCATCAGATCCTGGTGCTGGCCGACCGGCCGCTGCCTGTTCAGGGGGACGGCGAGATGATCGGCCAGACGCCCATCGAGCTGCGGGTGGCGCCGGCCGCCATCCAGGTGCTGGCGCCAGCCGCGGCCGCCTCGCCGATGGAGCGGGTGCGCGAGCTGGCCGCGGCCGGCGCTGAGCGCATCAAGGGCAGGCTGGCCAATGCCGGCTGAGCCGGCCGGCGGGCCGCCCCCCGAAGAGCTCGGCCGGCGCATGGCCCAACTGGCCGAGCGGGCCGTCGCCATGGCCGAGCAGGCATTCGATATTTCGCTCGATTATTCCGAGGCCAGCGTTGAGCACGTCGAGTTCATTCTCGGCCGGCTGTACGACGAGATGCCCCGCGGCCGCTTGGCCTGGCTGCGCGGCCGGCCGTCGCCGCAGCAGCTCGGCCGGATGGCGACCATTTGGGGCGCTTACCTGGGCGAAGTCATCCGCCGCCGCTGGGGCGGCCATTGGGCGCCCACCTCGCCCCGCCTCAATCAGGCCCTGCCCACCCTGCTGCTGGCCTCCGGCGAGCTGTACCCGCCGGCCAAGGTCTACCAGCGCCTGACCAAGGGGCCGGAGGACAACGTCAGCTTCTACTACCAGGTGCTCGCTCGCCTGCTGGCGGACATGTAGGGGCGGGCACGGGGGCCCGCCCTGGTTCTGGGCCACCCCCTGCCGGTTAATCGGACACGCCCCTCCAGCCCCCGGCCGCGGGCAAGATGCCCGCGCCACAAAATCGGCGCGATATGAACAAATCACCCTCGGCTACTTTGTGGGACGGGCTTCCAGCCCGTCGGCGGGCGCCAGCCCGCATAACGGAGGCCTGCCGGTTAATCGGACACGCCCCTCCAGCCCCGGCCGCTCAGTTCCAGGCCAGCTCAGCCCGGCGCGCCCAATACCCGGCCGGTGGCTCAACCAGCGGGGCCACTCTGGCCGCCAGGGCTGCGTCCCAGCCCAGGTCGAGCGCGCCCAGGTTCGAGGCCAGCTGCTCGAGCGTGGCCGCCCCGCTCAGCACCACGTCGGCCCAGGGCTGGGCCAGCCCGGCCGCCAGCGCCAGCGCGTCCACCGTCGCGCCCAGCCCGGCCGCCGCCTCCTCCAGCAAGCGCCGCTTGGGGGCGAAGGCCAGCTCGCTGTTGCGCGCCGTCAGCCGGCCGTTGGCCAGCGCCTCCTTGACGATAACGCCCAGGCCGGCCTGGTGCGCCTCGGCCAGGGCCGGCCCGGCCGAAGGTTCGAGCAGGTTCCAGGTGGCCTGCACTCCGCCAAACAAGGGCCGGCCGTCCACCTCGACCGCCAGCGCCCGGCGCAGCGTCTCGGCCTGGTCGGGCCCGCTGAGCGAGAGGCCGATGACGAGGCCCTGGTCGCGCAGCCGGCCGAGCGCCGCCAGCAGCGGCCGCTTTTCCAGCACGCCGCTTGCCAGCGTCGCCGAGTGGATCTGATACAGGTCAAGCTGGTCGCCCAGCCAGGCCCGGCTCTCGGCCAGTTGGCGCTCCAGGACGGCCAGCGAGTGCTCCTTTATCTCGTGCTCGGCTGTCTCCACCTGCCAGCCGGCCGTGTACATGTAGCCCCATTTGGAGCCGACCGTCACCTGCTCCGGCCGGAGCTGGCGGGCGCGCAGCCAGGCGCTCAAGAACGCCTCAGCCCGGCCGTAGGAGCGGGCGACGTCGAAGTAGCGCACGCCAGCCCGCCAGGCGGCGTCGAGCAGCGCGTGGGCCCGCGCCTCCATCGCCACCGGGTCGTATTCGCCCTCCAGGTCGGCCGCGTGGCCCAGGTTGATGTAACCCGGCCGGCCCAGCGCCGCCAGCCCCAAACCGAGCGGCGTGACCCACAGGCCGCTGCGGCCGAAAGGCTTCTGCGCCATCATCGCCGGCCGTGTAGGGGCGGGCCCCCGTGCCCGCCCTGGTTCTCGACCAACCCCCGGCCGGCTGGCGCCGCGCCCGGAGCCCTCAGGCGCCGGCCGGCTGGCGCAGGCCCTGGCGGGCGATGGCCTCGTCCAGGATGCGGCTGACCAGCTCGGCGTAGCTCCAACCGGCCGCCCGCGCCTCGATGCACAGGTCCGAGTAGTCCGGGTTCAGGCCGGGCAACGGGTTGATCTCCAGGATGTAAGGCCGCAGGCCGTCGCTGGCGTCGAGCCGGAAGTCCACCCGGGCCACGTCCAGGCAGCCGGTGACGCGGAAGGTGGCCGCCGTCAGCCAATTTAGCTCCTCGACCTGGGCTTCGCTCAGCGGGGCCGGGCAGAGGTAATGGAAATCGCTGGCCAGCTCGACCTTAATCCGGCTGGTGTAGACGCCCATTTCCTCGGCCGGGTAGCGCCCCATGTCCACCTCCAGCGGCGGCAAAAAGTAGAGGCCGCGCGTCATGCGGCGCGCTTTCTCGTCCTCCGGGATGCGCCGGGCAACCGGGGTGGCCAGGTCGCCCACCACACCCACGGTGACTTCCCGGCCGTCAATAAAGCGCTCCACCAGCAGCGCCTGGTGATAGCGCTCGAACATGGCCGCCAGCTGCTCGCGCAGCTCGGCCTCGTTGTGGACGATGGATCGGGCGCTGACGCCCATGCCCGTGCCCTCGCGGCTGGGCTTGGCGAACAGGGGAAAGACCATGTCAGGGTCAAGCGGCTCGTCGGCGCGCTCGAAGGTCTGGAAGGCCGGCGTCGGTAGGCCGTGGTAGGCCAGCACCCGCTTGGTCATCGGCTTGTCCAGGCACAGCGCCAGGGTCAGGACGCGCGAGCCGGTGTAGGGGATGCGCAGCATCTCCAGCAGGGCCGGCGCCTGGGCCTCACGGGCGTCGCCGAAATGGCCCTCGCAGATGTTGAAGCAGATGTCCGGCCGGCGCTCGCGCAGCCGGTCGTACAGGCCGCTGTCTCCCTCCAGGAAGGTGACGTCATGGCCGCCGCTCTCCAGCGCGGCCGCGATCGCCTCGATGGTGTGTTCGGAGTCGAGATCGTCCCACTGGTCGGCCGACATGCCTTCCCAGCTTGGGGCGTTTTTCTTCAGGTTAGCCAGCAGGGCAACGCGCATAGGCAACCGTCCTCATGATGTAGGGGCGGGCCCCCGTGCCCGCCCGGATTCTGGCCCGATTGTAGCCCATGTGCGCCGGGTCGCGGCAACCCTTGGGCTTGCCCGCGGCCGGCCCCGCCGTCTGCCTGTGGGACGGGCTTCCAGCCCGTCGGCGGGCGCCAGCCCGC
>JBOGUG010000003.1:0-1910 GCA_050696115.1 Promineifilaceae bacterium (SeqCode) | reverse complement strand
GCCCACACTTGGGGCGATGGCGCATCGCGGTTCCACCCAATTTCGGCGCCGGCCGCCTGGGGCAGCGGCGCCCTCATTCTGGCCGGTAACGGGGCCAACCGAGGTTCCTTAGTGGGCGCTCGGCCGTTCCGGAACCCGCTCTCGGGGGGTTTTCGGCGCCCGGCCTGCTGTGGCGGCTTTCAGCCCGTGGCCGGCCACTCTCTGCTGCTGCCCCGGCGACTACTCGTCCCGATCAACGCTTTGGCTAAATTGTGCCCGCATTATAGGCCCGGCCGGCCGAAAGTCAAGCCGGCTGGCCCCGTTGCGCCGCCCCCTGCCGGTGCTATAATGCCCCGGTTCACCAGGTAGTCGGCCCAAGATGGCGCATGGTACACCCAAGAGACGCGCGGGCGCGGGCTTTCGCCTGCCGCTGTGGGGGGCATTCTCGATTGCTCTCGGCGCCCTCGTCGCCCTGATCCTGACTTCAATCTGGCTGGTCAACGGCGCCGGCCGGGGCGGCCTGTTGCCCTTCGGCCGGGTGGCCGAAGGCGGCGTGGTTGGCGACGCGCCCAGCCCGGCCGAGGACGACGGCCTGCTGCCGGCCTGGCAGGGCAGCGAGCGAGTCTCCATTTTGCTGTTGGGCATTGACCCGCGCTGCGACGAAGAGGGGCCCAGCCGCAGCGACACGCTCATGGTGCTGAGCATCGATCCGGTCGGCAAGACGGCCGTCATCCTGTCCATCCCACGCGACCTGTGGGTGGAAATCCCCAACCACGGCGAGAACAAGATCAACCAGGCCTACTTTATGGGCGACGTCTACAACTATCCCGGCGGCGGCCCCGCTCTGGCCGTGGCAACCGTTGAGGCCTTCCTGGACGAGCCGCTGGCCTACTACGCCACGGTCAATTTCGAGGCCTTCGTCGAGCTGGTGGACGAGGTCGGTGGGGTGGATGTGACCGTGACCGAGGCCATCTCGGATCCCAGCTACCCCGATAGGTGCTACGGCTTCGAACCGTTTTACATCAACGCCGGCCTGCAACATCTGGACGGCGAGGCGGCGCTCAAATACGCCCGCACCCGGGCCAGCGTCGGCGGTGACGTGGACCGCGCCGACCGGCAACAGCAGGTTCTGCTGGCGCTGCGCGACAAGCTCACCCGGCTGGACATGGCGCCCGAGCTGCTGTTGCGCGCGCCCGACCTGTGGCGCATTTTCCGCCAGAACGTCACGACCAACCTCACGCTGGAGGAGGCGATTGCCCTGGCGCAACTGGCGCAGGAGATCCCGGCCGAAAGCATCCGGCGGGCAGTCATTAACTACGACTATGTGGACGAGCAGCTTTCCTTCGACGGCCAGCAGGTGTTGATCCCGCGGCCGGAGGCGCTGCGCGCGTTGTTCGACGAGCTGTTCGCGCCGCCGGCCATTCCCACGCCTGTCATTGAGAATCTGCCCCAGCTGATGGCGGCCGAAAACGCCCGGATTGCGATCCACAACGGCACCCCGACCTTCGGTCTGGCGGCCGCAACCCAGGCCCATTTGCTCGAGCAGGGCTTCAACGTGGTGGAGATCGGCAACGCCGACTCGGCCGCCTTCCCCACCACGCAGGTCATTGACTATGGCTCGCACCGGGCCACCAGCCTGTACCTGGCCCAGGTGATGGGCATCCCGGCCGTCAACCTCAGCACGAGCAGCCGCCCGGCCGGAACCTACGACGTCCTGGTCATCCTGGGCGCCGATTGGCAGCCGCCGGAGGGGGAATGAGCCGGCCGCGTGAAGCGTGAGCTGTGAGGGCCACCCTGCTGCTGCTGGTCGGCCTGGCCCTGGTGGCCTGCGCGCCTTCGACGCCTACGGCGTCCCCCGAGCGGCCGCCGACCCGGCCGGCTGAAACCGAGCGGCCGACGCCCCGGCCCAGCCCCAGCGCCGCTGCCACCCC
>JBOGUG010000002.1:0-2569 GCA_050696115.1 Promineifilaceae bacterium (SeqCode) | reverse complement strand
GGCGGGCATGGCGCTGATAGGCGAAAAACGCCGCGACGGTGCGCGGCGTTCGCCAGGTCGGGGCAGCGGGATTCGAACCCACGACCTCTTCAACCCCATTGAAGCGCGCTACCAAGCTGCGCCATGCCCCGAAGAAGCTGAGGGCATTGTAGCATTTCGGCCCGTCCGGGGCAACCGGCCCGCTTGCCGCTGCGGCCCCGGTCGGCCGATTTAGCCGCAGCCGGCAACCGCCAGCGCCTGCAACAGCAGCCGATCGCCGGCCGCGGCCTCGCCCTCCCCGGCCAGCGGCGCCCGGCCGCCCGTGGCTAGGTCGTGCAGCCCGACCCACAGCCGGTAAGCGCCCGGCTCGGCCGGCAGGCGCAGCCGATGCTCGTCCAGGATCACCTCGCCCTGGCGCCAGGTCAGCGTCGGCCGGCCAGCGCCGGCCGGCAGGCTGTCGCCCTGGGCGACGATGGCGCCGGCCGGGTTGGTGAGATGCACGAAGACGTTGTAGTTGGCGCCGATTCGGGCGGCCGCCGAGCGCCAGACGAGCGTCAGGGCCGCCTCCTGGCCGGCGCAGGCCGCGGCCGGCTCCAGCGCCCAGCCGTGCAACTCGACCAGCGCCGGCCGGCCGAAGTCGGCCCGCAGCGGGTGCTGGATGGCCGGCAGCTCGGTCAGTAGCGGCCAGGTCTCCACTGCCAGCGCGCCCAGCGCCAGCGGCGAAGGGCCAAGCGCCCGGCCGGCGTCGCCCGCCAGCAAGGAGAGGCGGAATGCATAGCTGCCGCTGGCCGTCTCCGGCGGCAAGGCTAGCGTCAGCCGGCTGCGGATCAGTTGGCCCGCCTGCCAGTCCGACGAAGGATAGGCCGGCGGGCCAAGGGAGCCGCCGGCCTCGGCGGCGGGCGCGCCCCCGGCTGCCAGCGCTTCCAGCTGGTAGCCATAGCCGGCCGGCGCCGGCCGGCGCGTGCACCACCACAGTTCGACCGGAATGGCGATGCCCGGCCGCACCTGCCCGGCCGGCAGGCTGTAGCCGCGCAGCTCCAGGCCGTGGCCGAAAGCCCGCCTTTCGGGCACGAAGCCGGCCCCGGGCGCCAGGGGCGCGTCGCAGGCTGTCGGCGCCAGCTCGACCTCGCCCGCAACCAGCTCCGGTTGGCCGTCGCTGAGCGCCACGGCCGCGCCGGCCGGCCCGGCAAGCAGCCGCAGCCAGACCTGGTAGCGGCCGGGCGGCACCCCGGCCGGGATTGCAATGCGCAAGAAGCGACGCGCCGGCTCGCCGGCCGGGCCGGCGGCCGCCTCGTCAGGGTACAGCGGCCGGTCGGCCACCACCTGGGGCGTCCCGCTGGCGTCCACCAGCCGGAAGGAGAGCGTCAGCGCGCCGGCCGGTGCTGGCCTGGGGGCCAAATAGACCGGCAGCGTCCAATCCCGGCCGGAGGTGGCGAAGAGCTCCTGGTAGCCCAGCAGCCCCTCGGCTTGCCAGGCCGGGTCGGCCGGCGTGGCGTCCTCCGGCAGGCCGGCCGCGGCCGGCGGGGGCGCGTAAGCGCTCAGGCTGACCGGCAGCCACATAGCGGCGAACTGCTGGTGTGACAGCCTGCTCCAGTGGCGATTTGCCCAATCGGTCAGGGCCTGCTCTGACGCGCCGTTGCGCGGCCGCGGCTCCGCCAGCAGCCAGACCAGCCGCTTGCCCTCGGCCGCGGCTTGCAGCGCCAGAATGGCCCCCTGACTGCTAAGCTGGCCGAAGCTGGGCACGGGGATCACAGGCGCAGCGCCCCGGTAATAGTAATTGAAAGCGAACTGGATCAGGCTGTCGTGCAGCACGACCAGGTCAGCGGGCCCGGCCAGCCGGCCGATGACCTCGGCCGCGCCGCGCACGTCGTCGCGCACCAGCTCGGGCGCGTCGAACTGGGTGCGCAGCCAGGCCGTCTGGCTGGCGACCAAGAACAGGGCCAGCCCGCCCGCCAGCACCGCCCAGGCCCGGCCGGGCGGGGCGCGCTTCGTCGGCCGGAAGGGCGCAGCGATGCCCAAGGCCACGAAGATCAGGAAGGGGGGCAGGCCGATGAGCAGATGGCGGGTTCCGTTGTAGAGCGGGTTGACGGTGGACAGCAGCGCCAGCAGGCCCAGGGGCACAAACTGGTAGGCCAGCAACAACAGCGTCGCCGGCCGGCGGCCGCGCCAGCCGCTCCAGACGCCCATAAGCGCCAGCAGGACAACCGGCAGCACGCGCTCGGCGGGCTGGATCAGCGCCGGGTGCATGCCCACGCTGAAGGCCCCGGCGGCGTGCTCGGCGATCGCCGCCGGCGGCACGTAGTCAAAGTCCACCTGCCGGCCGGCCAGAAAGCGGGCAGCCGCGGCCGGGATCAGGGGCAGAAGCAGGGCCAACCCAAGGGCCAGGCCAACCAGCAGCGGGCGGCGCAGGCCGGGCCCGCGGCCGAGCGCGATCCAGGCCACGGCCAGGCACAGCAGGCCACAGGCGAAAATAAAGAAGCCGAAGTAGTGGGTGTAGCTGCCGGCCAGGCTGGCCGCCAGCCAGAGCCCCAGCCAGCGCCGCCTCGGCCGGTGGCCGCGGCCGGCGAGCAGGTAGCGATAGAGGGCGTAC
>JBOGUG010000001.1:0-8579 GCA_050696115.1 Promineifilaceae bacterium (SeqCode) | reverse complement strand
GGGCCGCGCCGGCCGAGGCCGGCGCGGCCTGGCTGTAAAGGACTTGCCGCTCGTTGCTCCAAACCAAATGCAGCCGGCCGTCGGCGCCGGCCGCCAGGCTGGGATGCCCGGCCCGCTCCCCTTCGAGCCAGATGATGTCTACCGGCGTGGACCAAGAAACGCCGTCCGCCGAGCCGTTGTAAAAGAGCGTGTCACATGCTTCCAAGGTCACCGGCTCGCACCACACGACGTGCAAGCCGCCAGCCGAATCGGCCGCCAGCGATGGTTCGACGGAGTCGGCCGCGCTTTGCGAAACCGGAACCGGCGCGGGGCCGCCCGTCTGGGCCACTGCCCTGCCTGCAGCCGGCAGGCTCGCGGCGGCCGCAACCATTGTGATGGCAGCAATTCGGCGCATCCTAAATTGCCCGGCTAGATCTCGTCCGCAAAGCGCATCTCTACGCGCTTGAACCAATGCAAGCCGAGGAAGAACACAGCCACTGAGATGGCCGTCGGAACCAGCAGGTAGGGCGCGGGTGGCGGACGGCCGAAAAGGAGCGCCTGCCGAGCGGACTCTACTAGCCCGGCAAGCGGGTTCAACAGCAGTAACGTCTTCAGCCAAGCCGGGACCAGCTCCAGCGGATAGACCAGGGGCGTGGCGTAGAACAACAGTTGAAGCCCGACTGGTACGACGAAGCGGATGTCCCGGTAGAATACGTTGAGGGCGGCCAGGACCAGCACCAGGCCGATGATCAACAGCAGTTCAACGGCCAGGAGGTAGGGCAGCAACAGCCAGCTCCAGCTTACGCCCAGGCCATAAACGGCAATCAGCCCCAGGAAGACAAGGGCCGCAAAGCCGAAGTCGAGCAGGCTGGTCGCAATCGCGCTAAGCGGCAGAATCTCTCGCGGAAAGTAGACCTTGGTCACCAGATTGAGGTTGTTCACGATGCTCTGCGAGCCATAGCTGACAGCGTTGGCAAACAGGCTCCAAAAGAGCAGCCCGGTGTAGGCAAACACGGTATAGGGCGCACCCTCAGTTTCCACCGGCAAAACTTGAGTAAAGATTGCGCTAAACACTATCATCAGCGCCAGGGGTTGCAGGACAGCCCACAGGACGCCCAGGAACGTCTGCCGGTAGCGCACGCTGACCTCGCGCCGGATCCAAGCCCACAGCACTTCACGCCGCGCCCATAGCAGGCCCAGCGCGGCCGCCGGGTTGGCGTGGCGATAGTCAGCCGTGTACTTCACGCTGCTGCCGGCCGGCGCGCTCACTGCGCTAACCCCCGCTGATACAGCTCTTCTTGGGCCGCGCCAAACGTGTCGGCTGCGCTCTGGGCCTGCACCCAGGCAACCAACTCTCCCAGGCCGTCACCAAACGCCACCCGCGGCCGGTAACCCAATCGCCCTAGCCTGGAGATGTCGGCGAAGCAGTGGCGGATATCGCCGGCGCGAAACCGCGCGACGACCTCTGGCCGGCAAGCGCTCCCCAATCGGCCGATCAAGAGTTCCGCCACCTCCAACACGGATAGTGCCCGGCCGGCGCCGACGTTGTAGACGTTGAAGTCTGCTTCCTCGCGGCTGGCGACCAGCTCCAGCGCCTGGACGGCGTCAGAAACATGGACGAAATCACGCAGTTGGCGGCCGTCCTCGAATAGAACCGGCGGCTGGCCGTTCAGCAATCGGCCGCAAAATATGGCAGCCACGCCGGTGTAAGGGTTTGACAGCGCCTGGCGGCTGCCATAGGTATTAAAGAAACGCAGCGCCACGACTGGCAGGCTATAGGCGCGCCCAAAGGCCAGGCACATCTCCTCCTGGTCGCGCTTGCTGATGGCGTAGATCGAGCTGGCCTGCAGCGGCTTGTCTTCGTTCGTAGGGGCAGGTTGCAGGGACCGGCCGCATGCAAGGCATCCCGGTTCCCACTTTCGCTCGGCGAGCTGGGCGGGCGGGCGCAGGCCCGGGTACTGTTCGCCGTGCTCGGAACAGCAGTAGCTGCCTTCGCCGTAGACAGACATCGAAGAAGCCACCACCAACTTGCGCACCTCGCGCCGGAGGCGCGCGTCATTGGCCAACAGGTCCAGCAAGACGGCCGTGCCGCGGCTGTTCACGTCCACGTACTTTTCAATCTCGTACATGGACTGTCCCACCCCAACCCTCGCCGCCAGATGGTAAACGACCTGCACGTCCTGCAAGGCGCTGCCCAGCGCCTTCACATCGCGGACATCCCCCAAGCGGTACTCGGCGCGCCCATTGGCATAGGCTGGCCAGGCCGCCGGCCCGCCCTCCGGCGCGTGCACCTGCGGCTCCAGATTGTCAAGCACGCGCACCTTGTGGCCTGCCCGACAGAGCGCATCCACCAGATGCGAGCCGATGAAGCCGGCCCCGCCCGTCACCAGGACGCGCTCAGCCACCGCGCCTGCCCAAAAGCTGGTTCACCAGACCATCCAGCACCAGCGAATGTTGCACGTCGCCGATGGATTGGTACCAGGCCGGCCGCAACAGCAACTGGTTGAAGTCGTTCGGCAGTTGGCGCCACAGCGCCAGCCCGCGCTGCTCCTGCCCGCTGAGGATGTAAGCCTCGCCCAGCAACTGCGCAGTGGCCCGATCGGCCGGCAGGGCGGCGTAGGCTGCCTCCAAATGGCGCAGCGCCGCGCCATAGTGGCCCAGCGAAAGCTCCAGCTGACCCAGGCGGCGGTTGGCGCTGGCGTTGGCCGGGTTTAGTTCGAGGGCGCGGCCATAGCCGGCCATCACTGCCTGGAGGTCGGCCGCCCGGCGCACTTCATCCTGAACTGGAAATTCCGGAAAACGATACAGGCCCAGTTCGACCTGGCTCTGCCGGATCGCCGCCAGGTTGGTATGGACGACCGATAGCAACGGCCGCCAGGCCAGCAGCGCCAGCAAGACCAGCGTGACGGCCGGGATCGCCAGCCTGACTCCCAGGCGCTCGGCCGGCGCCTGCCTGGGCAAGAAGCGGTTGGCAAAGGCCAGGGGAATAAACAGGAGCAACACGGCCCGACTGCCATATAGGGTGTCGTCCACCAGCCCGTGGGCCAGCAAGACCAGCAGCGAGAGGCCGGCCGCGCCCAGAATGGTGCGTCGGCTGCCCGTTGGCGCCAGGGACGCGCCTGCGGCCGCCGGGATGCCTCCATCCGGCCGGGGTCGGCGGGTTGAGACGCCCCGGCCCGCGCGCCAGAATGCTTCGGCTACCAACAGCCAGCACCAGGCCAGGGCCAGCAAAGCGATTAAACCCTGCTCGATGAGCACATCCAGGAACAAATTGTGGGTGTGGGCCACAACTCCAACGTGCATCAGAATCGCGTAAGTAGGAAATAGCATGATGAAGCTTTTCAGGCCGCCGCCCAGCAGCAGGTAGTCGTTCACCAGGATAAGGCTATCCCTGATCAAATCGCCGCGCCGGATGCCGGCGTGGGTGTTGGAAAAGGTGTTGAGCGCCTGGAGCGCCAGCGCCGGCCGCAGCGCAACCAGCATGAAGGCCGCCAGCAGCAGCACGCCCGGCAGGGCCGCGAACAGCAGCATGCACCGGCCGGGGCTGTCCCTTGTCAGTCGCCGGCACACCTGCCACCAGACGGCGGCCGCGGCCGCGATCCCCAGCCCCAGCCATGCCCCGCGCGATGACGTGAACAGCAGGCCCAGCAGCGCCAGCCCCAGCAGACTGGCCGCCAAGGCGGTTGCGCCCCCTTTCCGGCCTCTGATACTCAGAGCAAAGACGGCCGCCGCGAAGGGGATCAACACGGCCATCATCCCGCCAGCCACATTGGGGTTAAGCTGGTGGCCCGGCAGCCGCGGCACATGCGTCTCAATCCAGACGCCGGCCGCCTGCACGGCCGCTATCTTGGCCGGCGACGCGCTCCATAGGTTGGTGAGGAAGAAGTAACCTGCAAGGCCAGCCCCTAACACGGCCAGCAGCCAGGCCTGATCGATGAGCGCCAGGCGGTCGCGCCCAAGCGACCAGTTGGCCAAGGCGTAGTAAATCAAGATGCCTCCCACGATCTGCCAGAACTTCTCCATCGCCTCCGGCCGGTCAAAGGCCGACCAAACGCCGAAGGCGGCCGTCAGAAGGAAGATCAGAAGGGGGATGTCGAACGGCGTCCGCTGGCTGGGATACCCAATGCGCAGCCAGCGAATCGCCCAGGGCGCGAGGCCGATGAGCAGCGGCCAGGCGCCCAGTTGCGGCCACAGGTACCACAGCGCCCCGGCCGCGCCGGCGCAGGCCAGATCAAAGTAGGGGAACCAGGCCGGCGTACGGCCGCTGGTCCTGAAGGCGCCGGGCACGCTAGCGCCGGTCGCCACGGGCTATCCGGGTGGCCAGAAAGACGACCACGATGACGACCAGAGCGGCGGGAACAATGCCCAGCAGCCCGCCCAGCGAGCTTCCGGTCGGGCCTGGGGCCAGGTCAAATGGCTCATTACTTTCGTTCTGGAGCGGGAAGGCGGCCGTGGGCGAAGGCTCGGCCGTGGCCACTGTATTGGCCTCGGCCGCGGGCGATGGCTCAGCCGTAACGGCGGGCGGCGTTGGCGGCGGCGTGGCGAGCGCCTCCGGGAGGTCCAGGGCTAGCTGCGAGAAGTAGACCACCGGCCGGCCATTGTCTGAGCCAAGCTCGGCGCTCGGGCCGGCCGCTATGAGGCTTAGCTGGTCGTCGGCGCCGGCGGCCGCAGCCAGCCCGTTCAAGGCCGTCAGGCGCGTGTCAAAAGCGGCCCCTTGCGTCCAGGTTGTTCCGTCCCAGCGCGAATAGTTCAGGCCACTAGCCTCGGGTTCGGCCCACAACAGGTGCAGCCGGCCGGCGCTGTCGGCGACCACGGCCGGATGCGCATGTGCACCGGCCGCGGCCGTCACCTGCGCCGGGGCGCTCCAGCTCTGGCCGCCATCGGCCGAGCCTTGGTGAAACAAGGCGCCTTCCGCGTCCAGCCACAGCCTGTGCAGCCCGCCGCCGGCCGGCGCGAGCAGCGCGCTCCAGCCGGCCGCTGCCACTTCTTCAGGCTGGCTCCAGCTCCGGCCGCCATCGGCTGAGCGGCTGTAGTAAACGGCCAGGGCCTGCCGCTCAGGCGGCAACGTGTAGCGCGTCCAAGTTACGTGCAGCGCGCCGTCGGCGCCGGCCGCCAGGCGCGGCTCGTCCACCATCTCCCACCCCAGCGTAGCGGCGTCCACCACTCGCACGGGGCTTTGCCAAGTGAGGCCATCGTCGCTTGAGAAGGTCAGGTAGATGCCGCGACCCTCATTCAGGGGCACGGCAAAGACCAGGTGCACGCCGGCTGGCGAAACGGCCACGGCCGGTGAAGCAGCCGAAAGGCCCTCTAGCGGCAACTCGGCCGGGGTAGACCAGTCGCCGGCCGAACTGGCCCGCGACGTGGCAGCCTGGCTGAAGAAGAGCCGGCCCGGCCGGGCGTCGTTCCAGGCGGCGCTCAGGCGCCCGGTCGCGTCTACGGCCAGATCAAACTGGACTGCCGTGTTGACGCCTGGGGCCGATAGGACGGCCGCCGGCGGCAACCATTGGCCGCCATCCCAGCGGCTATATTGGATCGCGCTCACCTCAACCCCCGCGTTTGCTGCCTGGATCCAGGCAGCGTGCAGGAAGCCATCCCCGTCGGCCGCTAGCTTCAGGTCGTTCGCCTCGGCGCTTATAGGAGCAACCAGGGTCGGGTACTCCCAGCTTGGCTCATCGCCCGGCGCCAGGGCAGCGGCGAGAGAGGCAAAATCTATCCAGCGCAGCCAAACTTCCTGGCCCTCGCCCGCGTCGCAACCCACCACCAAGAGAACCTGTGCCCCGGCCGGGCCGGTCAGGGCCGGCTGGAGGCAATCAAAGTCCACCAGGCGGAACGTCTCTGGAGCAATGAATTCGCTCAGGGCCGGCTCCGGCCGCAGCTCGCCCCACCCCTGGCCATTCCAGGCCGAAAAGTAGACCGCCGACTCCGTCTCAAGCATGAGCAGTGTGCGCCCGTCCTCGCCTGCGATGAAATGCAGGCCGGCCGAACAGCCCTGCAGGGCGGGAAACAACGGCCGGCGCTCGCCCCACGTTGCGCCGCCGTCTGCCGAAAGTTGGTGATATTGGGAACAGGTCGCCCCCTGGTGGCCGGCCTGCCAGGTGCGGTGCATCCCGTCCTGGGTCGCATGCAGGCTCAGCCGCGCCGGGCCGCTGCTGCCCACGTTGTCGCCTTCCAGCCGCCGATCCACTTCCTCAGGATCGCTCCAGCCAAGGCCGCCGTCAGTCGAGCGGGCCATATACACCCGCTCCAACGGCCGATTGTCCCAGGCCAGCAGCAGCTCGCCGCCGCGGCCGACCGCCAGGCTGAGGTGGGCGCTCTCCGGCGTCAGGGCGCGTAAGTAGGAAGAGGCGTACAGATTCTGGGGGTCAGACCAGGTAGCCCCGCCATCGCGCGACTGGCGGTAATAGACGCCGGCCGGCGCCAGCTCGCTCTCCAACGGCCGCAGGTAGGCCAGATGCAAACGACCGGCGGCATCAACGACGAACGCGGCCCCCTCGGCTGCTTCAGCCAACTGCGCGGGAGCCGACCAGGCGGCCGGGTTGCCCAGCGCCGCAGCTGGCGCGCGGCTGTAGAGCAACGCCCGGCTCTCGTCGCTCCATACGGCATGCACGGTCCCGTTCGCGCCGGCGCCTAGCCGCGGCCGGTAATGGGGAGCGACCCTCGGGCTCGGCGGGCCGAAGGGCAAGACGGCCGCCTCTGGCGCCGCCCAGTTTTGTCCATCGCCGGCCGCGAGCATGAAGCCGGCGTTCTGATCCCACCACAAGATGTGCGCCTGGCCGGCCGCGTCCAGAACCACCGGCGGGGTTTGGGCCGCCGCGCTCTGCGACAAATTGATCGCTTCCGACCAGCCTGTCGGCTCGTTCTGGCCCGCCGCTAGCCCTGGCAGCCCCAGAGCAAAAAGCAGCAACAGCCCGATAAACCGGATCCTGGCTGCCCGCGGCCGGAGAAAAATCCACTCTAACTCGAACATGGCGGCTTATACACCGGAAGGGCCTTTGCCCGCTCCTGGCCAGCCTCAATGCGCTTGATTAGGCGGGCCGGTACGCCGCCGACGACCGTGTGCGACGCCACGTCCTGAGTCACAACGGCCCCGGCCGCTATGACAGCCCCACGGCCGACGCGCACCCCATCGGTGACGATGGCGCCGGCCCCCAACCAAACGTCGTCCTCAATCACAATGCCCTGGGCTGTTATGCCTTGCTCCACAAACGGCCGGCCCGGATCCTCAAAAACGTGGTTGACCGCGATGATTTGCGTGAAGGGCGAGGTGTAAACTCGGTCCCCAATGTGCACCCCTCCCTGACCGCGAATTACCGAGTATTCGCCTACCAGACAGTCGCGGCCAAGCCTGATGCCGGCATGGGGCAAATCGCGAAAATTGTAGACGTGTAGCACGGCCCCATGCATCACGATCGTCCGTTCGCCGAGCTCGATGCCGTACCGGCCGGCGTGCAGGTAACTACCGTAATCGAGATACACCCCCTCGCCCAGGCGAATGTGGTCGCCGAAGCGCAAGCGTACGCCATTCTCAATTGCCGCCCAGCCATCCAGATTGAGAATCAGCCGGTAGAAAATCGCCCGGAGACCAACTCCGGCCAACGTCGGCACCCAACCCAACAGCGCCATCAGGCTTTGCTCGAGCAGGTACCGGCCAGGGCTGCTGGCCTGGCGGCTTAAGTAGAGGCGGAGCTGATCCAGGTTGGCGCTCATCTAGTCCACACGGCCCGGCCGCGCTCCGCCGTGCCGACAGGCTGGCACGGTGGCCGGCCGGCGAGACAGCCCCGGCCGCTCGCTTACGCCCCGGCCGCCCAGGTAGGGACGGTGCGGCCAGTGCGCGGAGCGCAATAATGCCATAGGAGCAAGTTGGCTCCCGCCATCCAGTGAACGGGAATATGGCGTGGAGAAGAATTTCTTACGAAGAACAGCTCGTTCCTGAAGGCGCTGGATACCACTCGCCCGACTGGCGTCTATATTGCGGGCCGATTGGTAATCTTAACGGCTTTCCGGCTACGCGCAATGTTTTGTTTTACAACCGGCGCGGTAGAATCGCCCCATGCCATGCACCTATCATGACCCGCCAGGCTGGCAGCTGCCGCCGGCCCTGGGCGCCTTCCTGGCTATGTTTGCGTTGCTGCTGGCGACCGGCTGCGACGTTGGGGCCGAGAGCACCCGGCGGATTCAGGTTGTCACGGCCGCCCCTTCGCGCCGGCTGCCAACTGCCGCGGGGAGTCCGGCTCAGGCCAATGCGCTGACTTCGCCCCCACCGCCAGCCAGCCCGCCCCTTGGTCAGGTGGAGAGGCAGGCGCTCGACCTGGCCGCGACGCCGGACGCCGCGATGACCCCGGCCCCAACCCAGACGCCGATTGTCCCTTGCGCCAGCCGCATGCCGGCCGGCAACCTTCTGGCGCTGGTGACATTGGAATATGGCCTGAGCCCGCACTTCGAGCCAACTGACCTTGTGTTGCTTGCGCGTTACTTTCCAGTATCCGTCACATTCGGCTACGCGACTGAAGTGCGGGCGGTCATCGTCCGGCCGCTGCTGGGCTTGATCCGGGCCATGCGCGCGGCCGGGTTGAGCCCGACGATCATTTCAGGCTATCGCA